>CAIVAS010000092.1 GCA_903903975.1 uncultured Burkholderiales bacterium
ACCTAATATTTTTCCAAAAGACATTAAAAAGTCAATTCACTATGATGTGAAAGTTAGACCATTTTCATATTTGAAAGGAATGCTTTATATGAACACCGTCCAAGTGAAGGGTAAAGCCCAGAGGAGGAGCCAGATCGGACTGATCGCATAGGCCAGCGCTGCCGGGGCGAGGACAAGAATCCAGATGAATCCGCATCGAATGGCGGCTTTCCTGATGGTCAGCGGTCTACCCTGAGAATCGACCAGTCTGAGCGCGACGGTTTTCATCGGCAGGCTGCGACGGCCTTCGCTCCAGAACCCGATGAAATAGACCGAGATCACAAGAAACAGAAAGCCCTGGAAAAACCATCGGCCCGGGCCAGCGTCACCGCGGTATTGCAAAAGCGCCGAATAGCCGTAACCGAAAAAGATCACGACGCCAAACAGGATGACGGCTTCATAAACGGCGCCCATGAAGCGCCGCCAAAGACCGGCAGGCGCCATTTCGCCAACCGGTGAGACCGAATCCGGACGACTCGGTTCCACGATTCAGGGGCGGGGGCTTTTCCCGACGGTCGGCACGACGCCCGACGCCGAGGCGGGTGAGTTGTCAGTGCCAATCAATACCGGACGCCGAGGCAGCGGCTGTGCGGCTTCCTTGGCCAGTCCGGTAGAAGAGCCGGCAAAGCGTGCCGCAGTATTGCTGGTGCTGCCGGCATTGCCGAGCACCGACTTCTGGTCGCTGGTCAGGCCTTGATAGGTTTCCCACTGCGCTGCAATGTTTTCTCTCCCGGCTTGTTGGGCGAGGCGGTAGTTCGCACGAGCAACCTGCCGCTGCGCCGGGCTGAGTTCCGCCCACTCGGTGATTCGTCTTTGCACCCGGGCCTGCTCGTCGGTGCTCATTTTGGGAAAGCGGCGCGCGATATCCGCCCATGCTCGCTTCTCGGTCGCGGGAAGTCCGTTCCATTGCGAGGCGAACGGATCGAGTACTTGCCGCTGTGCGCTGGTCAGATCAGCCCAGAGCGGCTGCGCCAGTGGTATGGCCGATGCACGGGGCGGGTCAAGCTTGAGTGGTTCGGATCTGGGCGGCGAAGCCGGGGGCGCTTCGGCTGAGGTCGCAGGCGCGTTCGATGGGCTAGCAGCGTCTTCGGCTGACGGTGTACTGCTTGCCGACTCAGCGGGCAAGGAGGGGGCTTCCGGTGTGGATGCTGTCTGGGCATTCGCGCTCAATGCAAGCGTGGCGCTCAAAAACGCCACCACTGACAATTCCATCAATCGCGTTATCACAGCACGCCCATTCACTGTCTGGAGTTCTTCAGAAACACGCCAAAGCCCTTGTCGGCATAAGCCGAGACTGGCACATCGTCGTCGGCAAGCAGCAGTTCCGCATCGATGTCTGCGGTCTCGGCAGCTTCCTCGGCGTCGTTCCAGGCGTCGATGCCATAGAGGCCTGCGACAACCAGCAAGATCGGCGCCAGCGTCGACAGAAGTCGAAAATACACTGACGGCCGGTGATCGCCATGAAGCGCAACCGTCATTGAAGAAGCCCGGTTCACCGCCAGTTCGGTTTGGACAGGCATGGCGCGTGCCAGCGCTGCCATCCGCGACTGCTCCAGTCGCTGTGTAATGCGAAAGGGCAGATGGTCGACCGACTCATCGAGAGCCAGCCTGATTTGATGCGCGGTCAGTTGTTCGTTATTCATAGCGTGATTCCCTTGGCTCTCAGCGCCGTCGCCAGGGTGTGGGTTGCGCGGGAGCAGTGAGTCTTGACGCTGCCCTCGGAACACCCCATTGCGATCGCGGTTTCCGCGACATCCAGATCCTGCCAGTAACGCATGACGAAGGCTTCCCGTTGACGCGGGGGGAGTTTCTGGACTTCGTCATCGATCATCCGAAGAATCTGTTCCCGCTCAACGAGTTGCGCCGCGCTTTCGCCCTGTCGCGTGTCGCCTTCAACTTCCATTGACTCGAGGACATCCCTGTCGGCATCGCCTGATTCATCTGACGGGCGTAACGAAGACAGCAGCGTCGTCCAGAGGTTGCGCACTTTCTGGCGCCGGAAGTGGTCGTGAATCGTGTTCTGCAGAATGCGCTGGAACAGCAAGGGCAGTTCGGCCAGTGGCTTATCGGCGTACTTCTCCGCGAGCTTGAACATGGCATCCTGGACGACATCCAGTGCGGTCTCATTATCGCGGACGGCGTAGACGGCTTGCTTGAAGGCGCGGCGCTCGATCGACTTCAGAAATTCTGAAAGTTCCTGCCGTGAGGCCATCCTCGCGCTTGACCTTTTGAATGTGCTTCGCCGGTGTGGCGTCCGATCCTAGCAGAAGCCATGTCCGAGCGATTTTCGCTTCGCTGCAGGCCCGCCTTGCCTTGACCGGCAAGTCATTTCGAATTACAATTTTTTGATACCCCCGCGACATTAGCGTTGCAGTCCCTTAACGCTTTAGATCTCGATCGTGTCCTTGCCGGTCCATCCTCCGGCTCGAAATTTTCAGCGCATGCCGCTTGCCCCTTCACAAGAGGGAGCTTAGGCGTCCGTTCAACCTCACAGGTCCCGTTTCGAGGCCTGCGTCGATGCGATCAGCAGATCGCGCTGGCGCCGGCGGGCGGGCTCCCTGGATCTTGAAAGGAATACAGGTCATGGAACTTACTGGCGCAGAAATCGTCGTGCGCTGTTTGCAGGAAGAAGGTGTCAAACACCTGTTCGGCTACCCCGGTGGGGCCGTCCTGTACATCTACGATGCCATTTTTCAGCAGGACACCGTCCAGCACATTCTCGTCCGCCACGAGCAGGCTGCCGTACACGCCGCCGATGCCTACGCGCGCTCGACCGAAAAGGTTGGCGTTTGCCTGGTGACCAGCGGGCCCGGTGTCACGAACGCAGTGACCGGTATCGCGACCGCTTACATGGATTCGATTCCGATGGTGGTCCTGACAGGTCAGGTACCCACCCATGCCATTGGCGAAGACGCTTTCCAAGAGTGCGATACCGTCGGTATCACGCGTCCTTGCGTCAAGCACAACTTCCTGGTCAAGGATGTCAAGGATCTGGCGACAACCATCCGCAAGGCCTTCGTCATCGCCTCGACCGGTCGCCCCGGTCCGGTGCTGGTCGATATCCCCAAGGATGTCACTCGCGACAAGTGCCGATTCGAGTATCCCAAGGCTGTCCCGATGCGGTCTTACAACCCGGTGGTCAAAGGCCATCAGGGTCAGATTCGCAAGGCGCTGCAGTTGCTGCTCGGCGCTGAGCGCCCGATGATCTATACCGGTGGCGGCGTCATTCTGGCCAACGCTGCCCCCGAGCTGAACAAGCTCGTCGATGAGCTTGGATTTCCCTGCACCAATACGCTGATGGGTCTTGGTGGCTACCGCGCCAGCAGCGATCGCTTCGTGGGCATGCCCGGCATGCACGGAACGTACGAAGCCAATATGGCCATGCAGCACTGCGACGTGCTGCTGGCGGTCGGCGCGCGTTTCGATGATCGCGTGATCGGCAACCCGAAGCATTTCGCGCAGAACCCCCGCAAGATCATTCACATCGACATCGATCCCTCGTCGATCTCGAAGCGGGTGAAGGTCGATGTGCCGATCGTCGGCGATGTTCGAGAGTGCCTGACAGAGATGCTCACCCAGCTGGCTGCCGCGGTCGATGCGGGTGCCCGAGTCCATAAAGGCGTGACCGCCTGGTGGACTCAGATCGCAGAGTGGCGCAAGAAGGATTGCCTGAAGTACGACCGTAACGCGACCGATGTCATCAAGCCTCAGTTCGTCATCGAAAAACTCTGGGAAGTGACCGGTGGTGATGCCTTCGTGACCTCCGACGTCGGTCAGCATCAGATGTGGGCGGCCCAGTTCTACCGGTTTGACAAACCGCGTCGCTGGATCAATTCGGGTGGTCTCGGAACCATGGGTGTGGGCTTGCCCTATGCAATGGGCGTGGCGCTCGCCAATCCCGGTGCTCAAGTGGCTTGCGTGACCGGTGAAGGCTCGATCCAGATGTGCATCCAGGAGATGTCGACCTGCAAGCAATATCACATGCCGGTGAAGGTGGTCAGCCTCAACAATCGCTACCTCGGCATGGTGCGGCAGTGGCAGGAGATCGAATATGGCAGCCGCTATTCCGAGTCCTACATGGAGGCGCTGCCCGACTTTGTCCGGCTCGCCGAGGCGTATGGCCATATCGGTATTCGAGTCGACAAGCCCGGTGATGTCGAACCCGCACTTCGCGACGCATTCGGCAAGTACAAGGATCGTTTGGTGTTTCTCGATGTGATCACTGATCAGACCGAAAATGTCTGGCCGATGGTTCAGGGCGGCAAGGGTCTGACCGAGATGATTCTCGGCTCAGAAGACCTGTAAGGGGCGCGCCATGAGACACATCATTGCAGTCCTGCTGGAAAACGAACCCGGTGCCTTGTCACGGGTTGTCGGACTTTTCTCGGCTCGCGGCTACAACATCGAGACGCTGACGGTCGCGCCGACCGAGGACCGCTCGATGTCGCGCATGACCATCGTCACCAGTGGATCCGACGATGTGATTGAGCAGATCACAAAGCATCTCAACCGCCTTATCGATGTGGTCAAGGTCTTCGATCTGATCGAGTCGCCTCATATCGAAAGAGAGCTGATGCTGATCAAGGTTCGCGCGGTCGGCAAGGAGCGTGAAGAGGTGAAGCGAATGGCCGATATTTTCCGCGGCCGCATTATCGACGTCACCGACAAGAGTTACACGATCGAACTGACCGGAGACGGCAGCAAACTCGATGCATTCATCGATGCGCTCGATGCGAGCATGATCATGGAGACGGTTCGTACCGGCGCCTCCGGGATCGCTCGCGGTGAACGCGTTCTCAAAGCCTGAAAGGAAATCCAATGAAGGTGTTTTACGACAAAGACTGCGACATCAAGCTGATCAAGGGCAAGAAGGTCGCCATCATCGGCTACGGTTCGCAGGGCCATGCCCATGCCCAGAACCTGAACGATTCCGGCATCAAGGTGGTCGTGGGCGTTCGCAAGGGCGGCCCCTCCTGGGACAAGGTCAAGAAGGCCGGTCTCAAGGCCGAAGAAATCGCTGCAGCCGTCAAAGGCGCCGATTTCGTCATGATGCTGATGCCTGATGAGCACATCGCTGCCACCTACAAGAGCGACATCGAGCCGAACATCAAGAAGGGCGCCACACTGGCCTTCGCGCACGGCTTCAATGTGCATTACGGTCAGGTTGTGCCTCGCGATGACCTCGATGTGGTGATGGTCGCGCCCAAGGCGCCCGGTCATACCGTGCGATCGACCTACGCTCAGGGCGGGGGTGTTCCGATGCTGGTGGCGATTCATCAGGATCGCAGTGGCGCAGCGCGCGACAACGCACTGTCCTATGCCTGTGCAATCGGCGGTGGTCGTGCGGGCATCATCGAAACCAACTTCCGGGAAGAAACCGAGACCGACCTGTTCGGTGAGCAGACCGTGCTTTGCGGTGGAACGGTCGAGCTGATCAAGGCAGGTTTCGAGACGCTTGTCGAAGCTGGGTACGCCCCGGAGATGGCTTATTTTGAGTGCCTTCATGAGCTCAAGCTGATTGTCGACCTCATTTACGAGGGCGGCATCGCCAATATGAATTACTCGATTTCGAACAATGCCGAGTTCGGCGAATACGAAGTCGGCCCGAGAATGATCACCGCACAAACCAAGGCGGCGATGAAAGAAGTGCTCAATGACATCCAGACTGGCGAATATGCCAAGCGCTTCATCCTCGAGAATCGGGCTGGTGCGCCGACCCTGCTGTCGCGTCGCCGTCTGACATCGGAGCATCCGATTGAGCAGGTCGGAGAGCAGTTGCGCGCGATGATGCCCTGGATCAAGGCGAACAAGCTGGTCGACCGTTCGAAGAATTGAATCTTCGAAGGCAAACTGCCTGGGATTTGCGCAGCCTGATTGATGCCAATCGGGCTGCGTGCAGGCGCTTGTCCTCGCTGTGCGCTCTTTGGCCAGGCCTGTCTGTGCATAAGGGTCGAAGTGTTACCCTTTATCGATCATGACTGAACCTCGCCGTCGCAGATTCAAAGGCTTTCGCCCTCTGCGGCCGGCTCGAGCTTCGTCGGTGGCCACTCCGTCGGTTCACGAGACCGAGGCGCCCTCGCTGCGGCCGCGCTCCAGGGGCGTCTATCTGCTGCCCAACGCTTTTACAACCGGCAATCTCTTCGCCGGTTTTTTTGCGATTGTGCAGGCGATGAACGGCCGCTTCGAGGTGGCCGCCGTTGCGCTGTTCGTGGCAATGGTGCTCGATGGCCTCGATGGCCGCGTTGCTCGTCTCACAAATACCCAGAGTGCCTTTGGCGAGCAATACGACTCGATGGCCGACATGGTGTCGTTCGGCGCGGCGCCCGCGCTGGTGGTCTATGAGTGGTCGCTTCGAGGCATGGGCAAACTCGGCTGGCTGGCGGCCTTTGTCTATGTCGCCGGCGCAGCGCTGCGGCTCGCAAGGTTCAACACGAACATCACCGTCGTCGACAAGCGGTTCTTTCAGGGTATGCCGAGTCCTGCGGCTGCCGCGCTGGTGGCTGGCTTTGTCTGGATCGCGACCGATCTGCGTGAAACACGCTGGATCGATGCAACCGGGGCCGACCTTCGCTGGTTTGCCTGGACGCTCACGCTTTATGCCGGCCTCACGATGTTCTCGAACGCGCCTTTCTACAGTTTCAAGGACGTCAACCTCAAGCGAAGCGTGCCCTATGTGGCGGTTCCGCTGATCGTGCTGTTTTTTGTGCTGGTCTCCTACGATCCCCCGATCGTGCTTTTTTCGCTGTTTCTCGTCTACGCCGCCTCAGGCTATGTGCTGTGGTTGTGGCGGCTCTGGGTTGCACGCAAAGCCGTCAATTCGACCGAGCGCGCCTCGCCGAATTGACCATCACTTCGCGCAGACGATACACTCGCGGGTTAACCTGCACGGTCTTCTTCCTCAATGACGGCAACTCGATGACGGCACCGGCGAATCCCGATAAAGCCCGGCGAAAGCCTTTGGTGCTTGGCAACTGGAAGATGAATGGTGATGTTGCGACTGCCGAGCAGTTGCTGGCCGATCTGTTGCAAGGCGAGCGCGACTCTCCGGAAGCGCTGGCTGGCGTTGAGCTCGGCGTGTTTCCGCCCTATCCCTACATTGGCCTGGCTGCTGCAAGGCTGGCTGGCAGTCGATTCAGTTGGGGCGCTCAGAATGTCGCGCACTTCGGCAATGGTGCCTACACCGGTGAAGTCTCGGCGGCGATGCTCCGTGACCTGGCCTGCACCTGGGTTCTGATCGGTCATTCCGAGCGCCGCGCCTTGTTTGCCGAGACTAATGCGCAGCTCGCGATGAAAGTTGAATTGGCCATCAGAGACGGACTGTTGCCGGTGGTCTGTGTGGGAGAATCGTTGGCTGAGCGTGAGGCATTGATGACCGAGTCGGTCCTGGCTGCTCAGATCGATGCGCTCTGTGGGGTACTGGCCTCGGCGGATCAGCGGTTTGTGATTGCCTATGAGCCAGTGTGGGCCATCGGCACCGGCCTGACGGCTTCGCCTGAGCAGGCGCAGCAGGTCCATGCCTACATTCGTTCGCGCCTTGCTGCAGGCAAGGTGCCGGGTGCCACGGGTGTTCGAATTCTTTATGGCGGCTCGGTCAAGCCTTCCAACGCGCAAGCATTGTTCGGCCAGCCAGATGTCGATGGCGGTCTGATTGGCGGGGCATCTTTGATTGCCGCGGATTTTCTTTCGATCTGCCGCGCAGCGGCTCAGAGATCGATTCGTTAAGAGGTGTTGTGATGTCGATTATTTCCACTATTGCGGTTGTCATTCAGGTTCTGAGCGCAATCGGAGTCATCATTCTGGTGCTTCTCCAGCACGGCAAAGGCGCTGATATGGGCGCCGCCTTCGGCTCCGGTTCTTCAGGCAGTCTTTTTGGCGCGTCCGGTTCGGCCAATTTTCTGAGCCGACTGACTGCGGCGCTGGCGACCGTGTTTTTTGTGTCGACACTCGCTTTGGCCTTCATCGCCAACACGCGAACCACTGCGCGCGAATCGGGCAGCGTGATGGACAAAGTCACCGCGCCGGTCAATGTTGCACCGCCCTCGACGGTGCCGGCTCAGGACGCCAAGACTGATGCGCCTGCGGCCTCTCCTGTGGTGCCCGGATCTGATGCGGCGCAAAAATCTGGGGGCGCAGCCGATATTCCCAAGTAGAACGCGGTAGAATCTTCAGGCTGAGCCGACGTGGTGAAATTGGTAGACACGCTATCTTGAGGGGGTAGTGGCGAAAGCTGTGCGAGTTCGAGTCTCGCCGTCGGCACCAAACGAATAAGTTCTGTTTGTACCAGGAAATCTCGTGAATCTAGAGCAATACCTGCCGGTTCTGCTGTTCATGCTTGTCGGCACCGTTATTGGTTTTGCACCGATGACTATCGGCAAGATCCTCGGCCCGTCCAGGCCGGATGCCGAAAAGAATTCCCCCTATGAGTGCGGCTTCGAGGCCTTCGAAGACGCGAGAATGAAATTCGACGTCCGCTATTATCTGGTCGCCATTCTGTTCATTCTTTTCGATCTCGAGATTGCCTTTCTGTTTCCGTGGGCGGTGTCGCTCAATTCGATCGGTTTTTTCGGTTTCATGGCGATGATGGTGTTTTTGGCCATCTTGGTCGTTGGCTTTGTGTACGAGTGGATGAAGGGTGCCCTCGACTGGGAGTAGGTGGCGTCCATTCGCCCGACTGTCGGTAGAAGCCGTCCGCCAGCGCCTCTGCCGGCTAACGCTTCAGTCAAGGTTCAATCAAGCGTTTTGCCCTTTGCCCTTTGGCTGGGGTTCACAACTGGCGCCTTCAAGGGTGCAAGTGAGCATGCGATGAGCGTCGAAGGCATTCTTAACGAGGGGTTCGTTACCACGAACCTCGACAAATTGATCAACTGGACTCGCACGGGGTCGATGTGGCCGATGACTTTCGGTCTGGCATGCTGTGCGGTCGAGATGATGCACGCGGGCGCTGCCCGCTACGACCTTGATCGCTTTGGCATCATGTTCCGGCCGAGCCCCCGTCAGTCGGATGTGATGATCGTTGCCGGAACGCTGTGCAACAAGATGGCGCCTGCGCTTCGCAAGGTCTACGACCAGATGGCCGAGCCGCGTTGGGTGATCTCGATGGGGTCGTGCGCCAATGGCGGCGGCTACTACCATTATTCCTACTCGGTCGTTCGCGGCTGCGACCGGATCGTTCCGGTCGATATCTACGTCCCCGGCTGTCCGCCGACCGCTGAAGCGCTTCTCTACGGCATCCTGCAGTTGCAGAACAAGATCCGTCAGACCAGCACGATTGCCCGCTGAAGACAGGCCGATGGCGACGATCGAATCCCTGAAGGCAGACCTCGAGCGGGTGCTTGAGCAAGAGGTGGTCGGGCTGACCGAGCGGCTTGGCGAACTGACGCTGGTCGTCAAAGCAGGTCGTTTTCTTGATGTCTGCCACGCCTTGCGTGACGAAGCGAGCTTGCGTTTCGACACACTGATCGATCTGTGTGGGCTCGACTTTCGCGATTATGGCGATGGCAGTCGGGATGGGCTGCGCTTTGCCGCGGTGCTTCACCTCCTGTCGGTCCATCACAACCACCGACTGCGGCTTCGCGTGTTGTGCGAAGACGATGATTTTCCGGTCCTGGCCTCGGTGACCGGTGTGTGGCCGGCTGCCGGCTGGTTCGAGCGCGAGGCCTTCGATCTGTTCGGCATTGTTTTCGAAGGCCACCCCGACCTGCGTCGCATCCTGACCGATTACGGTTTTGTCGGACATCCTTTCCGCAAGGATTTTCCGGTGTCGGGTTATGTCGAAATGCGTTACGACCCTGAGCAAAAGCGGGTGATCTACCAGCCTGTGACCATCGAGCCGCGAGAGATCGTGCCCCGTGTGATTCGCGAGGAGGGCTACGGCGTCGGGCGTTAAGCCCGGATGTCTCGAACCATGGCAGAGATCAAGAACTACACCCTCAATTTTGGCCCTCAACATCCTGCGGCGCACGGTGTGCTGCGGCTGGTACTCGAGCTCGACGGCGAGGTGGTTCAGCGCGCCGACCCGCATATCGGGCTGCTGCATCGGGCGACCGAAAAGCTGGCCGAGACCCGGACCTATCTTCAGAACCTGCCCTACATGGACAGGCTCGACTATGTCTCGATGATGTGCAACGAGCACAGCTATGTGATGGCCATCGAGAAGATGACCGGCGTGCAGGTGCCTGTGCGGGCGCAATACATCCGCGTGATGTTCGATGAGATCACCCGCATCCTCAACCATCTGATGTGGCTGGGTGCGCACGCACTCGATGTGGGCGCCATGACGGTGTTTCTCTACGCGTTTCGCGAGCGTGAAGACCTCATGGACTGCTATGAGGCGGTCTCGGGCGCACGCATGCATGCGGCCTACTATCGACCGGGGGGCGTCTATCGCGATCTTCCCGACCGGATGCCGCAGTACGTGGCCAGCAAGGTTCGCAATGCGAGTGGTGTGCGCGAGCTCAATGTCGATCGTCAGGGCTCGCTGCTCGACTTTATCCAGGCCTTCACCGATCGTTTCCCCGGCTATGTCGACGATTACGAGACGCTCCTGACCGACAACCGGATCTGGAAGCAACGGCTTGTCGGCATTGGCGTGGTGTCGCCTGAGCGCGCCAAAGCCCTCGGCTTTACCGGTCCGATGCTGCGGGGCTCGGGGGTTGAATGGGATCTGCGCCGAAAGCAGCCCTACGAGGTCTACGACAAGCTCGACTTCGATATTCCGGTTGGTCGCAATGGCGACAGCTACGACCGCTACCTGGTTCGAATCGAAGAGATGCGCCAGAGCAACCGGATCGTTCGCCAGTGCATCGAGTGGCTGCGAAACAATCCCGGGCCGGTCATTGTTGATGATCACAAGGTGGCGCCGCCGTCCCGGCTCGACATGAAGTCGAACATGGAAGAGCTGATCCACCACTTCAAGCTGTTCACCGAAGGCATGCATGTGCCCGAAGGCGAGGCCTACAGTGCGGTTGAGCATCCGAAGGGCGAGTTCGGCATCTACCTCGTCTCGGACGGTGCCAACAAGCCCTACCGGCTCAAGATCCGGGCGCCCGGTTTTCCGCATCTGCAGGCGCTCGACGAAATGGTCCGCGGTCACATGATTGCCGACGTGGTGACGCTGATCGGGTCCCAGGACATCGTCTTCGGGGAGATCGATCGATGAGCACCATGCCGACTTCACCAGACACCATGCAAGCCCTCAATTCCCCGCTGCTGTCCGCGGCTGCCTACCTCAGGATCGAACGCGAGGTGGCGAAGTTTCCGGGTGATCAGAAACAGTCCGCTGTGATGGCTGCATTGGCCATCGCTCAGGATGAAATCGGATGGGTCTCGCAGGCCGTCATTGACGATGTGGCCCGGGTGCTCTCCATGACCCCGATTGCGGTTTGGGAAGTCGCTACGTTCTACAACATGTATGCCACGACCCAGCCGGGTACTTTCAAGGTCGGTATCTGCACCTGCTTGCCCTGCGCATTGCGCGATGGCGAAAAGGCGGCGTCCTATCTCAAGACCAAGCTGGGAATCGGTTTTGGCGAAACCACGCCTGATGGTCGTATCACGCTGGTCGAAACCGAATGCCTGGGCGCCTGCGGTGATGCGCCGGTGCTGCTGGTGAATAACAAGCGGATGTGCAGTTTCATGAGCGTGCAAAAGCTCGATGCGCTGGTCGATGAACTCAAGAACACCTGAAGCCGAGGAACAGAACGTGGGAGCCGACGATTTTCGCGAAGCGCTGACCGATGTCAGAGTCCAGGAGACCTGCTTCCACGATCGTCACATCACGCCGCAGATCTATGCCGGCCTGAAGTCTGCCGACGACTGGTCGATCAAGGCCTATGAGGCGCGCGATGGCTATAAGGCCTTGCGTCGCATCCTCACCGAAGGTCTGACGCCGGAGCAGGTGATCGCCGAAGTCAAATCATCAGGCCTGCGGGGTCGTGGCGGTGCGGGCTTCCCCACCGGCCTGAAGTGGAGCTTCATGCCGCGCCAGTTCCCGGGCCAGAAGTATCTGGTGTGCAATTCCGATGAAGGCGAGCCGGGTACGTTCAAAGACCGCGACATCCTTCGCTATAACCCGCACATCGTGATCGAAGGCATGGCGATTGCGGCCTATGCAATGGGCATTTCGGTCGGCTACAACTACATCCACGGCGAGATCTGGGATGCTTATGCGCGCTTCGAAGAAGCGCTTGAAGAGGCCAGGGCGGCCGGCTATCTCGGTCAGTCGATCATGGGATCGACTTACTCGTTTCAGCTGCACGCCTTCCATGGATATGGCGCGTACATCTGCGGTGAAGAGACCGCATTGCTCGAGTCGCTCGAAGGCAAGAAGGGTCAGCCGCGGTTCAAGCCGCCTTTCCCGGCAAGCTTTGGCCTCTACGGCAAGCCGACGACGATCAACAATACCGAGACCTTCGCGGCCGTTCCCTGGATCATTCGCAATGGCGGCCAGAACTTCCTTGAGGTCGGCAAGCCCAATAATGGCGGCACCAAGATCTTCTCGGTCTCGGGCGACGTCGAACGGCCCGGCAACTACGAGATTCCACTTGGCACGCCCTTTGCCAAACTGCTTGAGCTCGCCGGTGGAATGCGTGGCGGTCACAAGCTCAAGATGGTGATTCCGGGCGGCTCATCGATGCCGGTGCTGCCGGCCGAGATCATGATGGCGACCGACATGGACTATGACTCGATCGCCAAGGCCGGGTCGATGCTCGGCTCGGGTGCGGTCATCGTCATGAACGAGACGCGCTGTGCGGTGAAGTCGCTGCTGCGTCTGTCCTACTTCTACTACGAGGAATCGTGCGGCCAGTGCACGCCGTGTCGCGAGGGCACGGGCTGGCTGTGGCGCATCGTCGACCGGATCGAACACGGCAAGGGCACCCATGACGATCTCAAGCGGCTCGGCGAGATCGCCGACAACATCCAAGGGCGCACCATCTGCGCGCTGGGCGATGCCGCGGCAATGCCGGTGAAGGCCTTCCTCAAGCACTACTGGTCCGAGTTCGAGCATCACATCGAACACAAGCGTTGCGTGGTGCCGTCCTATGTCTGATCGCAATTCGCACAATGGCCCGACGCCTGCTGGCGTCAACCTGGTGAACTTCTTCGGCAGCGAACATGGTTGAGATTGAAGTCGACGGCACGAAGGTCGAGGTGCTTGAGGGCAGCACGGTCATGCAGGCGACCAATCGTCTGGGCCTGTACGTCCCGCACTTCTGCTATCACAAGAAACTTTCGATTGCAGCCAACTGCCGGATGTGTCTGGTCGAAGTCGAGAAGGCTCCCAAGCCTTTGCCGGCATGCGCCACACCCGTGACCGCCGGCATGAAGGTCTGGACCCGCACCCAGAAGGCGATCAATGCCCAGAAGGGCGTGATGGAGTTTCTGCTGATCAACCATCCGCTCGACTGCCCGATCTGCGATCAGGGCGGCGAGTGTCAGTTGCAGGATCTGGCGGTCGGCTACGGCGCCTCGGGTTCGCGCTATACCGAAGAAAAGCGGGTGGTCTTTCACAAGTCGGTCGGCCCGCTGATTGCCGCCGAGGAAATGTCGCGCTGCATCCATTGCACGCGGTGTGTGCGATTCGGCCAGGAAATCGCCGGCGTCATGGAACTCGGCATGTCCGGCCGGGGCGAGCACTCCGAGATCCTGAGCTTTGTCGGACGCGGCGTGAAGTCGGAGCTGTCGGGCAACATGATCGACGTCTGCCCGGTCGGTGCGCTCACCAGCAAGCCTTTCCGATACAGTGCCCGAACCTGGGAGCTGTCGCGTCGCAAGTCGGTGTCGCCCCACGATTCGCTTGGCTCCAATCTGGTCGTGCAGGTCAAGCAGAACACCGTGATGCGGGTGTTGCCGCTTGAGAACGACGCGGTCAATGAATGCTGGCTGTCAGACCGTGATCGCTTTGCCTACGAAGGTCTGAATGCGCAAGACCGGCTGCTCAAGCCGATGCTCAGGCAGGACGGTCAGTGGCATGAGGTTGAATGGCCGGTGGCGCTCGACTATGCCGCCCATGCGCTCGGATCGGTTCGCGATGCGCACGGTGCTGCCGCAATCGGTGCGATCGGTTCGCCGCAGGCCACGGTCGAAGAGCTGCATCTGATGGGGCGGCTGCTTCGTGGTCTGGGCAGCCAGAACGTTGATTTCCGCCCGCGTGTTGCCGATTCGTCGCTGGCTGCCAGTCTGTCGGGCGCGCCCTGGCTCGGCATGCCGATCGAAGCGATCAATACGCTCGATCGAATCGTTCTGGTCGGCGCCTTCCTTCGCAAGGACCACCCGCTGCTCGCCTCGCGGGTTCGCGCTGCCGCCAAGCGTGGTGCCCGGATCGGGCTCCTGCACTCGGTCGACGACGATCTGCTGATGCCGATTGCAGCCAAGGCGATCGTGGCCCCGTCCGATTGGCCGGCAATGCTGGCTGGCGCACTGGTTGCGGCCCTGCGTTCAAGCGACAAGCCGGTCCCGGCGGCCCTCGAGGGTGTCGAGCCTGATGAGTCCGCGAAGGCGATGGCTGAGCTGCTCTCGCAGGGCAAATCAAAAGCGGTCTTGCTTGGCAACGCGGTGGCCCAGCATCCTCAGGCCGCCCTGATTGCAGCGCTTGCGCAAGCGCTCAGCGAGGCGATCGGTGCAACCCTCGGTTGGCTCGGCGAAGGCGCCAACGCGGTTGGCGGATACCTGGCTGGTGCGATTCCGGCGGCGGGGGGTCTTGATGCGGCTGGCATGGTGGCCACGTCACTCAAAGCCTATCTGCTGCTCGGGATCGAACCGAACCTTGATCACGGCAACCCCGGTGCCGCCATGTCGGCGCTGGCATCGGCGCAGACCGTGATTGCGCTCACCGCATACCGTTCGACGGCCCTGCTCGAGAGTGCCGATTGCCTGCTGCCGATCACCCCGTTTACTGAAACCTCCGGCACCTTCGTCAATTGCGCCGGCATGAGTCAGTCATTCAACGGCGTGGTGCGTCCGGCCGGTGATGCCCGCCCGGGCTGGAAGGTCCTGCGCGTGCTGGGCAATCTGCTTGGCCTGACCGATTTCGATTACGACACTGCCGAGCAGGTGCGCGATGCCGCCTTGCCGGCCGACCTGTCGTCCAGACTGTCCAACCTGACGAATACGCCTGTGGCCGTGGCACCAGCCCATGCTGGCAAAGTCCTGCAACGGATTGCCGAAGTGCCGATCTACGCCGCTGATCCGATCGTGCGCCGTGCACCGAGCCTGCAGATGACAGCGGATGCCGCAGCACCGGTCGTCGGCATGAATGCGGCATTGCTCGCCGAGATGCACCTGGCCGACGGCGATCTGGTGCGTGTGAGTCAGCAGACGGTCGCCGGCAGTGCGGGTGAAGTCGTCCTGACCGCAAAGCTCGATGCCGGCCTTGCCAACGGCGTCGTGCGTATTGCCGCCGCGCATCCGATGACGGCAGCCTTGGGCGCGATGATCGGCCCGGTCAGCGTGGAGCGCGTCTGATGGACTGGATCGATACGCTGCAGGCCAATGGCCAAGCGCTGCTGGGAGGTGCCTGGCCGGTCGTCTGGAACCTGATCAAGATCATGGTGGTGGTGTTGCCGCTGCTGGGATGCGTGGCCTATCTGACCTTCTGGGAACGCAAGCTGATCGGCTTCATCCAGTTGCGGATCGGTCCCAATCGTGTCGGGCCTGGCGGCTTTCTGCAGCCGATTGCCGATGCGATCAAACTGCTGTTCAAGGAAGTGATCACCCCGGCTCGAGCCAATCCCGGCCTCTATCTGCTGGGCCCGGTCATGACCATCATGCCGGCGCTGGCCGCCTGGGTGGTGATTCCCTTCGGACCTGACCGGGCGCTTGCCAATGTCAATGCCGGGCTGCTCCTGCTGCTGGCGATTACTTCGCTTGAGGTCTATGGCGTCATCCTCGCCGGCTGGGCCTCCAACTCCAAATATGCGTTTCTGGGCGCGATGCGCGCCTCGGCTCAGATGGTCTCTTACGAGCTCGCCATTGGTTTTGCGCTGGTGGTGGTGCTGATGGTGTCGGGCAGTCTGAATCTGACCGATATCGTCGAAGGCCAGAACCGCGGACGTTTCGCCTCGATGGGCCTCAATGTGCTGTCCTGGAACTGGCTGCCGCTGCTGCCGATTTTTGTCGTGTATTTCATTTCGGGTGTGGCCGAAACCAACCGACATCCTTTCGACGTGGTCGAGGGCGAGTCAGAAATCGTAGCCGGCCACATGATCGAATATTCGGGGATGGGCTTTGCGGTGTTCTTCCTCGCCGAGTACGCCAACATGATCCTGATCTCGGCACTGGCCTCGATCATGTTCCTGGGCGGATGGGCGCCGTTTTTCAGCTTCGGCATCGATCTTGGGCCGCAGTGGTTCTGGGACTGGTTCTGGCTGTTCCTCAAGACCTTCCTGATGGTCAGCGTCTTCATCTGGATTCGCGCGTCGTTTCCGCGTTATCGCTACGACCAGATCATGCGTCTGGGTTGGAAGATCTTCATTCCGGTCGCACTGGTGTGGCTGGTCGTCATCGGCGTCTGGATGCAGACGCCGCTCAACATCTGGAACTGACGAGAAGCGACAGCCGCTATGGAATCAATCAAGGACTTCGTCAAGAGCTTCATGCTCATCGAGCTTTTCAAGGGCTTGCGCCTGACCGGCTCGCAGGTGTTCGCGCGCAAGATCACGATCCAGTTCCCGGAAGAAAAGACGCCCTATTCGCCGCGCTTTCGGGGCCTGCATGCGCTGCGCCGCTATCCGAATGGTGAAGAACGCTGCATTGCCTGCAAGCTTTGCGAGGCGGTCTGCCCGGCGATGGCGATCACCATCGAATCCGAAGTGCGGCCGGAAGACGGCACGCGCCGTACCAAGCGTTATGACATCGACCTGACCAAGTGCATCTTCTGCGGCTTTTGCGAAGAGTCCTGCCCAGTCGATTCGATCGTCGAGACCCACATCCTCGAATACCACGGTGAAAAGCGCGGCGATCTCTACTTCACCAAAGAAATGCTGCTGGCTGTCGGTGATCATTACGAGCCGCAGGTGGCCGCTGCCCGCGACGCCGACGCCCGCTATCGCTGATGACCGCCGTCACCCACTCCTGCGCCTTCTGACGCCGACCGACCAACGACGGACACCGACGTGGATCCGAAAGCCTTTTTGTTCTATCTGTTTGCCACGATCACCGTCATTGCCGCGGTGAGGGTGGTGACCGCACGCAACCCGGTGCATTCCGCGCT
The DNA here is from genome assembly GCA_903903975.1 of uncultured Burkholderiales bacterium. GTDB lineage: Bacteria > Pseudomonadota > Gammaproteobacteria > Burkholderiales > Burkholderiaceae_E > UBA4615. The sequence goes on from CAIVAS010000092.1 coordinate 17,249, forward strand.
CTTCCTGGTGCTGACTTTCTTTTCGGCGGCCGCGATCTGGTTGCTGCTCAAAGCCGAGTTCCTGGCGATCACGCTGGTGCTGGTCTATATCGGCGCGGTGATGGTGCTGTTCCTGTTCGTCGTGATGATGGTCGACATCAACATCGACGAGATGCGCCAGGGCTTCTGGCGCAACATACCGGTCGCGGCCTTCGTGGGTGCGGCGATCGTGCTCGAGTTGGCCGCCGTGCTGTGGCACCAGTTCAGCGGTATTCGCGCCGCCGATGCGCCCCGACTGCCACGTGACTACGACAACACCAAGGCCCTGGGCAAGCTGATCTACACAGAGTATGTCTATGCCTTCGAGATTGCGGCGGTCATCCTGCTGGTGGCCATCGTTGCCGCGATTGCCCTGACGCTTCGCAAACGCACCGGCGTGAAGTCGCAGAATCCGTCCGAGCAGGTCAAGGTCAAGGCCTCCGACCGACTGCGGATCGTGCGCATGCCGTCGTCGACGCCTGCTGCGCCCGCGGCACCGACAAAGACCGAGTCTTCGACATGACCATCTCCCTTGCTCATTACCTCGTGCTGGGTGCGATCCTGTTCGCGATCAGTGTGGTCGGCATCTTTCTTAACCGGCGCAACGTCATCATTTTGCTGATGGCGATCGAACTGATGCTGCTCGCAGTCAATCTCAATTTCATCGCCTTCTCACATTTCCTGGGCGATGCCGCCGGGCAAATCTTCGTCTTCTTCATCCTGACGGTGGCGGCTGCGGAATCCGCGATCGGCCTGGCCATTCTCGTGGTGCTGTTCAGAAATCTCGACACGATCAATGTCGAGGATCTCGACGCGCTCAAGGGTTGATCGGCACCTCGCCACAGACCACTCGCCAATGAAAACCGCTTACCTTCTCGTCCCTTTTGCGCCCCTGGTCGGCGCGATCATCGCGGGCTTTTTCGGCCGTACCATCGGTCGCACCGCGAGTCATGTGGTCACGATCCTTGGGGTGCTGATCTCCTTGCTGACCGCGCTGACCATCCTGCGCGACGTGATGGCCGGTGAGTACTTCAATGGCACGCTCTACTCATGGGCGCTGGTCGATGGAGTGAAGTTCGAGGTTGGATTTCTGATCGACACGCTCACCGCGACGATGATGTGCGTGGTGACCTCGGTCTCGCTGATGGTGCACATCTACACCATCGGCTACATGAAGGATGACGACGGCTATCAGCGCTTCTTTGCCTATATCAGTCTCTTCACCTTCGCGATGCTGATGCTGGTGATGTCCAACAACTTCCTGCAGCTCTTTTTCGGGTGGGAAGCGGTGGGCCTGGTGTCGTATCTGCTGATCGGTTTCTGGTATACCCGGCCGACCGCGATCTACGCCAACCTCAAGGCCTTTCTGGTCAATCGCGTTGGCGACTTCGGTTTCGTGCTGGGCATCGGCCTGGTGCTCGCGAATTTCGGCAGCCTCGATTACTCCGAGGTCTTCCGGATGGCGCCCAGCCTGGTCGGGCAGATCATCAATCCGCTGGGTCTTGGCCAGTGGTCGGTGATTACCGTGACCTGCATTTGCCTGTTCATCGGTGCGATGGGCAAGTCGGCGCAGTTCCCCTTGCATGTCTGGTTGCCCGATTCGATGGAAGGCCCGACCCCGATCTCGGCGCTCATCCATGCAGCAACCATGGTGACCGCCGGCATCTTCATGGTGGCGCGCATGTCGCCGCTCTTCGAACTTTCTGATACCGCGCTGTCTTTCGTGATGACGATCGGCGCAATCACCGCGCTCTTCATGGGCTTTCTGGGCGTCATCCAGAACGACATCAAGCGGGTTGTGGCCTATTCCACGCTGTCGCAGCTCGGCTATATGACCGTGGCACTGGGTGCATCGGCCTACAGCGTCGCGATCTTCCATCTGATGACGCACGCGTTTTTCAAGGCGCTGCTCTTTCTGGCCGCAGGCTCGGTGATCATCGGCATGCACCATAACCAGGACATCCGGAATATGGGTGGCCTGCGCAAATACATGCCGATCACCTGGATCACTTCGCTGCTCGGTTCGCTGGCCCTCATCGGCACACCCTTCTTTTCGGGCTTCTATTCCAAGGACATGATCATCGAGGCGGTCAAGGTGTCCACTTTGCCGGCCTCGGGCTTTGCCTATTTCGCGGTGCTGGCTGGCGTGTTCGTGACCGCCTTCTATTCCTTCCGCATGTATTTCCTGGTCTTTCACGGCAAGGAGCGTTTCAACACCGATGCGCATGCTGTCGCTCACGGCCATGACGATGGCCACGATGATGCACATGGACACGGCCATGATGGCGGGCACCAAGAAGGTGGCCTGCCGCATGAAAGCCCCGCGGTCATCACACTGCCGCTGGTGCTGCTGGCGATTCCTTCAGTGCTGATCGGTATGTTCACCATCGGCCCGATGCTGTTCAGTGATTTTTTCCAGACCTCGATTTCGGTCTTCGAACCCCACAACGCGATGGAAGTCCTGGCCGAAGAGTTCCACGGCCCGGCTGGCATGGCGGTGCATGCGCTGACCACCTTGCCGTTCTGGCTTGCGCTGGCAGGGGTGGCCTCGGCCTATTACTGTTACATGGTCAATCCGGCGGTGCCGGCATGGTTCGGCAAGCGCTTTGGCAGCGTTTATCGGCTGCTCGACAACAAGTTCTACCTCGACCGATTCAACGAAGTCTTCTTCGCGGGTGGGGCGCGCTCGGTGGGCTCGGGGCTCTGGAAGTTCGGCGATCAGGCAGTCATCGACGGGGTGGTGGTCAATGGCAGTGCGCGGGTCGTCGGCTGGTTCGCAGGTGCACTTCGCGGTCTGCAATCCGGCTTCCTCTACCACTATGCGATTGCGATGATCGTCGGTGTGGCGCTGTTTGTCTGGTGGTTCGTGCCGCTGCTCAGACGTTGAGATTCGGCCTAAGACAAGACTATGACCAACTCGATTTCCTTTCTCAGCGCAGCCATCTGGATCCCGATCCTGACCGGGCTGTTTCTGCTGTCTTTCGGCACCGACCGCAACCCCGGGGTTGTGCGAGGGGTGTCGCTCGCAGGCGCTCTGGCCGGTCTGCTGGCAACCGTACCGCTCTACACCCGCTTCGATACCGCAAGCGCCAAGATGCAGTTCGTCGAGCACATGCCCTGGATCGAGCGATTCGGCGTCAGCTACCACCTTGGTGTCGACGGCATTTCCTTGTGGTTCGTGCTGCTGACAGCCTTTATCACCGTGATCGTGGTGATTGCCGGATGGCGAGTGATCGAAGAACGCGTGGCCGGCTATATGGCGTCCTTCCTGATCCTGTCCGGATTGATGATCGGTGTTTTCAGCGCGCTCGACGGGCTGCTGTTTTATGTGTTTTTCGAAGCGACCCTGATTCCGATGTACCTCATCATCGGCATCTGGGGCGGGCCTAACCGGGTCTATGCCGCGTTCAAGTTCTTTCTCTACACCCTGCTCGGATCGCTGCTGACCCTGGTGGCGATCATCTATCTCTATGCCAAGTCAGGAAGCTTCTCGATTCTCGACTGGCACGCGCTGCCGCTGTCGATGTCCGAGCAGATCCCGATTTTTCTGGCCTTCCTGCTGGCCTTTGCGGTCAAGGTGCCGATGTGGCCGGTGCACACCTGGCTGCCGGATGCGCACGTCGAAGCGCCCACCGGTGGCTCGGTGGTGCTGGCCGCGATCATGCTCAAGCTCGGTGCTTATGGCTTTCTGAGGCTGTCGCTGCCGATCGCACCCGATGCCAGTCATCATTTTTCGGGTGTGATGATCACGCTGTCGCTGGTGGCGGTGGTCTACATCGGCCTGGTTGCGATGGTCCAGACCGACATGAAAAAGCTCGTGGCCTATTCGTCGATCGCCCACATGGGCTTTGTGACCCTGGGCTTTTTCATCTTCAACCAGATGGGCATGCAGGGCGGTCTGGTTCAGATGATCTCGCACGGCTTCATCTCGGGCGCGATGTTCCTGTGCATCGGTGTGCTCTACGACCGCATGCATTCACGACGCATTTCCGACTACGGCGGCGTGGCCAACACCATGCCCAAATTCGCCGCGCTCTTCATGTTCTTTGCGATGGCCAACAGCGGTCTGCCGGCCACATCAGGTTTCGTCGGCGAATTCATGGTCATTCTGGGCGCGGTCCAGTTCAATTTCTGGGTGGGCCTGATTTCGGCGACGACGCTGATTCTGGGCGCGGCCTATTCGCTCTGGATGTACAAGCGCGTCGTGTTCGGTGCGGTCGCCAATGATCAGGTCAGGGCGCTCAAGGACATCGACGCCCGCGAATTGTCGATGCTGTCATTGCTGGCGATTGCGGTGCTGGTGATGGGTTTGTGGCCTCGTCCGGTGACCGATGTCTCCGAGGCGTCTGTGCGAGCGCTGCTCCAGCATGTTGCCGTTTCCAAGGTCAAGTGAGATGCCCAACCTCAATTTCAGTGCGGCACTGCCCGAGATTCTGCTGCTGATTGCAGCCTGTGCGGTATTGCTGGCCGATGTCCTCAAGCGTGGCGTCTGGGGGCTCGATATCGGCCGAACGGCGCTCATCGTTCTGATCCTGCCGGTGCTCGCGATCCTGGCGCAACTCGGGCAGCCCGCGCAGCACGCCATGAATGGCATGTATGTCGCCGACGCGATGGGGCATGTCCTCAAGCTTGTTGCCTGCGCCGCGACCGCTGCGGCCCTGGTCTATGCCCGCAGCTATGCGACAGACCGGGGCATGCATCGCGGCGAGCTCTACGCGCTAGCGCTCTTTGCGCTGCTCGGGCAGATGATCATGATCTCGGCAGGCAATCTGCTGATCGTCTACCTTGGGCTCGAGCTGATGTCGCTGTCGCTCTATGCGATGGCTGCGATGCGTCGCGATCATGCGATCTCGACCGAGGCCGCGATCAAGTACTTCGTGCTGGGCGCACTCGCCTCCGGCTTCCTGCTCTACGGCATGTCGATGATCTACGGCGGCACCGGCACGCTCGACCTTGCCAAGATCTCGCATTCGCTGGGTGGCCTGGCGCCGGCCAACGCCAAGGTGCTGATCTTCGGCGTGGTCTTCATTGTTGCCGGTCTGGCCTTCAAGTTCGGCGCGGTGCCGTTTCACATGTGGGTGCCTGATGTCTACCAGGGCACCCCGACGGTGACCACCTTGCTGATTGCGTCAGGTCCCAAGCTCGCCACCTTCGCGGTCGCGTTCAGGATTCTGGCCGGCAGCCTGATCGGTGTTGCCAGCGACTGGCAGCAGATGCTGCTGGTGCTGTCGGTGCTGTCGATGGTGCTTGGCAATCTGGTTGCGATTGCACAGACCAACCTCAAGCGCATGCTTGCCTATTCGGCGATTGCGCAGATCGGCTTCGTGCTGCTCGGCATGCTTTCCGGCATTGTGGGCGGCAGCACCAGTGGTGCCGCCGATGCCTGGAGCTCATCGATGTTCTATCTGGTTGCCTATGTGCTCACGACGCTGGGCACCTTCGGCGTCATGATGCTGATGTCGCGCGATGGGCATGAGGCCGACGATATCGCCGACCTCAAGGGGCTGGGTCGTCGCAACCCGGCGCTGGCCTTCGTCATGCTGATCCTGATGTTCTCCTTGGCAGGCATCCCGCCCACCATCGGTTTTTACGCCAAGCTCTCGGTGCTCAAGGCGGTGATCGATGCCGGAATGATCTGGCTTGCGGTGCTTGCGGTCCTGATGTCGCTGGTCGGCGCCTTCTACTATCTGCGGATCGTGAAGACGGTGTATTTCGACGAGCCGGTCGACACGCATACCCTGAGCCCCTTGCCGAGTGCTCATGCCCTGCTCGCAGTCAATGGCGCCCTTGTGCTGCTGCTCGGGCTGGTGCCGGGGCCGCTGATGAGTCTGTGCGCCGATGCGGTGAAGCAGGCCTTCGGCGGCTGAGCGAAGCGCGCCACTCGTGCGGCCACTTTCATCCGGCAGCCTGTCACGATGAGCAAGGATCTTCAGGAAACCACCGTCGAGTCGGAGCTCGTCTATCAGGGGCTTTTCCTGAAGGTGCGGCGAGACAAGGCGCTGCTGCCCGATGGCTCGATCCACGGCCGCGAATGGGTGGTTCATCCGGGCGCCTCAGCGATTCTGGCGCTGGCCGACGATGGTCGCGTGCTGATCGAGCGTCAGTTTCGCTACGCGATGCAGCAGGTCTATGTCGAGATTCCGGCAGGCAAGATCGATCCGGGCGAGACGCCCCTGCAGACCGCCCGACGCGAGCTGCTCGAAGAGACCGGCTACACCGCCAGGCAGTGGGCGTTGCTCACCCGCATTCACCCTGCGATCGGATTCACCAACGAGATCATCGACATCTTCGTTGCGCGCGAGTTGGGTGCGCTTGAGACGCGCAAGCTCGATCATGGCGAGCTGCTGGAGATCGATTGGGTGAGTGTCGGCTGGCTGGTCGATGAGCTCAGGGCAGGGCGTCTGCCGGATGTGAAGACCCAGATCTCGGTGATGCATCTGCAGCGGATGGTCGACGGCGACTGGCCGTGGCCGGCCTTCGACCTCACCTGAGCACGACGGCTCAGATTGCCGGGGTTCTCAGCTGAGGTCCGGACAAGGTACAGTAGCGGGCTGGCAAGGCGCCGGAGGGCTGGCAGAGCGGTTTAATGCGGCAGTCTTGAAAACTGTTGTGGGTGAGAGCCCACCGGGGGTTCGAATCCCTCGCCCTCCGCCAGAAACGTCTTAATAACCGCTTGGATACTGGGTGTAGAAAACGGTGGTGCTCTCTACCCACTCTTTTACCCACTCCTGAAACACCGGTTGACTTGCCTCTGAACGGCGGTGGATTGGATGGCTTGCTCTCCATGACTCTGTC
>CAIVAS010000093.1 GCA_903903975.1 uncultured Burkholderiales bacterium
GGGCTACTACAACAACGAAGGCCAGCCCAACGAACGCATCGCCCGCAACTCGCCCTTCTGGCGCGGGCCGATGGCCTTCCTGAAGATCTGGGACAAGTGGCGCAAGGAAGGCTCGATGCAGGGGCTCGAACTGAAAGGCTGAAGCATCGGGCGCTCGAGGGGCAGAGGGAGGCCCCTCTCGTCGACCGCCAGAGTGTCGGCTCACCGACCATCACAAAATCGTGTCAGAACTTGCACTGAAGTGTGAACAAAGGCATCGTCTGGCCTCGCCATTAAGAATCTAATGGCACAAAAGAGGCAAACACATGACACGCTTTTCACGATTTCGCAGCGCTCTGACCGCGCTTTTGCTGGTCGGCCTGGGCAGCAACCTCTGGGCCGCCGATCTGAAGGACATTCAGGCCCGCGGCGAATTGCGTCACCTCGGCATTCGCTATGCCAATTTCGTGACCGGTGCCGGCGACGGCTTTGATGTCGAACTGACACAGGGCTTCGCCAAACATATCGGCGTGAAATACACGCTGGTCTACACCGATTTCTACAACGTGCTTCGCGATCTGCTCGGCAAGGACGTGGTGCGCAAGGGCGCCGATGTCGTGCTCGAGGGCAACTTCCCGGTCAAGGGCGACATGATTGCCACCGGCTTCACCATGCTGCCCTGGCGCGAAGCGGTGGTGCTGTTCTCGAAGCCGACCTTCCCCTCGCAGGTGCTGCTGGTGGCGAGAGCCGATTCGGCCTTCAAACCGATCAAGGGCAGCGACAGCCTGGAGAAGGACATCACCGAGACCAAGGCGATGATCGGCAAGAACAGTCTGCTGGTGATGGAGCGCACCTGCCTCGATCCGGCCAACTACGGCCTCAAGGGGGTCGGCATCGATCTGAAGGCCTACTCGAAGAGCACCAACCTCAACGAAATGATTCCGGCCCTGATCAACAACGAAGCCGAACTGACGCTGCTCGATGTGCCGGATGCCATCCTCGACCTGAAGAAGTGGTCGGGCAAGATCAAGGTGCTCGGCCCAGTCTCGGAGCATCAGGAACTGGCAGCGGCCTTTCCGAAGGACGCACCGCAGTTGCGCCAGGCCTTCGACGAATACCTGGCCAAGATCAAGGCCGACGGCACCTACGACAAACTGGTCGACAAGTATTACCCGGGCATCCGCCGCTATTTTCCTGATTTCTTTGCCAGGAAGATCTGAGCCGCTGCAGTGGGTCGATGGATGATGCGGCGCGGCTGAGATGGCTGGTCAACCCATGAAGCTGGTCGAACGGATCGCGCCGCGCTGGCCGCTGATCCTGGCGATCGCATTCAGCGTCTACAGCATCATCCTGCTGTGGAATGTTTTCGAGTCGCAAAGCCAGCTGCGGGCATCCCGTCAGGAACGCGTGATCGCCGACAGCCAGCGCCGTGCCTCGGCGCTCGGGGAAGTCATGGCCCAGCGCCTGATCGAGGTCAAGGATCTGGCCGCAAGCCCCGAGCTCGAGACCTACCTTGTCAACCGCGACCTCGGGATGTCGATGCAATATGGTCTGGCGACCAGTCTTTCGGGCATCGACAGCCGCTTCGAGCGGCACATCAGCGAGCGAAATCTCAACGGCAACGCGGCTTATTCCAGGATCACCCTGCTCGACGAGACCGGTCTGGTGCTTTCGGATGTTCGTGCGGGCGATCAGCCGAGCGAATTGCCCGCCACCATGGAGAGCGAGGTGGCGCTCGCCTTCGATGCGAAGAACGATCGTCTGATCGCGACTGCACCGGTCATGCACAAAGACAAGAAGCGCGGCGCGATCGTGACGATCGGCACGCTTGGACATCTTTCGCGGCAGCTGATATCGACCGACAACGCCGACGGGCGTAACGGCTACAAGGAATTGCTGGTCTCGGCCGACGGGCTGATGCTGTCGACACCAAAGAGCGGCAAGACCTTGCCTGCACAGGTCGTGAAGTCGCTCGCCGATCTGCCCGAAAATCGCCTCGAAAATGCCAAGCGCCTGGCGCAGTCGGACAGCGCCATGGCCGACGGATTCCTGATTCGGACACCGGTTCCCGGCACGCCGCTGTCGCTGGTCACTCTCCTCGATCACGAAGAGCTCGATGGCGCAGGCAGCGCCAACCCGTCCTATCTGCGGTTTCTCACGATTTTCCCGTTCCTGCTGTTGCTGACCGCGCTGGCGCTGGAGCGCCAGCGAAAGCGCACGCTTCGCCTGGAGAGCGACAACTCGGCACAGGCCAGCGAAATTGCCCGCCGCCAGCAGCTCGAACTGGACCTGCGCGACAACACCGCACGCCTGGAAGAAATGACCGAGGCCCTTCGCAAGAGCGTGTTGCGTGCCGAAGAGGCCAACCGGATCAAATCCGATTTCGTGGCCACCATGAGTCACGAAATCCGCACGCCGATGAACGGGATCATCGGCATGACCGACCTGGCGTTAGGCACCGAGCTGAACCCGGAGCAGCGCGAATATCTCGACATCGTCAGAAGCTCGGCCGACGGTCTGCTCGGCATCGTCGACGACATCCTCGACTTCTCGAAAATCGAAGCGGGCAAGCTCAAGATCGATCACATTGTTTTCAATGTGCGTGCCGAACTGGCCACACTGCTGCGACCGCAGGAAGTCAATGCCCGGAGCAAGGGCCTCGACCTGATCCTGCGCATCGGCGCCGAGGTGCCCGAGCGCCTCGTTGGTGACCCCGGCCGCATCCGGCAGATCCTCAACAATCTGCTGGGCAATGCGATCAAATTCACGCAGACCGGTGAGGTTGAACTCAGCATCACAGCCCATCGGCCTGAGGGGGCGCGGATCGGCGTCGACTTCGCGGTGCGAGACACCGGCATCGGCATCAGCAGCGAAAAACAGCGCGCCATCTTCGAGGCCTTCACTCAGGAAGACGCCTCGACCACACGGCGCTTCGGCGGCACAGGGCTGGGGCTGACCATCTGCCGACGGCTGGTCGAAATGATGGCAGGCGTGATTTCGGTGCGCAGTGTGCCCGGCGAGGGCAGCATCTTTCTGGTCCATCTGCCGCTCGACGTCGCCCCACCCGCTTCAGAAGGCGAATTGCGCGCACAGTCCGCACAAGCCGCGATCGCGCACGCCGGCCCCACGGACCGCTCACTCAAGGTGCTGGTGGCCGAGGACAACACGGTCAACCAGAAGCTGATGACGAAACTGCTCGAACGCTGGCATCACGAGGTGGTGCTGGCGAGCGACGGCCAGCAAGCGCTCGCGCATTTCGAACAGGCCAGCTTCGACATCATCCTGATGGACATCCAGATGCCGGTGATGAGCGGACTCGAAGCCACGCGCCAAATCCGTGAGCGCGAAGCTGCCAACCCGGCTCTCGGGCGCACACCGATCCATGCGCTGACCGCCGATGCGCTCGAAGAGCAGATTCATGAAGGGCTGCAAGCCGGCCTGGACGGTTACCTCACCAAGCCGATCGACCGCAGGCGTCTGCAGGACGTGCTTGATGAGGTGGCGCGGGCGCAGTCACGGGCGCAGACCGGGTCCGACGCCCGCTAGCTCCGCATACAGTCCTGCGATCCGGCACCGGATCGATCGCCTCTCCGACAGCCCGCAGACCAGCGAAGTGCAAAGCTGGTCATCGCGTCAGCGACGGGGACCGTCCCATGGATCAGGCCAGAAAAGGCATCGAACAATGGCATACCAGTCGCTTGCGCACGCCGCGAGGGGCGCTGTTCGCGGTGTTCCTGTCGGCGATGCTCGCCGGCCTGTACTTTCCCGGCTCGCTCTGGGGATGGAACCAGAATTCGCGACTCGGTCTGGTCATGGCGATCGTCGATCAGGCAAGTCTGACGATCGATGACTTCCATGAGCGCGCAGGCACCGAGACCGGCGACAAATCGGTTCACGACGGTCATGTCTATTCCGACAAGGCCATCGGCACCGCGATACTCGGCGTGCCCGCCTACTGGCTCAGTCGACCGCTGCTCGAGCGAGCGCTGACCGATCCGCCGCGACATGCCGGTCTGGCGCGCATGGTCGTCACCGGCTTTGCGATCTCGCTGCCCTTTGCGATCGCCATCACGATGCTGTTCGGCTTCGCCTGGCGATCGAGCGCAAGCCCTGCCACCGCCACCCTGGCAGCCACGGCCGGGATGCTGGGCACCCCCGCCTGGCCTTTCGCGACCGTGCTCTTCGGGCATACCCTCGCGGCGGCACTGCTGCTGATGGCCTTCATCCTGACACGGCAACTTCGGGATGGCGCAAGGCACCCGATCATGGTCTGCATCGGCGTGGGCGTGCTCCTCGGATTGGCCGCGGTCACCGAATACCCGGCGGCGGCGCTCTCTGCGGGCTGCTCGGCCTGTATCTGGCTGCCGTCCTCGCACGCATGCCCGCCAGCACGCGATGGCCCGGACTCGGTCTGGCGATCGCCGCAGGCAGCCTGCCGCTGCTGCTGCTTGGCGCCTACAACGCCCAGTGCTTCGGCTCACCCTGGACCCTGAGCTATGCGGTCATCGCCGACCCGATGTTTTCGCAGGTCCACGACACCGGGCTGCTCGGCGTGTCGATGCCGCGCGCCGATCGCCTGCTCTATCTGACGCTTCATCCGGTGCGAGGACTGTTCGCCCAGTCGCCGATCCTGCTGGCCGGCGCAGCCGGGCTGATCGCCATGGCGAGGACGCCGGGATGGCGCCTGGAAGCCGCGGTGCTGACGGCGGCCGTGGCGACGCTGCTGGTGATCAATGCCGGCTTTCCGATCTGGTGGGGCGGCCGGTCATTTGCCGCCCGGCATCTGGTGCCCTGCACGGTGCTGCTGTGCGCACCGATCGCCTTTTTGTCACCCCGATGGCGACCGGTCCTGCTGATGCTGCTTGGCCTGTCGATCGTGCAGATGGCGATTGCCACTGCCACGACGCCGATCCCGAACGACGACGCCCTGACAGCGATGCTTGGCGACCCTGCGCCGCTGGGATGGACCGGCACAAGCCCGATCTGGAACGATGCCTAGCCCGCCCTCCTCGCCGGACAGATCAGGCCCAACCTCGGTCAGCTGGCCGGGCTCGGGCCGCTGGCGTCGATGGCGCTGTTCGCGGTGCTGCTTGCGCTGCCGATGTCGATCGCCGCGCGAATCCTGTCAAAGCAAGGCCTGCCCAAGCGACGACCGCCCGAGCAAGACCAAGCGAGGGACCCACATGCGGCTCACTTGCCCTTGAAGGCGGGCGCGCGTTTTTCCCGGTAGCTGGTGATTCCCTCCCGAAAATCGTCGGTCGCCACCGCACGGTCCTGCTCGCGGTTGGCCGCCGCAAACGCCTCGTCGTAGCTGTCGTCGATCGCGGTCCAGATCTGCGCCTTCATCGCGGCGAGCGAACGCGGCGCGGCATTGGCCGCAATGTTGCGGGCATAGGCGGTGACATGCGCCATCAGCTGGTCGTCATCGAGCACGGCATTGACCAGCCCGAGCCGCTCGGCCTCGACACCATCGAATCGGCGGGCGGTATAGAGCAGGTCGGCGGTGCGCGCCGTGCCGATCAGACGGGTCAGCAGCCAGCCGACACCCTTTTCGGCCGGCACGCCCAGGCGCGCGAAGGTGGCATTGAAAAGCGCCGATTTCGAGGCAAAGCGGATATCGCAATGCAGGGACAAAATGAAACCCCAGCCGAACGCCGCGCCGTTGACCGCGGCGATCGTGGGCTTGCGCGAATTGATCAGCCCGTTCCAGCCGCCGCTGAAAAAGCGCGCCAGACCCGGGCCGATGTCGTCGCCCCACTGGCGACTGATCTCGCCGGGCGCGACTTGGTCGACGCGCCCGGAGCCGCCCTCACCCGGCTTGGTCGTGCCGATCACGCTCAGATCGAGCCCGGCCGAAAATCCGCGACCGGCGCCGGTGATCACAATGACCCGCACCTGCGGATCGACCGAGGCCGCATCGACCTTCTCGAAGAACGCACCGAGCATCGCCGGCGTGAGCGCGTTGAGTTTTTCGGGGCGATTGAAGGTGATCTGGGCAACGCCCGAATCGACCTGATACAGAATGCCGGTGTCGTCGTTGAGGGTGGCTGCGTCGCTCATGTCGCGCTCCTTGCGGTGAGGGTCGAGGGGGTCTGTCGTTGACGGCGAAGCTTACTCCCGCCGCACCCGTGCTCAGCCGCCGCAGATTGCCGGCAGGATCTCGCCAATCGGGCCGCGCATCACCGCATCGGCAATCGGGTCGCAGGCAGTCGGCTCGGCATTGACGATCACGATCTTTGCGCCCGCACGACGCGCGGTCGGCACCACGCCTGCGACCGGCTGAACCTGCAGCGTGCTGCCGATGGCCAGCATCAGATCGGCCTCACCCGCCACGGTAAAGGCGCGGTCGATCACCTCGGGCACGAGTGCCTGGCCAAACGAGATGGTGTCGCTCTTGAGAATGCCGCCGCACTCAAGGCAATGCGGATCGGCTTCGCCGGCGCGCACACGCTCGAGCACCTCGGGCATCGGCCAGCGCCGCTGGCACTGCCAGCACATCACCCGCCTGATCGTGCCGTGCACCTCGATCACCTTGTCGGCGCCATTGCCGGCGATCTGATGCAGCTCATCGATGTTCTGGGTGATCAGCGCATGCAGTGCCCCCCGCGATTCGAGCGCAACCAGCGCACGATGTCCGGCATTGGGCTGTGCGGTCCAGGTCGGATGCGAGAGCCGTCCGCGCCAGGCGGCCTGCCGCACCTGGGCGTCGGCCAGATAGTTCTGCAGGGTCGACTGCTTTTCGGCCTGCGGATTGCGGGTCCAGACGCCTTGCGGCCCGCGAAAATCGGGGATGCCCGAGTCGGTCGAGATGCCGGCACCGGTGAGCACCACGATGCGCCGCGATGCGGCGACCCAGCCCCTGACGGTCTCGATGATCGCGGTGTTGTCCATGCTGAGAAGTCCTGTGCGCAGCCGCCCCCGGCCGATCCGCCCGACAGCTTATCGTGCCAGCAGCGCGTGCACCTGATCGCGGATGAAAGCCTCATCGGGTCCGCGATGCACCGGATTGCCGGCGCGATGCCCCCAGTCGGACTCGATCGGCACCAGTTGCCCGCGCGCCAGCATCGGCAGCTCGCGGGCATTGTCGTCGAGCCTGAAATAGAGGTCGGTGTTGCACGGCATCAGCAGCACCTGCGCGGTGATGGCGCGCAGCGCCCGCTCGAAGTCGCCGCCA
>CAIVAS010000094.1 GCA_903903975.1 uncultured Burkholderiales bacterium
CCCAGACGCGCATGTCCATGACCTCGCGATACAGGACACGAGCCAGGAGCGCAGTGAAGACGGCCTCCAAGGCCAGCATCAACGACGCGCTGGTGCCGCTGGTGTGCTGCAGGCCCCAAACCAGTCCCACCGGTCCAATCACCGCGCCGAAGAGGGCCATCCATCCCAAACGCGGCAGGTCCGTTTGGCGCAAGGCTGCCTCTCGTTCGACGGGTTCACGCAGGAACGCTCCCGCCAGCGCGGCACCAAGGTACAGAAGACAAGCGGTCGTAAAGGTGCCGACCGAGGATCCTGCGCGCTGAACCAAGGGAGTGCTGACGCCGAACAGGAAGGCTGCAGCCACGGCGAGCAGGCCGCCGCGCAGAGCAGGGAGGCTTCGGCTCATGGGGTGATGAACGGGCAGCAGGCGTGCATCAGCGTTCCCCTTCGACGTGGGCTTCAGCGATGTGCGACAACATGTCCGTCAGGACGCTGGAGATGTGCTGGTCCGCGGCCAGGTAGAAGACCTGTTTGCCCTGGCGGTCGGCCTTCACGATGCGGGCAGCCCGAAGCAGGCGCAGGTGGTGGCTGACCAGCGAACTGCTGAGGTCGTGGCGCGCCGCGATGTCATGAACGGCAACCGGGCCTTCAGCGCACGACAGAACAATGCGCAGCCGCGTCGGATCGCCCAGCAGTCGGAAGAGGTCCGCAAGCACGGTCACCGAATCGTCGCCGCCGGAGATTGACATCATTTCGTAATATTGAACACTTGTTCATACGTTAGCATCGAAAGTCGTCTCCGATGAACGGCCTGAAGGTCTCGCGTGACTCCCGGCACATCCGGAACCCTGGCTGCAACGCGGACCGGGGACCGGCCTCGTTCTTCGGAGTGCGAATGCACGTCGAGAACTGATCGGTCGGCGGCCAACTCAAAAAAATAAGAATTTCGCCCCATGAAGAGCAGCACCGCACCTCAACTCTCCATCGTCCAGGAACCGCGCGCTTTCGGCTGGGTGGACGCTGCGGTGATGCTCGCCCTGTTGGGCCTGTTGTGGAGCGCGCTGCACTTCGGCAAGGGCATGCTGGTGCACTTCGACCCGGCGTCCATGCCGCAGGTCGACCCATCGCCCAGCCAGATTCCGTACTACGCAGGCCGCACGCTGCTGCGCATGTGGATCGCGTTCAGCTTATCGCTGCTGTTCGCCGTCGGCACGGGGTACCTCGCCGCCAAGAACAAGACGGCCCGCGCCTTCATCCTGCCGGCGCTCGATGTGCTGCAGTCGGTGCCGGTGCTTGGCTTTCTGTCGGCGACCGTCACCGGCTTCATGGCGCTGTTCCCGGGCAGCCTGCTGGGCGTCGAGTGCGCCGCAATCTTCGCGATCTTTACCGGGCAGGTCTGGAACATGGCCTTCGGGTTCTATCACTCGATGGTCACCATCCCGACCGACATGCAGGAGGCGGCGTCGACCTACGGCCTGACCCGCTGGCAACGCTTCCGGACCGTGGAATTGCCGGCCTCGGCGCACAGCCTGATCTGGAACTCGATGATGTCCTTCGGCGGCGGCTGGTTCTTCGTCGCGCAGAGCGAAGCCATCAGCGTGATGAACAAGGACATCAAGCTGCCGGGCCTGGGCTCCTACATGGCGCAGTCGATCGAACGCGGTGACAACAACGCGGCGCTGTGGGCGGTCGTGGCCATGATCGTGTTGATCCTGGCCAGCGACCAACTGGTTTGGCGCCCGCTGCTGGCCTGGGCTGACAAGTTCAAGATCGAGCTGACCGAATCGGCGACGCCAGCCACCTCCTGGGTCTACAACCTGCTGCGCGGCGCCTACCTCTTCACCTGGCTCAACGAGCGGGTCTGGCAGCCAGTAATGGAGAAGTTGTTTCAAGCAGCGGACCCGAAGGCGCGGATTCCGATTCGGCTCAACGAAACTGGCAAGAAGCTGCTGTGGCGCGCGATGGGCATCGTCATCGCGCTCTGGATGGGCTACGAGGTCCTGACGGCCCTGGCTGCGGCCGTCGCGGCCCTGCATGGCGCGCTGACTATCTCGATCTTCGGCCACATAGTCTGGCTGGGGTTCCTGACGGCCCTGCGCGTTGCCGCCATGACGGTGCTGGCCACGCTGATCTGGACGCCCATCGGTGTCTGGATCGGCTTCCAGCCCAAGGTCGCCCGCTTCGCCCAACCGCTGGCGCAGATCGGTGCGTCGTTCCCGGTCAACATGACCTTCCCCATCGTGGTCGGCTTCTTCGTGGCCATGCACATCACGCTGAACTGGGGCAGCATCCTGCTGATCGCGATGGGCACGCAGTGGTACATCCTCTTCAACGTGATTGCCGGCGCGATGGCGATCCCGAACGACCTGCAGGAAGCCGCGCGCGTCTACGGCCTGCGCCGCTGGAACCTGTGGCGCACCCTGATCCTGCCGGCCATCTTCCCTTTCTGGGTCACCGGGGCCTGCACAGCCGCCGGCGGGGCCTGGAACGCCAGCATCGTGGCCGAACTTGCGACCTGGGGCGACACCACGCTGAAGGCCGATGGCCTGGGGGCCTACATCGCCAGCGTCACCAAGACCGGGGACACGCCGCTGATCATCGCCAGCATCGCCGTGATGTCGATCTTCGTCGTGCTGATGAACAAGTTCATCTGGCGCAAGCTGTACGCCTACGCCGAGCGCCGATTCAAACTGGACTGACCATGGACCCGATCCCGCTCAAGCATCCGCAAGCCGCTGCACCCGTGGCACAACTAGTTGCGGTCACGAAGTCGTTCATGACCGCGGGGGCGCATGAGCTCAAGGTGCTGGACAACATTGACCTGGCCGTCAATCAAGGCGAGTTCCTCGCACTGCTGGGTCAGTCTGGTTCGGGCAAGTCGACGATCCTGCGCTGCCTGACTGGCCTTATCGAGCCGACATCAGGGCGCGCGCTGGGCAACGGCAAGTCGCTGCATGGCGTCAACCCGGACGCATCCGTGGTCTTCCAAACCTTTGCGCTGTATCCATGGCTCACGGTTGAGCAGAACGTCGCTGTCGGGCTGATGGCCAAGAAAGTGAGCCGGGCTGATCGCGAAGCCGCCGTGGATCGCGCCATCGAACTGATCGGCCTGGGCAACTACCACGCAGCCTATCCGCGTGAGTTGTCGGGCGGCATGCGGCAACGGGTTGGCATCGCACGGGCGCTGGTGTCACAACCCAAGCTGCTCTGCCTGGACGAAGCCTTCAGCGCGCTTGACGTGCTGACGGCCGAGAACCTGCGCCAGGAACTAATCAGCCTGTGGCGCAGCCCGGGCAGCGGCCTGAGCTCGGTCTTCATGGTCACTCACAACATCGAAGAGGCCGTGGAGATGGCCACGCGCATCGTGGTCGTCTTCCCACGGCCTGGTCGCATCGGGCTGGTGCTGGAGAACAAGCTGCCGTTCCCGCGCGACAGCAAGGACCCGGAATTCCAGCGCCTGGTCAGCGTCATTCGCGAGTCGATCACGACACTGACGCTACCGGACCTGCCGCCTGAAGTGCAGGTCTCCGGTCAGCCCATCTCCCGGGCCCGCACGCGCATGGAATCCATTCCGCTGGTCCCGGTGGGGCAGATCCTGGGCTTGATGAGCATCCTGGACGACAACCCCGAGCTGTCCAACATCTACGACATCTCTGACGAGATCGGCAAGGAATTCGGCGAGACGATCGCGATCCTGAAGGCCGCCGAAATCCTGGACCTGATCGACACGCCCAAGCAGGATGTGCGTTTCACCGATCTGGGCCGCAAGTTCATGGCCGCCGATCGCTTGGGCAAGCGCACGATCTTTGCGGAACAGGTGTTCAAGCTGCGGCTCTTCCACATCATCCTGGCGCTGCTCAAGGAGTACGAGGAAATCGACGCCGACCAGGTGATCAAGGACATCGCCAGTGCGCTGCCCTATGACAACCCGGAGAAGACCTTCGAGGTCATGATCGCCTGGGGCCGATACGCCGGGCTGATGGACTACAACGCGAAGACCCGGAAGGTCTTCGTGCCTGAGGAAGAAGAGAGCGCCCAAGACACCCAGTCTTAGTGTGCGATCTGCGAGGCGCCAGCGTGGTCCGGAACGCAACCAACGGCTCGGCGCGTTGCGGATCCTTGTTGCAACGGCTTGAGGTGGGATCAAACGATGCGGTATCGTATGAACATGTGTTTATTTATTGATTCGAGAGTTGCCCATGGCCACTGACAGCGACGTGGCCGAACTGGCCGATATGTTTCGCCTGCTGGGCGACACCACGCGGCTGCGCATCGTGCTGGCCTGCCTGAACGATCCGATCTCGGTCGGCGACATCGCTGGCCAACTCGAACTGAGTCCTTCGCTGGTCAGCCATCACCTGCGACTGCTGCGTGCGGCGCGTGTGGTCAAGGCGGATCGCCAAGGCAAGCAGGTCTTTTATGCCGCGGCCGATCAACACGTCTCTGGCGTGCTGGCCGAAATGCTGGAACACATCGCCGAACCCCACTCGGACGCCGACTGATGTCCCACGACCATCACTATAGCCATGAAGGCCACGATCATGGACATGCACACGAAGTTTCGAGGCCGTCAGCCTCCCGGCACGGCCATGACCATGCTCAACACGACGGGCACGATCACCACGCCGGACACAGCCACGCAGGAGGTCACCACCACCACGGCGACCCGAGCACCCATGGACGGGCTTTCGTCGTCGCCATCGCGCTGAATTCGATCTTCGTAGCCGTCGAGTTCGGCTACGGCTATGCAGCCAATTCGACCGCGTTGATGGCCGACGCCGGACACAACCTGTCAGACGTACTCGGACTCATCTTGGCGTGGGGTGCCGTCGCAGTGGGTCGCAGGACCCCGAATGAGCGCTTCACGTACGGGTTGCGCAGCACGTCCATCCTGGCTGCACTGGCCAATGCGATGCTCCTGCTGGTAGCTTGCGGGGCAATCGGCTGGGAAGCTGTACAGCGCTTTTCTCAGCCGCCTGCGGTGGCCGGCGTGACAGTGATGCTGGTCGCGGCCATCGGCATCGTTGTCAACGGTTTGTCGGCCTGGATGTTCGTCAAGGGCAGCGAGGGTGACCTCAACATTCGAGGCGCGTACTTGCACATGGCCGCCGACGCAGCGGTGTCGCTCGGGGTCGTGGTGGCCGGCCTGGTCATGCTGTTCACCGGGTGGTATTGGCTGGACCCACTGGTGAGTCTGGTGATCGTTGCCGTGATCGTCATGGGCACTTGGGGTCTGCTGCGCGAATCAATGCACTTGGCCTTGAACGCCGTGCCGCCACACATCGATCTGTCAGCCGTGGGGGATTATTTGCGGCAACTTCCCGGCGTGACCGACATCCACGATCTGCACATCTGGGGCATGAGTACCACGGAGAGCGCGCTGACCGTGCATCTGGTGATGCCGGCCGGCTACCCGGGCGACGCCGTGATCGACGGCATCACGCACGCGCTGAACGAACGCTTCTCGGTCCACCACAGCACGCTGCAGATCGAACAGGGCACGACCCAGCACGCCTGCAGTTTGCACGCCTGGCTGGTCGCAATTGACCATTGACCGACCGGTTTGGGGCGCTGAATTCGCCACCTGGAACTACTGCTGAGCGTCGGATGCCGCTGGTCACGGGGAACTGGAGCTGTCGTTCGGCCAGCATGAGGCGTGCCTCCGCCACCGCCAGCGACCCCACCCATGTTTTGCTTGAAAGATCAACGAAAGCATCGGCAAGGGCTCGAGCCGGGCAGGCTACCGTATACCTCGCACCAGCGATGCGCCAGACGGCGAGTTGCGACCAATAGTTTAACCTGCTCCGGCAGCCTGCGGATTCGGTCCAGGTTGACCTGTGTAGCTGCACCGACCTTGGCCATGCACGCATCGACGACGACACCGTACGCACCACCCACCCTGCCAGTTCCACAGTTGCCGCGGCTCTACACCTTTCGCCGCTGCCCGTACGCCATACGAGCACGGATGGCGCTGCTGCAGGCCGGGCGTGCCTTCGAGGCGGTCGAGGTCAGCTTGCGCGATAAACCAGCAAGCTTGCTGGCCATATCGCCCAAGGCTACGGTGCCAGTGCTGCAGTTGCCCGATGGCAGCGTGATCGAGGAGAGTTGGGAAATCCTGCGCTGGGCACTGGCCGTGCCCGATCCGCAGGGCTGGTGGGCGCGGGCGCAGTCGCCTGCCAACCTGGACTTGGTGCAGCGCAACGACGGCGACTTCAAGCGTCACCTGGACCGATGGAAGTACCCCCAGCGCTATTCGGGTGGGCCCCTCACGCCGGACGCACACCGCGACAGGGCGCTGAATGTCCTGCTGCAGCCACTAGAGGCTCGGCTGCAGGACGCGCCCTGCCTGGGCGGCGCCACGCCCTGCGCAACCGACTTGGCAGTGATGCCCTTTGTCCGCCAGTTCGCCTCAGTGGACCCAGGATGGTTTGCAACGCAGAACCTGCGATCAGTGCGGGTCTGGCTGGAGGGCTGGCTCGTCAGCCCGCTCTTTCTTACGTGCATGTACAAGTTGCCCGCTCAAGGTGCGATTCGCTTTCCATCGCTCTAGGGCTCGCTAGACAAGGGGCCGGTTCGAGGGGAAGCGGTCGGTCGCCCGGAAGGGTATCGAATGGCAGGTTTCGGCGCCCGCCGACAGTCGCTTGGCAATTCCAAACGGCAGCAATCAGTCTTTAGCCGTCGCTCGGGCGAATCGGATAGTCCCACCGCGATCGACGCGCATCCTCATCGAACGGCATCGGACCATCACACCGGCGCCGCCGTCGTCACCACCTTCATACTCGGCGGCAGCAACGTCGGCGTATGGCTCTCCCCCGCCACCCACGCGTCGATCATGTCGGCCCACTCCTGCAGCATGTGGCGCCGCTGCTCGGCGTACTCAGCCTTGTTGTAGACCCCGCGCGATGAGCGGCCGTCCTCGTGGGCAAGGCATTTCTCGATCCAGTCGCCGTTGAAGCCCAGCTCGTTCAGGATGGTCGACCCCGTGCGCCGCAGGTCGTGCACGGTGAACGGCGCCAGCGGCAGGTTCGACTCCTTGGCCTTCTCGGCGATCACCTGGGTCACTCGGTTGAGCGTGGCCTTCGACATGCAGCGATCGGCGTCGTAGCGCGAAGGCAGGACGAACTTCGACCCGGCCGCGCAGGTGTGCAGCGCGATGAAGATGTCGAGCGCCTGCTGCGACAGGTAGACGTTGTGCGGCTTGCCCGTCTTCATCCGCGACTTCGGGATCGACCAGACTGCGTTCTCGAAGTCGATCTCGTCCCAGGTCGCCTCGATCAGTTCGCTCTTGCGTACCAGCGTGAGCAGCACAAGGCGCAGGGCCAGCCGAATGGTCGGCAGCGTCGCTGTCGTCTCCAGCAGGCGGTGCATCAGCCGGATCTCGGAGGGCGACAGCGCCCTATCTTTCGGCACGAAGGTCGCGATCGAGGAAGGCCCGACCTCGTCGGCAGGGTTCGGCGCCTTCTCGCCGTGCATGGCCGCGTAGGCGAACACGAGCTTGACGATCTCGCGGGCGATGACGGCCGTGGCCGGCGCACCGCGCCCCTTGATCTTGGCGCACAGGGCGCGCAGGTCCTCGGGCCCGATCTCGGCCATGCGGCGGTTCTGGAAGACCGGAAGGATGTCCCGGTCGATGATCGTCTTGCGCATGGCCTTGGTGCTGTCCGCCATGCGGTGCTCGGCCAGCCAGCGCTTGGTGTATTCGCCGAAGGTCTGGGCCTCGGCCTGGCGGCTCTTCTCGCGCTGCTTTTCCTGCGCGGGCGAGATGCCCTGCGCGATGGCCTTGCGCGCCTCCATGCAGCGCTCCCGAGCCATCAGCAGGGAGATCCCGTCCTTCGTGCCGTAGCGACCGATGGTGAGCGTCTCGCGCCGCCCGTTCAGGCGGTAGTCCATCCGAAAGCTGATGGTGCCGCGCGGGGTGACGACCACGTAGAGCCCGTCACGGTCGGCGACCTTGTAGAGCGAAGCCTGCGGCTTCAGCCCTCGCAGCGTGCCATCTGACAGCATCGGCGATCCCTCCTTGGCGGAGAATTCTACCGTCAGCCGAAAGAAGCGGCTACATCTACGCTAAGTGCTTGTCCCAAATGACATTTCTTGTCTTTTCTATACCGTCACGACTTGATCCGGTGTGACGGTAGAAATTTCGGGGACCCTAGCCACTCAGGATCTACCGCCAGAACTACCGTCAATCTGAACCTCATCCCCCCGATAGTCCCTGATAGATCACGACAGACTTATACCCATGCATATCAACAACTTACGACTGTTTTTCGACTGTCCTCGATAGTCCCCGAAAGACGTCGAATCATTCCCACTCGATCGTCGCAGGCGGCTTGCTCGAGACGTCATAAGCCACCCGATTGATGCCGCGCACCTCATTGATGATCCGACCCGACACCTTCTTCAGCAGCGAATAAGGCAACTCGGCCCAGTCGGCGGTCATGAAGTCGCTGGTCTGGACCGCCCGCAATGCGACGACATAGTCGTAGGTGCGGCCATCGCCCATCACGCCCACGCTCTTGACCGGCAAGAACACCGTGAACGCCTGGCTGGTCTTGTCGTACCAGCTCTTGCCATCAGTGGGGTCGATGCAGGCGCGCAACTCATCGATGAAGATCGCATCGGCGCGCTGCAGCAGTGATACGAATTCGGGCTTGATTTCGCCCAGGATGCGAACCCCCAGCCCGGGGCCAGGGAAGGGATGCCGATAGACCATCTCGGACGGCAATCCGAGCGCTACGCCCAGCTCTCGCACCTCGTCCTTGAAGAGATCGCGCAAGGGCTCGAGCAGCTTCAGACCGAGCGTCTCGGGTAGCCCACCGACATTGTGGTGACTCTTGATGGTGGTGGCCTTCTTGGTCTTGGCACCACCCGATTCGATGACATCGGGATAGATTGTGCCTTGCGCCAGCCACTTCGCATTAGCCAGCTTGCCGGCTTCGCGCTGAAAGACCTCGACAAATTCACGGCCGATGATCTTGCGCTTGGCCTCGGGGTCGGTCACGCCTTTGAGCGCACCGAGAAACTCGGCGCTGGCATCAACATGAACGACCTTGGCATTGAGGCGGCCTACGAACATCTCCATGACCATCTGCGCCTCGTTCAGTCGCAGCAGACCATGGTCGACAAAAACGCAGGTGAGCTGATCGCCGATTGCGCGATGAATGAGTGCCGCCGCGACACTCGAATCAACCCCACCCGACAGGCCGAGGATGACCTGCTCATCGCCGACCTGCTCACGGATGAGCGCCACCGCCTCGTCGATATGGTCACGCATCACCCAGTCGGGCCTGGCACCGGCAATCTTGAGCACGAATCGCTCGAGCAGCGCCCTGCCCTGCACGGTATGCGTCACCTCGGGGTGAAACTGCACCGCGTAGTAGCCGCGTGATTCATCCGCCATGCCGGCAATCGGACAGCTCGGTGTACTGGCCATCAGCTTGAAGCCGGGCGGCAAGGCGGTGACCTTGTCGCCATGGCTCATCCAGACCTTGAGCATGCCGTGGCCTTCGACGGTCGCGAAATCCTGGATGCCATCGAGCAATCGGGTATGACCGTGCGCGCGAACCTCGGCATAGCCGAACTCTCGATGGTTACTGGCCTCGACTTGCCCGCCTTGCTGCACCGCCATCGTGAACATGCCATAGCAGATGCCCAGCACCGGCACACCGAGATCCCAGACCGCCTGCGGCGCGCGCAGATCATGCTCTTCGTAGGTGCTGGCATGGCTGCCCGACAGAATGACGCCCTTGGGTGCGAACTCGCGCACGAAGGCATCGCTCACGTCATTGGGGTGAATCTCGCAGTAGACATTGGCCTCGCGCACCCGGCGGGCAATCAGCTGGGTGACCTGCGAGCCGAAGTCGAGAATCAGGATCCGGTCGTGCATGGCGTGAAATCGACCTCAGTCCTGAAGGTAATACTCGATTGTCGAGACAACCCGCACCTTCTTGATGTGCGGCGTACTTGCATCGCGGTCTTCGATGGAAAACTGACCCTGCGCGGCGCGCTTGACCTTACCCAGGGCGCTTGCGGTATCGGTGGCGAACTTGCCGGCCGACTCGCGGGCATTCTTGACTGCCTGCTCGATCATCACCGGCTTGATGGAATTGAGGCCATCAAACACGAACTGCACGCCGGGCCCTTCGCCTGACACCACGACACCCTGCTTGCCCAGATCGCCGAGCTTGCCGATCGCCACTCTCACCTCATCGACTTTGGGCGTGTAGACGGTGACCACCGCCTTGCCCAGATATCTGAATTTGCCGTTCTGTTCGCCATATTCGCGAGCCTGACGATCGACGATCGTAGGTGGCCCGAAAGTGATCTCGGCAGGCTCGAACTCGCGCTCTTTCAGGAAAGCCTCGATCGCGGCCTTGTGCGCTTCGAAACGCGCATAAAGCGCCGGCAGGTCGTTGTCGGTATCGGTATAGCTGATCGGCCAGATGGCCAGATTGGCCGGCACTTCGCGCTCGGCCAAACCCTTGACCTCGACCGTTCTTTCCTGCGCACGGTACTTCAGAAAACCGGCAGACAGGGACATCCCCAAGCCGATCAGACCAAGCGCCAGAAGTACACCGACGATGGCCGCAGCAATCGGCCCAATGATTCGTTCGTTCATGTCATTCGACCTGATAGTTGGGCGCTTCCTTGGTGATCTGCACATCGTGGACATGCGACTCGCGCATGCCGGCAGACGTGATCTCGACAAAGCTCGGACGGGTTCGCATCTCGTCGACCGTGCGACAGCCGCAATAACCCATGCTCGCGCGAACGCCACCACACAGCTGATAGAGGATCGAGAGCACCGAGCCCTTGTAAGGCACGCGGCCCTCGATGCCCTCGGGCACCAGCTTGTCGACGTTGGCGGTGGAGTCCTGGAAATAGCGATCGGCCGCACCATCGGCCATCGCACCCAGAGAACCCATGCCGCGATAGCTCTTGTAAGAACGGCCCTGATAGAGGATGACCTCGCCCGGCGCCTCTTCGGTACCGGCCAGCATCGAGCCCATCATCACGCTGTAGGCGCCCGCAGCCAGGGCTTTGGCCACGTCGCCCGAATAGCGCACGCCACCGTCGGCAATCAGCGGAATGCCGCTGCCGGCAAGCGCATCGGCCACATCACTGATGGCGCTGATCTGCGGCACACCAACACCCGCGACAATGCGGGTGGTGCAGATCGACCCCGGCCCGATCCCCACCTTGACGCCATCGGCACCGGCTTCTGCAAGCGCTCTGGCCGCCTCAGCGGTGGCGATATTGCCGCCGACCACTTCGACCTGCGAATAGTTGCGCTTGATCCAGCGCACCCGATCGAGCACGCCGACCGAGTGCCCATGCGCGGTATCGACCACGATGACGTCAACCCCTGCCTTGACCAGCAGTTCGATGCGCTCATCCGAATCGGGACCCACACCAACGGCCGCACCGACTCGCAGCTTGCCGAACTCATCCTTGCTGGCATTGGGATGCTCGGTGGACTTGAGGATGTCCTTGACGGTGATCAGGCCGCGCAGCGTGAAAGCCGCATCGACCACCAGCACACGTTCAAGGCGATGCTGATGCATCAGCGCTTTGGCTTCATCGAGCGGCGCGCCTTCGTTGACAGTCACGAGTCGCTCGCGCGGCGTCATGATCGAGGACACCGGCTCATCGAGGCGGGTTTCGAAACGAAGATCACGGTTGGTGACGATGCCGACCACCTGCCGACCCACAACCACCGGCAAACCGGAGATGCGGTGCTGGCGCGTGATGTCGATGACATCGCGCACCGTCATGTCGGGCGTGACCGTGATCGGATCGCGCACGATGCCTGCCTCGAATCGCTTGACGCGAGCCACTTCTCGCGCCTGCTCGGCAGGGGAAAAATTCTTGTGAACGACGCCGATTCCGCCTTCCTGGGCGATGGCGATCGCAAGCCTCGCCTCGGTGACGGTATCCATGGCAGCGGACACCAGCGGGATGTTCAGGGTGATGCCACGCGTCAATCGGGTCGACAGCGAGGTATCGCGGGGAAGAACGTCGGAGAAGGCTGGAACGAGAAGAACGTCGTCGAAGGTCAGCGCTTTCTTGGCAAGTCGCATGGGCGCCTCACGGCTCAAAAATGAATTATACCGACTCCGTCCGGCCTGAGCCGCTCTCCGCCGGTCGGCCAGCGTGCAAATTTGCGGGGCGCTCTGCGTAACCTAAGCGGACCACCCGATCAGACTTCGAGGTTCAGGCGTCATGCTGGTGCGACATCTTCTTCCTGTTCTTTTGCTGGCTCTCGCGGCCGCCGATGCGACTGCGCAATACAAATGGCGCGATGCCAATGGGCGAACGGTGTACTCCGACTTGCCGCCTCCCGTTTCGGTCGCGCCCAGCGCGGTGCTTGATGCACCCGTGCGGCAGGCCCCTGCGGTTGCAACTGTCGGATCGGGTGGTCCGGCGGAACAGGCCGTCATTCAGGACAAAGCATCCGCGGTCAACAAGGCGGCGCCTCTGACGCCCGCCGATCGTGAACTCGAATCGCGCAAGCGCGCGGCAGACAAAGTCGTCGCTGACCGCAAGACCGCCGAAGCAGCCGATCGCAACCGCGAGTTGGCCGAGCAATGCACGGTCGCGCGTTCGAATCTGGCAGCGGTCGACAGTGGCATGCGCATCGCACAGATCAACGCCAAGGGCGAACGCGAAGTCCTCGACGATGCGCAACGCGCGGTTCGTGCCGATCAGGCCCGCGACGTGATCAAGGCCGCCTGCAAGAGCTAGGCGGCAAATCCCAGACCGCGCCCTAGACCGCGCGATCGGGCGTCCAGCGCCTCTCGCCTGCAAGACGCCTGCGATGATCTGCCCTGCGCTGGCGGGCGATTTTCGGATCGACCATCACGCGCGGCAACAGTTCAATCCGATCGCCATCGTGCAAGGGGTCGGTCAGCGATACCCGACGGCCGAAGCAGGCCACGCCAAGCGCATCGGCCTCCCAAGGCAAAACGCTGCCGTCATGCGATTCACTGACTGAGCGATCAGGTATCAGTTGAGCCATCCCGCTGGCTGCCAGTGCCTGCGCGACCGTCGTGCCTGCCTCGACGTCGAGCGTGACGCGCAAGGGCGGATCGACGCCAATCCAGACGACCTCGATCGACAGTCGACATGACGCGACAGACTGAATCGCCTCAGCCATACAGGGTTTCTGCGCGCTTCACGAAAGCGTCGACAAAACTGCCGGCAATCTGATCGAACACCGGCGACAACGCCCGCGACAGCAGCGCGCCGGCGAACACATAGTCGAGCGAAAATTCGACTTTGCAGGCGTCGGCACGCAAAGGCGTGAATACCCACTGGCCATCCAGCTTTGAGAAGGGCCCATCGCGCAGCGTCATGCTGATGCGCTGGTCGCGGACATGGCGGTTCTCGGTGGTGAAGGACTGGCGCAGCCCGAGATAGTCGATTCGCAGCGTGGCCACCATGAATTCGTCGGTGCGCTCATGAATCTGGGCCCCACCGCACCATGGCAGGAAAAGCGGATAGTCCTCGACCCGCTCGACCAACTCGAACATGCGCGGAGCACCATAGGGAACGAGAACCGACTTGTTGACCAGCGGCATGCGAGGCTCTGGGTTGGGCTTGACTGACGCAGGCCGGGGCGGGCTGCTAGACTCGTCGAATTCTACCCGGCCGTCGTCGTGACGGCACACCATGAGCATTGTCGACAATCGCAAGGCTTTCCACGACTTCTTCATCGAGGAGAAGTTCGAGGCCGGGCTGGTCCTGGAAGGCTGGGAAGTCAAAGCCATCCGCGCCGGCCGAGCCCATCTGAAAGAGGCCTACGTCATCGTGCGCGGTGCCGAGCTGGCGCTGCTCGGCGCGCACATCTCGCCGCTCACCGCTGCATCGACCCATGTCAATCCTGATCCCACCCGCACCCGCAAGCTGCTGATGCATGGGCACGAGATCGCCAAGCTGATCGGCAAGGTCGAACGCGCCGGCTTCACCCTGGTGCCGCTCGATCTGCATTACAAGGGCGGGCGGATCAAGCTGGAAGTGGGCCTTGCCAAAGGCAAGAAGCAATACGACAAGCGCGATGCCGAACGCGAGCGCGAGTGGCTGCGCGAAAAGCAGCGCATCGTCAAAGGCGGTACCCGGGTCTCGGGCTGAGGCGCTCAGTCCGGTGATCAGGCCGGCGGACCAACCGCAGGCGACCCGGCAACCGGCTGCTTCACAACGGTCATCGCGCTGGCAATCAGCGACGACATATCGGCCAGATTGGCCGGCACGATCAGGGTATTGCCCTGGCGCGCGAGTTCACCGAAGGCCTGAACATACTGCTCGGCGATCTTGAGGTTGACCGCATTCATGCCGCCCGGTCGCTCGATGGCCTGGGCAATGCGCTCGAGCGCCGCCGCGGTCGCGCCGGCCACCGACAGAATCGCTGCTGCCTGACCCTGCGCCTTGTTGATCTCGGCCTGCTTGTCACCCTCTGATCGCTGGATCGAGGCTTCACGCTCGCCGGTGGCGATATTGATCTGCTCCTGCTTGCGACCTTCCGATGCGGCGATCAGGGCGCGCTTTTCGCGCTCGGCGGTGATCTGCGCCTGCATCGAGCGCAGGATTTCGGCCGGAGGCGTGAGGTCCTTGATCTCGTAGCGAAGCACCTTCACGCCCCAGCTCATTGCCGCCTCGTCGAGCGCCGAGACCACGCTGCTGTTGATGAAATCACGCTCCTCGAAGGTTCGATCAAGCTCCAGCCGGCCGATCACCGAACGCAGCGTGGTCTGCGAAAGCTGGGTGATCGCAACGATGAAGTTCGACGAGCCATAAGACGCCCGCGTGGGGTCGGTGACCTGAAAATAGAGCACGCCATCGACGGTCAGCTGGGTATTGTCCTTGGTGATGCAGACCTGACTCGGGACATCCATCGGGATTTCCTTGAGCAGATGCTTGTAGGCCACCCGATCGATGAAGGGCACCACGAAAGACAGACCCGGCGTGAGGGTGCGGTGGTATTTGCCCAGCCGCTCGACCACCCAGGCATGCTGCTGCGGGACGACCTTGAGCGTCTGGACGATAACCACGACGGCCAGAACCAGGACCACTGCGGCGATGACACTGCTTCCGATCATTCAAACCTCACTTGCTTGATGGCTGACGCTGCAGCCCTCGGGTAGCGGCGAACTGCCGCGTTGCTGTCAGTGTCGGCTCAGCACCAGCTGGTTGCCGACGACCTCGCGGATAACGAACTCGCCTGGCTCCGGCGTCTGCCCATGGGCGATTCGGGCGGTCCACTGCGTGCCGCGATACTGGATGCTGGCCAGACCATTGGTATCCCAGGCATCGACCTGCACCCGTTCGCCGATGTCGGCAAGCACATCGGCGTTTTGCCCGGCCGGCAGTTGCGATGAGGCGCCAGTGCGCGATCGCCGCACCCAGGCGGCCCCCGCAAGACTGATGACCGCCGCGGTCAGGCACTGCGCCCAGATCGGACCACCGAGGGCCGCGGCCATCCCGGCAGCGACGCAGCCGCATGCGATGACGAGCAGGTAGAAGGTCCCCGAGATGAGTTCGAGGATGCCCAGGGCCAGCGCCAGCAACCACCACCAGTATTGAATCGCCATAGGGGCGGAGCATCTCGCGTGTGGAGGCCAAGGTCAATCGGAATGCGACCCCGGCGCCCGGGCAATGATGTCGCGCGCAGACAATCGCGGCATAAATAGCCCTGGCAATCGAGGAACGGCTGCTGGTAACCTTTGCGGCTAATCGAATCAGCGTTGCGACAGCATTGCCATCGTTCGCGTTCGAGGTGTCTGGCCCGTCAATCTACCGATCCCACTCCTGGAGAATTACCCAATGAAGCTTGTTCAGACCGTATTAGGCATTGCTGTGACCGCTGCATTTGTGAGCCTGTCAGCTCCGGCTTCCGCTCAGCTCGTGGTCAAGATCGGGCATGTCGGCCCGCTCACCGGCGCCATCGCTCACCTCGGCAAAGACAACGAACTCGGCGCCAAGCTCGCCATCGAAGACCTGAACGCCAAAGGCATCAAGATCGGCGGCCAGACGGTCAAGTTCGAGCTGGTCCCTGAAGACGACGGCGCCGATCCCAAGCAGGGCACGGCCGCTGCCACAAAACTGGTTGATGCCAAGGTCAATGGTGTGATCGGTCACCTGAATTCGGGCACCACCATCCCGGCCTCCAAGATCTATCACGACGCCGGCATTCCCCAGATCTCGCCTTCGGCAACCAACCCGAAATACACCCTGCAGGGCTTCAAGACCGCCTTTCGCGTGGTCGCCAATGATGCGCAGTTGGGCGGCGTCATGGGCCGCTATGCAGTCAAGGATCTGAAAGCCAAGAGCATCGCGATCATCGACGACCGCACGGCCTATGGTCAGGGCGTAGCCGACGAGTTCGAGAAGTCGGTCAAGGCTGCCGGCGGCAAGGTGGTCGGTCGTGAATTCACCAACGACAAGGCCACCGACTTCAACGCCATCCTGACCAAGCTCAAGGGCGCCAAGCCCGATGTGGTCTTTTATGGCGGCATGGATGCGGTGGCCGGCCCGATGCTGCGCCAGATGAAGCAGCTCGGCATCGCTGCCAAATTCATGGGCGGCGACGGCATCTGCTCGAGCGAACTGATCAAGCTTGCCGGCGACGGCATGGGCGACGGTCAGGTGATTTGCGCGGAAGCCGGTGGCGTGAGCCCGGACAAGGCGGCAGCACTCGACACCTGGAAAGCCAGCTTCAAGACGCGCACCGGCGCGGATGTGCAGATCTATGCACCCTATGTCTATGACGCCACGATGGTGATGGCGGCTGCCATGCAAAGCGCCAACTCGGCCGATCCGAAGAAGTATCTGCCTGCCCTGGCCAAGATCAGCTACGACGGCGTGACCGGCAAGATCGCCTTCGACTCGAAAGGCGACATTCTCAATGGCGCGCTGACCTTCTATACCTACAAGGGCGGCAAGCGTGAAATGATGATGGTCGTTCGCTGATCGGCCACTGCAATCAGAATCAGGGGGTCGGCCGGCAGGTCGGCCCTTGAAGCAGATGAAGGCGCCGGATTCGGCGCCTTTTTCAATTTGGAGACTTTCAATGCCAGCGACCCAGGCCCGAGCAGCTTTGTTCATCGTGTCGGCCCTGATCGGCGCCAGTCTGATCGTCGGCTGCACATCACCCGCATTGCCACCGACGCAGCCGGGTTACATCCCCAGGCCGATCGAGATCACGCCACCCGGCATGATCGGTCAGACACCGCCACCTGCGGCAGGTCCCGGCACTGGCGCAAGACCGTCAGCACCAGGACCGTCGCTCAACGCGTCGAGCTGGTATTGGCTGGGCACGATCGGTGGCGCCGAATTCGTTTCGCCCGCCGATCCCGGCACCTTCAATCTTGAGTTCCTCGATGGCGGACAACTCGCAGCCCAGGTCGACTGCAACCGCGGCAGTTCAAGCTGGCAACAGGACGGCGGCACGCTGCGGATCGGTCCGCTGGCGACCACGCGCATGGCCTGCCCGCCCGGATCGGAAGCCACGCGCTTTGGCCGTCAACTCCAACAAGTCAGATCGGCCGCGCTGGTTCGCGGTCTGCTCGAACTGAGCACTGAGGACGCCGGTACGATGGTTTTCGCGCGCGACCCTGAATGGCGACTGAGCAGTTACGACTGCCCGGGTGGCTCGCCGATGCGGATCGCGGTCGGTCGAGGTCAGGCAGTGGTTCGGATGCGGACCGACGCGTGGACGCTGACCCAGCAGGCCGTCGGGTCAGGCCAGCGCTTTGCCCAGGGCAATGCGATTCTGATTATCCGCGGACCCGACGCGAACCTGATCGTCGACGGCAAGCAGATCGCCGGCCCCTGCTCCACGCGCCGCTGAAGCGATCCGGGCGCAGAGACGCCCGAATCGCGGTGCAGCGGCGACTCAGCCGGCCGCGCGGCGTTCGGCCAGCCGTCTCCAGGTATCGATCACGGTATCGGGGTTGAGCGAGATCGACGCGATGCCCTGATCCATCAGCCATTCGGCCAGATCAGGATGATCTGATGGACCCTGGCCGCAGATGCCAACATATTTTCCGGCTTGCAGGCAGGCCTTGATCGCGCGCTCGAGCAGGGCCTTGACCGCCGGATCGCGCTCATCGAAGCCCTCGGCGACCAGACCCGAGTCGCGGTCGAGCCCAAGGGTGAGCTGCGTGAGATCGTTGGAGCCGATCGAAAAACCGTCAAAGTGCTCGAGGAACTGCTCGGCAAGGATGGCATTGGACGGGATCTCGCACATCATGATCACGCGCAAGCCGCCGCTGCCGTCAGGGTCGCCGCCCTCGCCGCGCTTCAGACCATTGGCCGCAAGCAGTTTCACCACTTTTTCGGCCTCGCCCACGGTACGCACGAAAGGCACCATCAGCTCGACGTTGGTCAGGCCCATGACCTCGCGCACCCGCTTCATCGCGCGGCACTCCATCTCGAAGCACTCGGCGAAATCTTTCGAGACATAGCGCGATGCACCCCTGAATCCGAGCATCGGATTCTCTTCTTCGGGCTCGTAACGCGAGCCACCGATCAGCTTGCGGTATTCATTGGATTTGAAGTCGGAGAGCCTGACGATCACCGTTCGCGGCCAGAACGCGGCTGCGATCGTGGCGATGCCCTCGGAAAGCTTGTCGACATAGAAGGCGCGCGGGCTTGAATGACCGCGAGCGATGCTCTCGACCGCCTTTTTCAGGTTCGGGTCGACATTCGGATAGTCGAGGATGGCCTTGGGGTGAACGCCGATGTTGTTGTTGATGATGAATTCGAGGCGCGCCAGACCCACGCCGTGACTGGGCAACTGGGCGAACTCGAAGGCAAGCTGCGGGTTGCCGACGTTCATCATGATCTTCAGACCGATATCGGGCTGCGCCGCGGTGCTCATCTCGGTGATCTCGGTCTCGAGCATCCCGTCGTAGACGAAACCGGTATCGCCCTCGGCACACGACACCGTCACCAGGGCACCGTCGCCCAGGCGGTCGGTGGCATCACCACACCCCACCACCGCCGGAATGCCCAGCTCGCGCGCAATGATCGCCGCGTGACAGGTTCTGCCACCCCGATTGGTGACGATCGCCGAGGCGCGTTTCATCACCGGCTCCCAGTTGGGATCGGTCATGTCGGTGACCAGCACATCACCCGGCTGCACGCGGGCCATTTCGCTCGCATCGCCAACGACCCGGACCGGGCCTGCGCCGACCTTCTGGCCAATGGCCCGGCCGCTGACCAGGACATCGGAGGTGGATTTGAGGCGGAACTTGAGCTGACGCCCTTCTGCCGCCATCGACTTCACCGTCTCGGGACGGGCCTGCAGGATGTAGAGCTTGCCGTCGAGACCATCGCGGCCCCACTCGATATCCATCGGACGGCCATAGTGCTTCTCGATGATCACCGCATAGCGAGCCAGCTCGATCACCTCATCGTCGGTGAGCGAATAGCGGGTGCGCAATTCGACCGGGGTATCGACGATCCGGACCGCGGGGCCCTGCCCTTGCCCGCCTTCAGACAAATTGCCGAACTCCATCTTGACCAGCTTGGAGCCAAGCTGGCGGCGGATGATCGGCAGCTTGCCGGCGGCAAGCATCGGCTTGTGCACATAGAACTCATCAGGATTGACCGCGCCCTGCACCACGGTCTCGCCCAGACCCCAGGCACTGGTGATCAGGACGGCATTCGGAAACCCCGACTCGGTATCAATCGTGAACATCACGCCCGAGGCGCCGAGGTCGCTGCGCACCATGCGCTGCACACCGACCGACAGCGCGACATCGGCATGGGCAAAGCCCTTGTGGACCCGGTAGGAAATCGCCCTGTCGTTATAGAGCGAAGCAAAGACATGACGCAGGCGATCGAGCACCGCATCGATGCCGACCACATTCAGAAAGGTCTCCTGCTGGCCGGCAAAGGAGGCATCCGGCAGGTCTTCAGCGGTCGCGGAAGACCGGACTGCAACTGATATTTCACCTGAGGATGTTATTTCAAGCGACTGATAATATTCTTTTATTTCTTTTTCAAGACGCGCGGGCAGCGGTGCCTCGACCACCCATTTCCGGATATCGGCGCCGCACTGCTCCAGCGCCTTCACATCGTCGACATCGAGGCCATCCAGGCGAGCGCGAATCCGTTCGACCAGATTGTTCTCAGCAAGAAAGTCGTTGAAGGCCAGCGCGGTGGTCGCGAAGCCGCCGGGCACGCGCACACCCGCGCCGGCAAGTTGGCTGATCAGTTCGCCAAGCGATGCGTTCTTGCCGCCGACCGATTCGACATCGGTCATGCGCAAGGCATCGAGCGAAACGACGTAGCGTCCGTCGTGATTGTTCATGGGAGTTTCCTGGAGGGTTTGAAATTGGAGAGAGCGCTGTAGTCGTACCGCGACGTCCCGAGGGCTGGGAAACGCTACGACTGCAACACTCGAGCGCCTTCCAGCCCGATAATCGACCGATTCTACTTCGCCGAGATCTGAATGCCTGATTCCACGACGAGCGTTCCGGAGCGCACCGCCTTTTTCGTGTCCGACGGCACCGGCATCACCGCCGAGACCTTCGGGCATTCGATCCTCTCGCAGTTCGAAGGATTGCGCTTGCGCCAGGTCAGGCTTCCCTTCATCGACGAGCTGACCAAGGCCGAAGACGCGGTCGAGCGCATCAACCAGCAGGGCATCGTCGACGGCAGTCGCCCGATCGTCTTCAGCACGCTGGTCAATCCGCGAATCAATGCGATCGTACGAACCGCCAATGCGATGTTCATGGACCTGATCGCCGCGTTCGTCGAACCGCTGGAAGCCGAATTCGGCATCAAGTCGACCCACACGATCGGACGATTCCACTCGGTCGCCGAGTCGGAGACCTACAAGAAGCGCATCGAAGCCATTCATTTTTCGATGTCACACGATGACGGCCAGATGCACAAGGAACTCGATCAATCAGATGTCATCCTGGTGGGGGTTTCCCGTTCGGGCAAGACGCCGACCAGTCTTTACCTGGCGGTGCAGCATGGGGTGAAAGCCGCCAATTACCCGCTGATCCCGGATGACTTCGATCGCGGCAAGCTGCCGGCCGAACTCTATCGCTACAAATCGAAGCTCTTCGGACTGACGATTTCGCCCGAGCGCCTGGCCGAGGTCCGCAACGAACGGCGCCCCGGCAGTCGCTATGCGGCGCTCGAGACCTGCCGCACCGAAGTCAATCAGGCCGAAGCGATGATGCGGCGCGAGAACATTCCCTGGCTGTCCTCGACCACCAAGTCGATCGAGGAAATCGCGACCACGGTAATGACCCTGCTCGAGCAGCAGTAATCAGTCGAGCAGGCCGCGCTGGCGGCGCTGCTCAAACAGGCACAATGCGCCGGCTGCGGCCACATTCAAGGACTCGACGCCGGCGGCCTGGGGGATCCTGACCCAGCGGTCGGTGTCGGCGGCAACCGGTGCGCTGATGCCATCGCCTTCGCTGCCCAGCAGCCACAGGCAGGGCGCGCGCAGTTCGCTGCGATAGAGCGATTCGGCCTGACTTGCCCGGGTGCCGATTGCTTCGATTCGAAGACGCTCATGCACCGCAGGCCAGGCGACCGCCTCGTGGATCGACAGATGAAAATGCGCCCCCATCCCGGCTCGCAGCACCTTGGGCGACCAGCACCAGGCGGTGCCCGGCGCGGTGAACACCGTCTTGACGCCTGCCGCCGCGCAGGTCCGCAGCAAGGTGCCGACATTGCCCGGATCCTGCAGTCGATCGAGATAGACCGCATCAAGCTCGATGGTCTCGGGCAAGGTCGGATTGGGTGTCTCGACGATGAAGGCGATGCCGACGCCCTGCGCAAGGGTGGAAAAACCGGCAAAGAGCGCGTCGGCAACGATGGCGGGGACGACCCGGTGCTGGGTCAGTAGTTCAGTCACCTCAGTGTGTGCGACGCCGGACTCGCTGACGATCGATGACAGCGGTGACCCGTGTCGCTGCAGATAGGCCTCACACAGGTGAATGCCTTCGAGCACCGAGCGACCAAGGCGACGACGCTCGCGCGCCGATCCTGACAGATCGACAAACTCGCGATACAGCGGGTTGTCGCGAGAGCTGATTCGCCGCGCACCCCCGGTCATGAGGACAGGACCTCGCGAACCGGGGAGAAACTGCGACGATGCGCGCTGCACGGACCATGGCGCTTGAGCGACTCGAGATGCAGCGCCGTGCCGTAGCCCTTGTGCCGGTCAAAGCCGTACTCGGGGTGAAGGCTGTGCAGCAACAGCATCAGCCGGTCGCGTTCGACTTTGGCCACGATTGAGGCGGCCGAGATGCAGGACTCGGTGGCATCGCCGCCGACAATCAGCTCGACGCCGCACGCCAGACGCGGCGCCTGATTGCCATCGACCCGCGCCAGAGTCGGCACCACAGGCAATGCCTCGACCGCGCGGCGCATCGCCAGCAGCGACGCCTGCAGAATATTGAGCTGGTCGATCTCGTCGACACTCGCCTGCCCGATTGCCCATCCGATTGAACATTCACGGATGACGATCGCAAGGGCCTCCCGACGGGCTTGCGATAACTTCTTGGAGTCGCGCAGCCCGTCAATCGCACGCATCGGGTCGAGAATGACCGCAGCGGCCACGACCGGCCCGGCCAGCGGCCCGCGGCCCGCCTCATCGACACCACAGACAAGCCGCGTATCGAAGGCCAGCGACAGTCCGCTCTGGCCGCTCTCGCCCCGGCGTCCTGTCGCGCGCAGGCTGTCGCTGGCGCGATTCATCAGCGGCGGCCCGCGCGCGCGTCGCGCATCGAGAGCAAGGCCTGGGCCGCGCGCGTGGCGGTATCGCAGCGAAGGCTGTCGTGCAGTTCGGCAAAGCGCTGCTGGAGGCTGGCTGTCATCGACGGATCGTCGAGTTGGGCCAGCAGCGCCGCACCCATCGCTTCGGGGGTCGCAGCCGCCTGGACGAACTCGGGCACCACCCAGTCCTTGCACAGGATGTTGGGCAGTCCGATCCAGGGCAGATAGCCCATCCGGCGCATGATCTGGTAACTCGCCCAGGCCATCTTGTAGGCGATCACCATCGGCTTTCGAAAGAGGGCCACCTCGAGGGTCGCAGTGCCACTGGCGACCAGCACTGCGTCGGCTGCAGCAATCGCCTCATGCGAATGGCCCATGACCAGGCGGCAATCGGTGCCGTCGGGCAGTGCGCTGCCTGCCAGCAGACCCCGCAGACGCGCGAAGAGTCGCTCGGTGGCCGCCGGCACGACGAAGATCAGATCAGGCCGACGCTGCGCCAGCCAGGCGATGGTCCGCACGAAGGTCGGTGCGATGTAGGTGATCTCGCCGCCCCGGCTGCCGGGCATCACCGTCACGATCTGTCGCCCGGGCGGCAGGCCAAGTCGGACGCGGGCACCCTCGACATCGGCCTGCAGGGGAATCGCGTCGGCAAGCGGATGGCCGACATAGGTCGCGGCAATCCCGGCATCGTCGTAAATCTTCTTTTCAAATGGAAAGACCAGCAGCATGTGGTCGACCGACTCACGGATGGCATCGATCCGCCCACCGCGCCAGGCCCAGATCGACGGGCCGATAAAATGCGCCACCTTGACGCCCGATTGACGCAGCGAACGCTCCAGCCCGAGGTTGAAGTCGGGCGCATCAACGCCCACAAACACCTCCGGTCGCCACTGCAGCAACCGGCCTCGCAACTGCGCGCGCATCGAACGCAGACGCGGATATTCGCGCACCACCTCGGCATAGCCCCGAACCGCCAGCGCCTCGCAATGCCACCAGGGATCAAAGCCCTGCTCGATCATCGCCGGCCCACCGATCCCCCTGGACTGCAGCAGGCTCGGATCACCGAGCTCATGCTTGAGGCCGCTGAGCACGGCTGCGGCCAGCAGGTCCCCGGAGGTCTCGCCGGCGACCATCCCGAGGCTGAATGCAGCGGCCGGGCTTGCGGTCACGCTGCGGCCACTCGTGGTGCGCAAACAGTCATCAGCGGACGATGCCGCGGCTGACCTTGGCAAGAAAATCGCTCAGCAGGCGCAGGGCATCGGCCGACGCACCGGCGGGCGTCGCGCTCAAGGCCTCAAGCTCGGCGTCGAGTTGCGATCTGGCTTGCTGCAAGGTCAGCTCAGACCGATAGACCGTCTTGTAGGCCTGCTTGAGGACCTGAATCGTCTCGGCATCGAAGCCGCGCCGACGCAGACCTTCGGTGTTCAGGCCGTGGGCCGCGGCGGTGTTGCCCGAGGCCATCACGAAGGGCGGAATATCGTGAAGCACGACCGTGCCGACGCCGGTCATGGCGTGCGCGCCAATCTTGCAGAACTGGTGGACGCCGGTATAGCCGCCCAGAATGACCCAGTCGCCGATATGAACATGACCGGCGAGATTGACGGTATTGGCGAGGATGGTGTGATCGCCAACGACGCAGTCGTGTGCAATATGCACATAGGCCATCAACCAGTTGTCGCTGCCGATGCGGGTGACATGGGCGTCCTGAACGGTGCCCCGATTGACGGTCACGAATTCGCGAAAGGTATTGCCATCGCCGATCTCGAGGCGGGTCGGCTCACCCCGGTATTTCTTGTCCTGAGGCGCGCCGCCGATCACCGCGTGCGCATGGATGCGATTGTCGCGACCGATGCGCGACGGTCCTTCCAGAATGGCGTGAGGGCCGATGCGGGTTCCGGCACCGACTTCGACACCCGCGCCGATCACCGCGAAAGGGCCGACCTCGACATCGTCATCAAGGCTCGCGGCAGGATCGACCAGCGCGCTAGGATGAATCGTCGCCATGATGTCAGGCGCCCGGGGTCGGCGTGGTCCCGAGGCGCTGGGGCGGCTCGACGTCGCGCAGCGTGCACATCAGTTCGGCCTCGGCCGCGACCGCGCCATCGACCGTCGCCACGCCGCGAAATTTCGAGATCGATTTGGCAAATCGAAGAATCTCGACCTCCAGACGCAACTGATCGCCCGGCACAACCGGCCGCTTGAATCGCGCGCCATCGATGCCGACGAAATAGAACACCGACGTCGCATCCGATCGGCGACCCAGCGTCTCGAACGACAGGATTCCTGCGGCCTGGGCAAGCGCTTCGATCATCAGCACACCCGGCATCACCGGCAGGTGCGGGAAATGGCCGACAAAGTAGGGTTCGTTGATCGTCACATTCTTGATCGCCACAATTCGCTTGCCATGCTCGAGTTCGAGCACTCGGTCGACCAGCAGAAAGGGATAACGGTGCGGCAGATATTCCATGATGCCGCGGATGTCGATCGGGTTCATTCAGGATCCTTGGTGAGGCCGACCTTCGAGGCCAGCGCTCGCAGACGCTGGCGCAACTGCGGCAGCTGTTTGAGGGTCGCAGCGGTTCTTTCCCACTGCGTATGAGTCTGAAGCGGCCAGGCGCCGGTATAGAAACCCGGCTCGGTCACCGATCGTTCGACCAGCGACATGCCGCCGATGATCGCGCCGTCGCAGATATCGATATGACCGGCGACCCCGACCCCACCGCCGATCATGCAGCGCTGCCCAATCACGGCGCTGCCGGCAATGCCGACGCATCCGGCAATCGCAGTGTGCTCGCCGATTCGAACGTTGTGGCCGATCTGAACAAGGTTGTCGATCTTGCAGCCATTGCCGATGATCGTGTCATCGAGCGCACCGCGATCGACCGCACAGTTGGCGCCAATCTCGACATCATCGCCAATCAGCACCGAGCCGAGCTGCGCGATCTTGATCCAACCGCCGGGTGACGGCGCAAATCCGAATCCATCAGCACCGATGACGGTACTTGCATGAATCAGCGCGCGCTGGCCGATGCGAACCCCATCGTAGAGCGTGACACCGGGATGCAGGACCGATCGCTCGCCCACGCTGGCATTGGCGCCGATCGCACAGCCGGCGCCAATCCGGCAATGTGCTCCGATCGACGCGCCGGCGCCGATCGTCACACCCGGGCCGATCTGCACGCCCTCCCCGATCAGTGCCGAATCGGCGATGTGGGCGCTCGGATCGATCGCTTGCGCAGCCATTGAATGCGAGGCTGCTGCGGCATTCGCAAGCTGACTGGCCATCCATTGCGACAGTCGTGCATAGGCCAGATAAGGGTCCGCGACCAGAATCCGTGCAACCCCGGCTGAAAGCAGCGACTCGAGTTCAGGCGACACGATCACGGCTGCTGCCTGGCTCGCCGCCGCTGCACGGGCGTGACGGCGACCCGACAGAAAAACAATGCTGCGTGCATCGGCCGATTCGAGCGACGCCAGGCGGGTGATCAGGCAGGCGCCCTCGCCTCGAACCTCACCACCGATCAGTTCGGCAATGGTGTTCACCGACACCGGCACAGGCAGCGGCGGATGCACTCGATGCCCTCTATTTGGCAGCGTTGAGGGTACGCAGCACCTTCTCGGTCAGATCGATGCGCGCCGAAGCAAACACCGACTCCTGGAGGATCAGGTCGTACTTTTCCTGCTCGGCGATCTGCTTGATGACGCGATTGGCACGCTCGACGACTGAGGCGAGTTCCTCATTGCGACGCTGGTTGAGGTCCTCGCGGAACTCGCGCTGCTTGCGCTGAAACTCCTTGTCGAGATCGGCGAACTCCCGCTGCCGGCGCAGGCGGTCGGCGTCTGGCGTCACGGCGGCCTCGCGATCAAGGCGCTCCGACATCTGCTTGAGCCGAGCACCCATTTCCTGCATTTCCTTGTCACGCCGGGAGAATTCCTGTTCGAGCTTTTGCTGCGCCGATTTGGCGATGTTCGCTTCTCGAAGGATGCGCTCGGTATTGACGAAACCGATGCGGGGGATGTCCTGGGCCGAGACAGCGCCGGCCATCAGGACACCCAGTGCAAGCACTGTCAATCTGAGCCAGCGCCAGCCGAAAAGCATCCGAGGACTCTCAAACATATCGCGACGCCTCATCAGAAGGATGAACCGATCTGAAACTGAAACTTCTGCAGCCGATCGCCGGGCTGCCGTTTCAATGGGACACCGAGACTGAGCTTGAAGGGACCGAGTGGCGAGAGCCAGTTCAGTCCGATGCCGGACGAATAACGCAGCCCGGCCAGATCGATACTCTCAGCCCAGACGTTACCGGCATCGGTAAAGAGGAAACCGCGGATCGTCTGGTCTGCTCCAGGCAGGGGGAAGATGAATTCCACCGAGCCGGTCACTTTGCTCTGGCCGCCGGTCGGATTGCCATAGGCATCACGCGGACCGAGGCTGGCAGTCTCGAAACCGCGAACCGAATTGATGCCGCCCGCGTAGTAGTTCTTGAAGATCGGATAAGCGCCGCCTTCAAGCGCCCAACCTCGGGCAATCTGTCCATTGAAACCGAGAGTGTAATTACGAGACAGCGGCTGGTAATACTGGAAGCCAAAATCGGCGCGGGTGTAGTGAACATTGCCGACCGGCAAGGTGACCTCGAAGTTGCTCGACATCAACAGGCCTCTCGTCGGGGCGAGAGGATTGTCGCGACCATCCCGCAGCCATCCGATCACACCAAGAATCTGCCAGCTCTGGGGCCCGAAATCATCCACATACTGCTGAATTCTGGGCGGCGGATTGACGCCAAGCTTGATATCGTTTCGCTCGTAGACACCGCCAAAGGAGACCCGGTCGAGTTCGGTATAGGGCACACCGAATCGCAGACCGAATCCCGAGGTACGAAGCTGATAATCACCGAGACCGAGGGCTTGCGCATTGATATTGCGCGTAAACACATTGAAGGCCCGGGACACGCCGTCAGGCGTGAAATACGGGTCAATCACATTGAAGTCGACCGTCTGTTGGGTCCGGCCGGTATTGAGCGACAGACCGAC
Organism: uncultured Burkholderiales bacterium; assembly: GCA_903903975.1. Taxonomy (GTDB): domain Bacteria; phylum Pseudomonadota; class Gammaproteobacteria; order Burkholderiales; family Burkholderiaceae_E; genus UBA4615. The sequence continues at coordinate 27,754 of CAIVAS010000094.1, forward strand.
CGATTTTCCAGTCCCAAGCCAATTCTGCTGAACGATGCTCGCGGTCAGCACGACCTTGTCAGCGCTCGAAAAACCGACCCCGATCATGAAGGTACCGGTCGCACGCTCGGTCACATTGACATTCAGATCGACCTGATCGGGCGCATCCGGCACCGGCACGGTATCGATCGTCACATTGGTGAGATAGCCAAGCCGCACCAGCCTTTCTCGCGACAGTCGAATCTTGTCGGTGTCATACCAGGCGCTCTCGAACTGACGCAATTCGCGTCGGATCACCTCGTCGCGGCTCTTGGCATTGCCTGAAATATTGATCCGCCTGACATAGACACGCCGGCCCGGATCGATCGAGACGTTGAAGAAGACCGTCCTTTTTGCGCGATCAATATCAGGCAAGGCGTTCACATTGGCAAAGGCATAACCGATGGAGCCGTAGAGCTCGGTCATGGTTCGCGTGGATTCATTGAGCGCCTGACCCGAAAACACCTCACCTGGTCGCAACAGCATGAGTGCGGCCAATTCGGCGTCGCGGCCCATGGTGTTGCCACTGAATTTGAAACCGGTGACGGTGTAGCGCTCGCCTTCGGTGATGTTGGCAGTGATGTACACGCCTTCCCGGTCGGCATCGATCGAGACCTGGGTCGAATCGATCGAAAACTCGAGGAAGCCGCGATTGAGATAGAACGATCGCAGGCGCTCGAGATCACCGGCGAGTTTCTCGCGGGCGTACTGGTCGGCCTTGGTGTACCAGCTCAGCCAGGTCGGCGTACTCAGCGTCAACTCGTCGAGCAGTTCACTCTCGGTGAAGGCCTTGTTGCCCACGATCCGGATCTGCGTGATCTTGGCGACATCACCTTCATCGATTGACAGCGATACCGCTACCCTGTTTCGTTCGAGCGGCGTGACCGTCGGTGTCACAGTGGCCGAATAGCGTCCCCTGGCAAGGTATTGACGCTTGATTTCCTGATCAGCGCGATCGAGCAGTGCACGGTCGAAAATGCGCGACTCTCCGAGACCAAGATCCTTCAGCGCTTTGAGCAGGACCTCGCTCGAGATGTCTTTGGCGCCACTGACATCGACCGATGCAATCGTGGGACGCTCGGTCAGGTAGATGACCAGCACATCCTTGTCGACTTCGAAACGCACGTCGTTGAAAAACCCGGTGGCATACAAGGCGCGCACCGCGCGGGATGCGCCGGCATCATCGAGTTGCTCGCCAACCTTGATCGGCAGATAGCCAAAAACCGTGCCGGGCTCGACACGCTGAATACCAACCAGCCGGATATCACTGATGGTGAAAGGATCAAACGCCCAGGCAATCTGGCTGAGCAAGCCCATGACGAGCGCCAGCACGGATTTCAAAAAAAAGCGCATGAAACTCCTGGTTGAAGGGGCCGACGAACCCGGCGCTTCAACCGCCGAACAGCCTGCTCAGATCGTTGAACAGCGCCACGGCCATCAGGCCGACGATCGCCACAAGGCCCGCTTTCTGGGTCACCTGAAGGAAGCGCTCCGACAGCGGCCGACCCTTGATCGCCTCGAGTCCGTAATATACCAAATGGCCTCCATCAAGTACCGGGACGGGCAGCAGATTGAGCACCCCGAGGCTGACACTGATCAGCGCCAGAAACGCGATATAGGCCACCGCACCGACTTTCGCTGATTGACCGGCATAGTCGGCGATCGCCACCGGGCCGCTCAGATTGCGCCATGAGAGGTCGCCCATCAGCATCTTGCCGAGCATGCGAAGCGAGAACCAGGACATTTCCCAGGTCTGACGGACACCATAGGCGATGGCATCAAGCGGCCCGCGATCGACCCGGACCATCTCGAAACGGTTCTGCAAGGACGCGCCGATTCGCCCGATCATCCGGCCGTTGTCTTCGGGACGTTCAGAGGCGGTCGCCTGCGGAACGACGACGATTCGCTGCTCGACGCCATCGCGCCGGATTTCGATCGGCACCTCACGACCAGCGCTCTCGCGCAGGACATCGATCAGGTCGGTCGCGCGAGTGACCGGACGCGACTGCACGGCAGTCACTTCATCGGAGGCGCGCAAACCGGCCCGAGCAGCGCTTCCGTCGGGCGTCACCGACCCCACCGTCACGACGCCTCCGGTGAGCTCAAGCCCGAGCGTTCGCATGAAGTCCTTGTCGAGTTCGCCGGCTGGCAGGCCCTCAGTGGCAAGGCTGAGGGACACGGTCTGACCGGCACGCTGGACCGTCAGTTGCGCGGGACGGCGCTCGACGATGGCATCGATCATCCGAAGCCTGAGTACCGAGACGGCGCTCACTTCACGCCCGTCAAGGGCAATCACCCGGTCGCCATCGCGAAGACCGGCCGCTGCCGCCGCAGTCGCGGCCGCAGGCTCACCCATGACCGCGGCAGGCTCTTCGGTTCCGGCCATTCCGAGCCCGGCGTACAGCCCAATCGCAAGCAGGAAGTTCGCCAGCGGCCCGGCAATGACGATCGCAGAGCGTTTGGCCAGCGACTGACGGTTGAAGGCACGATGCAGCTCGTTAGCCGGCACCGAGCCCTCACCGCCCTCACGCTCATCGAGCATCTTGACGTAGCCGCCCAGGGGAATCGGTGAGATCGACCATTCGGTCTTGTCCGGGCCAACTGTGAATTTCACCAGCGGTTTGCCGAAGCCGATCGAAAAGCGCAGGACCTTGACCCCGCACCAGCGGGCAACGAGGTAGTGCCCGAGTTCGTGCACGAAGACCAGAAGGGCCAGTGCAAACAGAAAAGCGATCAGTGTCGTGATCATGTGGCTAGCCTGGAAAGATGAAGGGTGGCCGCGGTGCGCGCCGCGGCATCGAGCGCGAGGACCGACTCGGTATCAGCCGGCGCAGCGGCACGGCCCAATTCGTCGAGTGTTGCCTCGCAGATGCGAAAGATATCGGTAAAGCGAACGCGCCGATCGAGAAAGGCGTCGACCGCGATTTCGTTGGCGGCATTGAGGACACAGGGGGCCGCCGCACCTGCCGACAGTGCCTCACGGGCCAGCCTGAGACAGGGGAAACGCACCGGATCGGGCAACTCGAAATCGAGTCGGCCGTGCACAGCCAGATCAAGCATCGAGACGCCACTGTCGATCCGCGCGGGCCAGGCCATCGCATGGGCGATCGGGGTTCTCATGTCGGGATTGCCCAACTGGGCGAGCAGCGAGCCGTCGACATACTCGACCATCGAATGCACGATGCTCTGAGGATGAATCAGGACGTCGAGGCGCTCGGGTGGCATCTCGAAAAGAAAGTGGGCTTCGATCAGTTCGAGGCCCTTGTTCATCATGGTGGCCGAGTCGACCGAAATCTTTCGACCCATGCTCCAGTTGGGATGGGCGACCGCCTGCTCAGGCGTGACACGATCCATGTCGCTTGCGCTCAGCGAGCGGAAGGGGCCACCCGACGCGGTGAGCACGATGCGACGCACGCCCATTCGCGACCCATCGGCCGGCAGGCACTGAAACACCGCGTTGTGCTCGCTGTCGATCGGCAGCACCCGCGCACCGCCGTCGCGAACCGCTGCCAGAAACACCGGCCCGGCCATCACGATGGCCTCCTTGTTGGCCAGCAGGATCGTCTTGCCGGCTCGGGCCGCTGCCAGGGTCGGCTCAAGGCCTGCTGCGCCAACGATCGCTGCCATGACCAGATCGGTTTCGGCCGCAGCAGCCACCTGGGATGCCGCAGCCGGGCCATCCAGCACCTCGGTCCGGCTGCCGTGCTGAGCCAGCTTTTCGCGCAACACCGCTGCCGCTGTCGGGTCGGTGAGCACGGCGTAGGCCGGCTCGAATCGCAGGCACTGCGCCAGAAGTCGCTCGTGACTGTGTCGCGCAGCCAGCGCAAACACGCGGTAGCGATCGGGATGTCGGCCGACGACATCAAGGGTACTTTCACCGATCGACCCGGTGGCACCAAGAATGGTTATCCGTTTCATCGCGCGATTATCGCAGGAGTTCCATCAGGAGCAGGCAACCAGGCATCGTCGGGATCAGCGCGTCGATCCGGTCGAGCACGCCACCATGTCCCGGCAAACTGGCTCCGCTGTCCTTAACACCGGCCCGGCGCTTCAGAAGTGACTCATAGAGGTCACCGGCAACGCTCAGGCAGGCGATCGCCATCAGGATCGCAGCACTGATGAGCCAACCCAGTCGAGTGACCAGCCGACTGGAGAACACGCTCTCGCTTGCCTGCGGCGCGAGCAGCACAACCGCCATCGACAGCGCAAGGACGGCCGCCACGCCGCCGGCGACGCCTTCCCAGGTTTTGCCGGGGCTGATGTGTGGCGCAAGCTTGTGCCGCCCGAAAGCTCTGCCGGCGAAGTAAGCCCCGATGTCGGCGACCCAGACAACTGCCATCGCCGAAACCAGCATCGCCGCACCCAGCAGGCGAAGCTCGAACAGCGCCACCCAGCATGCCGACAGAACCAGCAGACCGGTCGCCCAACCCGAACCGATCGGATGACCGCGAACCAGTGAGATGAGCCCGACCGACAACCAGAAAGCCAGGCTGGCCGCCGACAGGAAAGCGACCGCGCCAGGCACTTCGCCGGTTCCGGTGGTGGTCCGCCAAAAAAGATAGATCGCCCCGCACACAGCAAGGGCGGCACACAGCAGCCAACTGCCAAGGGTTGAACCCAGCAGCCGCCCCCACTCGCGCCCGGCAATCGAGAGCATCAGCAGGGAGATCAGCCCCCATACCCAGGGCTGCGCACCGGTAATTGCCGGCACGATGATCGCCAGCAGTACCAGCGCGGTCATGATGCGCTGCTTGAGCATCGCTCGCGTGCCGCCGTCAGTGTTCGGGGGTGATGATCGGCACGGCCACCTGGGCGCTGGTGCGCCCGAACCGCCTTTCTCGAACGCGATAGGAATCGAAGGCCTTGTCGAGCTCGACCGCCCCGAAATCGGGCCAGAAAGCATCCGTGAAATAGAGCTCGGTGTAGGCCAGCTGCCAGAGCAGGAAATTGCTGATCCGCTGCTCGCCACCGGTGCGGATGAACAGGTCGGGTTCGGGCGCAAAACTCATGGCGAGATAGGGCGCGAGATCGGCCTCGGTGATCGGCGCGCCGGCCTCAGCCAGGTCGGGGCGAGCATCGAGCATGGCGCGCGTGGCCTGCAGCACATCCCATCGACCGCCGTAATTGGCACAGATCGTCAGCGTCATCTTGTGGTTGCTCGCCGTTCGGGCTTGCGACTCATCGATGAGTTTTCGCAATGCCGGCTCGAAGGCACTGGTATCGCCCACTACCCGCAGACGGATGCCGTTGGCACGCATCTGCGTGACCTCGCGCTCGAGCACCATGATGAACAGCCGCATCAGCAGCGACACTTCGTCGGCGGGACGACGCCAGTTCTCGGAGCTGAAGGCAAACAGCGTGAGGAATTCGACCCCTTGATCGACGCAGGCCTGAACGGTCGCCCGTACCGCATCGACGCCTTTTGAGTGACCCGCAACCCTCGGCATATGCCGAGCCGAGGCCCAGCGGCCATTGCCATCCATGATGATGGCGACATGGCGCGGTATTCCGGGGGACGCCGGAATCTGGTCTGTTGAACTGGTATGGGTCATCAGCGGGAGGATCGCACAAGCCGCATGAGCGGGCAGCGCAGAACTCAGACCGTCATGATCTCCTGCTCCTTGGCCTGGAGCAGTTTGTCGATTTCGACGATGAAACGGTCGGTCAGTTTCTGGACGTCGTCCTGGGCGCGCCGCTCATCATCCTCGGAGGCGGCCTTGGCCTTGAGCAGTTCCTTGAGATGGCTGTTGGCATCGCGGCGCAGATTGCGGACCGCCACCTTGGCGTCTTCGCCTTCAGTGCGAACCAGCTTGGCCATCTCCTTGCGACGCTCCTCCGACAAGGGAGGCATCGGCACCCGGATCAGTTCGCCGGTCGTGGACGGATTGAGGCCGAGGTCGGATTCGCGAATCGCCTTGTCGATCGCCTGGGTCATCTTCTTTTCCCAGGGCGACACGCCGATGGTGCGTGCGTCGACCAGGGTGACATTGGCTACCTGACTGATCGGCACCATGCTGCCGTAATAGTCGACCTGAATATGATCGAGCAGACCGGCGTGGGCTCGACCGGTTCGGATCTTTGCCAGGCTGATCTTGAGCGCCTCAAGCGACTTGAGCATCTTCTGCTCAGCCTGCGAGCGGATTTCGGGAAGGGTAGCGGCCATGTGGCTCAGACTCCGGAATCAGACATGGACCAGTGTGCCCTCGTCCTCACCCAGCAGCACGCGCTTGAGCGCGCCCTGCTTGAAGATCGAGAAAACCCTGATCGGTAGTTTCTGGTCGCGACACAAGGCGAAGGCGGTGGCATCCATCACCTTGAGATCGCGCCCGATCGCCTCGTCGAAAGAAATCGTCTGGTAGCGCGTTGCAGTCGGATCCTTCATCGGATCGGCGCTGTAGACGCCATCGACCTTGGTTGCCTTGAGAACAACCTCGGCACCGATTTCGGCACCGCGCAAGGCGGCAGCCGTGTCGGTCGTAAAAAACGGGTTGCCAGTGCCGGCCGCAAAAATCACCACCTTGCCCTCTTCGAGATAACGCAAGGCCTTGGGGCGGATATAAGGCTCGACCACCTGCTCGATCTTGAGGGCCGACTGCACCCGGGCCGTCAGACCGGCGCTGCGCATCGCGTCCTGCAATGCCAGCGCATTCATCACGGTGGCCATCATGCCCATGTAGTCGGCGGTGGCGCGGTCCATACCGGAGGCGCCCGGCGCGACACCGCGAAAAATATTGCCCCCGCCAATCACGATTGCCAGCTCAACCCCGAGGTCATGGGCCTGCGCCACCTGGGCAACCATGCCGTCGATCGTGGCGCGGTTGATGCCATAGGCATCGTTGCCCATCAGGGCTTCGCCGGACAGCTTGAGCAGGACACGCTTATAAGGCTTGGCGTTGGTCATATGAAACAGGCTGCCTTGAAGAAGGTCAAACGAGAGAACAAACGCGGGCGGAGCAAACGCGGTCACACCGGCCGAGGTCAGCGCGGCGAACGCCGGAACCCGTGAGGGCTCCCGGTCGCCGCGCTTGCCGATCAGCGTGCTGCCGCGGCGGCAGCCTCTGCCACCTCGGCCGCGAAATCCGACTGCTTCTTCTCGATGCCTTCACCCACGATGAACAGGGTAAACGCATGCACTTTTGCACCGCGTGCCTTCAGGAGCTGCTCGACAGTCTGCTTGTCATCCTTGACGAAAGGCTGACCGAGCAAGGTGACTTCCTTCAGGAACTTCTGGACCGTGCCTTCGACCATCTTGGCAATGATCTCGGCAGGCTTGCCCGATTCGGCCGCCTTTTGCGAGGCAATCGAGCGCTCCTTTTCGATCAGTTCGGCCGACACGCCGGTGCTGTCCAGGGCCACGGGTTTGGACGCCGCGATCTGCATGGCGAGGTCTTTGCCAAGCGACTCTTCGCCGCCTTTGACATCGACCAGCACACCGATGCGCGAGCCGCCGTGGATATAGCTCGACACACGGCCCTGGCCCGCGATGCGCACGAAACGCCGAACGGTGATGTTTTCGCCGATCTTGCCGATGAGCGCCTTGCGACGCTCCTCGACGGTGACACCGTCGAGCTCGAGACTGGCGAGCGCATCGACATCGGCCGGTGCCTTGTCGGAGACCAGCGCGGCCAGTGCGCGGGCGAAGCCCTGGAAATCGTCATTCTTGGCGACGAAGTCGGTCTCGCAGTTGAGCTCGACCATGGACGCAATGCTGCCGTCAGCCGAATGGTGCACGCCGACAATCCCCTCGGCGGTGACACGCGATGCAGCCTTGTTCGCCTTGTTGCCAAGCTTGACCCGCAGAATTTCCTCGGCACGGGCGATATCGCCCTGCGCCTCGGTCAGTGCCTTTTTGCACTCCATCATCGGAGCATCGGTCTTTTCGCGCAGCTCCTTGACCATCGAAGCGGTGATTTCAG
>CAIVAS010000095.1 GCA_903903975.1 uncultured Burkholderiales bacterium
CCCGGCGTGCATTCGTTCAGGAAGGGCTGGCGCATGCGGGCCAGCTTGACGATGCTGTTGACCCAGTCGGTCTCGGCCTGTTCGCTCGCCTCGATCGTGCGAACGCTGCTTGCGCGGGTTTTATCCAGCACCCAGGCGATGTGCTGCGCCTGCTCGGCCATCATGTGCTGGAAGTTGGCGCTCTGACCCGATTGCTGGGTGGTCATGACGAAGAGGTTGGGAAAGCCGCGGGTGAACAGTCCGTGGAAGGTCTGCGCGCCGTCGTGCCATTTCTCGGTGAGCGTGATGCCGTTGCGGCCATGGACCTCGAAGCCCAGGCGTCGGGTGAAGTCGGTGCCGACCTCAAAGCCGGTGCCGAAGATCAGGCAATCGAGTTCGTATTCACGCCCGTCGACCACCACGCCGCGTTCGGTGATGCGCTCGACGCCCTTGCCCTGGGTGTCGACCAGATGCACGTTCGGCCGGTTGAAGGTGTCGAGATACTGGTCGTGAAAGCAGGGCCGCTTGCAGAACTGGTTGTACCAGGGCTTGAGCGCTTCGGCGGTGGCCGGATCCTTGACCACTGCATCGATGCGCGCCCGTACCCGCTCCATCTTGCTGTAGTCGGCCAGCTGGATCAGCTCGGCCTCATTGCTCACGGTCTCGCCGGCGACCGCCTTGCGACGGGCCGACAGCAGGATGCCGCCGATCAGGTCGGTCCAGCCGTCGTTGACCAGGTCGACGTCGAATTCGGCGCCCGAGATGACCGCGGTGAAGTTGGCCACGCGCTCGCGCTGCCAGCCCGGCTTGAGGCTCTTTGCCCACTCGGGGTCGGTCGGACGGTCGTTGCGCACATCGACCGAAGAGGGTGTGCGCTGAAAGACGAAGAGCTCCTTGGCGCCTGCGCCCAGGTGCGGCACGCACTGCACGGCGGTGGCACCGGTGCCGATGATGCCGACCCGCTTGTCCTTCAGGCCGGTCAGGCCCCCATGGCCGTCGCCGCCGGTGTAGTCGTAATCCCAGCGGCTGGTGTGAAAGGTGTGGCCCTTGAAACTGCCCACACCGGGCACGCCCGGCAGCTTGGGCCGATGCAGCGGGCCGCCGGCCAGCACCACGAAGCGGGCCCGCAGCACGTCCTTGCGGTCGGTTGTGACCTGCCAGCGTGCGGCATCGTCGAGCCAGCGCATGTCGGTGATCACGGTCTGGAAGATCGCCGAGCGGTAAAGGTCGAAATGGCGGCCGATGCGCCGAGAGTGCTCGAGGATCTCGGGGCCGCGGGCGTATTTCGAGGCCGGCATGTAGCCGGTTTCTTCGAGCAGCGGCAAATAGATGTAGCTCTCGGTGTCGCAGGCCGCGCCGGGATAGCGGTTCCAGTACCAGGTGCCGCCGAAGTCGCCGCCCTTCTCGATGATGCAGATGTCATCAAAGCCGGCTTCGCGCAGGCGCGCGGCCGACAGCAGGCCGCCAAAGCCGCCGCCCACCACCAGCACCTCGACGTCGCGCACGATCGGCTCGCGGCTGAGCAGCGGGTCGACATAGGGGTCATCCAGGAAATGCGCGTACGCGCCGGTGACCTCGACATACTGGTCGTTGCCATCGGTTCGCAGGCGACGATCGCGTTCGAGGTCGTATTTGCGGCGCAGCGCCGCCGGGTCGAAGGCGAGTTCGTCGATTTCAGGCAGTTGCAGGGCGCCGGTCGGCATCGTCATTGCTCCTCAGTCAGTTGTCGGTGCTCGCGTCTGATGCGCGAATCAGGTCGAGTTTAAGGTCGAGTCTATCCCCGAGTGCCTCGGGCGCGGGAGTCGGCGTTTCATCCTTCAGCATGATGCCGCTTGCCCCGAGACGTTTCGCACCCTCGAGCAGCCCTGCCAGCGTGGCCGCCGCCTGCTCATAGCTCAGCCCCTCGGGGCGAATGTTCGAGATGCAGTTGCGCTCGGCATCGCTGCGGCCCACGCGCGGTGCCCAGGTGAGATAGATGCCCAGGCTGTCGGGTGAGCTCAGGCCGGGGCGCTCGCCCACCAGCAGGGCCACGGCACGCGCGCCAAGCAGCTCGCCGACTTCATCGCCAAGCGCCACACGGGACTGCTCGGCGAGCACTACCGGGCTGATCGACCAGCCGGGCAGCCGCGCGCGGATGGCCTTGAGCATCGGCTGCGCATGACGCGTGACCGCGAGCGCCGACAGACCGTCGGCCACCACCAGCACCAGGTCGGGCGGGGCGTTGGCGCCGTCGGCCGCCTGGCGCAGACGGTCGCCACTGGCGGCATCGAGCCTGCGCCCGAGGTCGGGGCGGCGCAGATACATCGGCCGATCGGCAGCGCGGCTGTGGACGCTGAGGGTCTGAAAGCCTGCTTCCTGCAGCTCGATCGACATCAAGGCGGCATCGAAGGCTTCGTGCACCGCATCGCGGGCCTGGGCATGGGCGAGCGAAAAGGCGAGCAGCGCCGAGGTGGGCTGGCTCGCACCGGTGCGCCCGATCGCGATGCGCGCCGGCGTGTAGGCGCGCAGCGCGGTCCAGGGGTCGGTCAGCACCAGGGGAGTGGCGCTCGGCGTCGGATCGGCGCTCATGAAGCAATCCCCAGCAGCGGATGGTCCTTGCTGGCCGACCCGAGCAGGCGGCCATGGCGGTCGGTGACCTGCATGCGCTCGAGCCAGGCTTCGAATTCGGGCGCGCGCTTGAGGCCGAGCACCTCGCGCAGATAGAGCGCGTCGTGAAACGAGGTGCTCTGGTAGTTGAGCATCACATCATCGGCACCCGGCACGCCCATGATGAAATTGATGCCGGCCACGCCCAGCATCGTGAGCAGGTTGTCCATGTCGTCCTGATCGGCTTCGGCATGGTTGGTGTAGCAGATGTCGCAGCCCATCGGCACGCCGAGCAGCTTGCCGCAGAAGTGGTCTTCGAGGCCCGCGCGCACGATCTGCTTGCCGTCGTAGAGATACTCCGGGCCGATGAAGCCGACCACGGTATTCGACAGCAGTGGCGCATAGCGACGGGCAACCGCATAGGCGCGTGCCTCGCAGGTCTGCTGGTCGACGCCGTGGTGGGCATTGGCCGACAGCGCGCTGCCCTGGCCGGTCTCGAAATACATTGCGTTGCTGCCGACCGTGCCGCGCTTGAGGCTTTGCACCGCATCGGCCGCTTCATCGAGCAAGGCGAGCGAGATGCCGAAACCTTCGTTGGCCTTTTGCGTGCCGGCAATCGACTGAAACACCAGGTCGACCGGCGCGCCCAATTCGATCGCCTTGATCGTCTGCGTGACATGGGTGAGCACGCAGCTTTGGGTGGGGATCTCGAAGCGCTGGCGGATGTCATCGAGCATGCGAAGCAGCGACACGATGCCCGGCAGATTGTCGCCGACCGGATTGATGCCGATGACCGCATCACCGCAGCCGTACATCAGACCATCGAGGACCGAGGCCAGCACGCCGCGCGGATCGTCGGTCGGATGATTGGGCTGCAGGCGCACCGCCATGCGTCCGGGCAGGCCGATGGTCGTGCGAAACGCGCTCACCACGCGGCATTTGCGCGCGGCCACCACCAGGTCCTGATTGCGCATCAGCTTGCTGACTGCGGCGACCATCTCGGGAGTCAGGCCCCAGGTGAGATCGCGCAGGGTCTGTTCGGTGGTCGCATCCGAGAGCAGCCAGTTGCGAAATTCGCCCACGGTGAGATGGGCGATCGGCGCGAAGGCCGCCTCATTGTGCTGCGACAGGATCAGCCGGCTGACTTCGTCATCGTCGGGTGAGATGAGCGGCTCCTCGAGAAAGCGGCGCAGCGGCAGATCGGCCAGGGCCATTTTTGCGGCCATGCGCTCGGCCTCGGAGTCGGCGGCCACGCCGGCGAGCAGGTCGCCCGATCGCATCGGGCCGGCCTTGGCCAGCAGGGTCCTGAGGTCGGGAAAGGCGAATCGGTTTGCACCGACGGCGTGGGCATAGGCCATGGAGAGCTCGTGTGTGCAGCGGGTCTGATGGGAAGAGCACACATCCTACTGTGCGCAGGGAGACGGATCGTCGGATCACCCACGATCCCTCAGGATCGGATCGCTCATGGGGGCTCGCTATACTCGCCGACCCGGCCGCCTGAAGTCTGAGCGGCCCCTCGAGCTTTCACCGAGCAGGCCCGCTTGGCACGCATGACCCCTCCCTTTCCTGCTGTGACGAGCAAGTGCTGGCGATCAGGACAGAGCGCGGGGCTTGTTGCACTCCTGCTGGTCGCGATGCCCGCATTGGCGCTCGATCCGTCGGGCCGGGGCGCGGCGTCCACTGCAGCCACGGCATCGACTGCGGCCACGGCCCCTGCCCCGGCTCCGGCCCCGACATCCCTCTCCCCGGCAATTGGCGCGCCCTTGTCTGGCGAATCGGCCGATGGACTGGCGCGCCGCCTCGCGGCCTGCACCAGTTGCCACGGTCCGCAGGGCCGCGCCTCGCCCGAGGGTTATCTGCCGCGAATCGCCGGCAAACCGGCGGGCTATCTCTACAACCAGCTGCGCCAGTTCCGCGAGGGCCGTCGCGCGGTGCCGGTCATGACCTGGATGGTCGACCGTCTGCCCGATGCCTATCTGCTCGAGATGGCGCAGTACTTCGCTGAGCAGCATCCGCCCTACCCGCGCCCGCAAACCGTCACGCTCGATGCGGCCACACGCGAACGTGGCCGGCTGCTGGTGACGACCGGTGATGCGAGCCGCTCGGTGCCGGCCTGCACCGCCTGCCATGGCACCGCGCTGCTGGGCGCGCAGCCGGCCATCCCCGGGCTGCTCGGTCTGCCGCAGGACTATCTCAATGCGCAGCTCGGCGCCTGGCGCGAGGGGGTGCGCAATGCGGTGGCCCCCGACTGCATGGCGACGATTGCAAAGCGCCTGGCGCCGCAGGACATCGCGGCGATCACCGGCTGGCTTGCCTCGCAGCCGGTGCCGGCCGGTGCGCGTGCGGCGGCTGCCTTGCCGGCGGCGGTTTTGGCTGCCGAAATGCCACTCGAGTGCGGTGGGCTTGCGCCATGAGGGGTGGAGGTCGCAGGCTCGGGATCGCTGCGCTGGCGCTGCTGGCGATTGGCGCGATCGCCGTGATCTTCATGATGCGACCGTGGTCGGCGGGCCCATCGGCCCTGTCGTCTGCGCCGGGTCAGGCGCCAGGGCTGGCACCGGTGGCCGCCCCTGCCGCATCGGCCGCATCGGCCGCCCCGGCTGAACTGCTGGCCCGCGGCGCCTATCTCGCGCGAGCCGGCAACTGCGCCGGCTGCCATACCGCCCGCGGTGGCGCACCTTATGCCGGCGGGCGGCCAATCGCCACGCCCTTCGGCACGGTCTACACCTCCAATCTGACCCCCGATCCCGACACCGGTCTGGGCGCCTGGTCGGCCGACGATTTCTGGCGTGCGATGCACGAGGGCCGCTCGCGCGACGGTCGCGCGCTCACGCCGGCCTTCCCCTACACCGAGTTCACCCGCATCACGCGCGACGATGCCGATGCGATCCATGCCTGGTTGCGCAGTCTGGCGCCGGTGCGCGCGCCCAATCGGGCGAATGCGCTGCGTTTTCCCTGGAACCAGGCGCTGCTCATCGAACTCTGGCGGCTGGTCTATTTCAGGCCCGCCGCCTTCGTGCCGGATGACGCGCGCGATGCCGCCTTCAACCGCGGCGCCTATCTGGTCGAGGTGCTGGGTCATTGCGGTGCCTGCCATACCGCGCGCGACTCGCTGGGCGGCGCCGAAGGCGTCGCGTTGGCAGGCGCCGAATTGGCCGAGCTCGGCTGGTATGCCCCCTCGCTCCTGGGTAACAGCGAGGCGGCGGTGGGCCAATGGACGCAGGACGAGACGGTCGAGTGGCTGGCGACCGGCATCAATCGCCATGCGATCGCGGCCGGACCGATGGCGTCGGTGGTCACCGGCAGCCTCCAGTATCTCGAGCGCAACGACCTGCAGTCGATGGCGGTCTATCTGCAGGCGATCGCGCTGCCCGACAGCGGCGGGCCTCGCGTGCAGGGGCTGGGGCGCAAGATCGTGCTGCCGTCGGCTGGCGACTCGATGCTGGCGAGCGGCGAGCGGCTCTATGCCAAGCACTGCGCCGAGTGTCATGGCGACAAGGGCGAGCTCGCCGCGCCCGGCTATCCGCCGCTGGCCGGCAATCGCCTCTTTGCCATGAACTCACCGGTCAATGCGATCAGGGCGGTGCTGCATGGCGGCTTTGCGCCGGCCACGCCTGCCAAGCCCCGGCCGTTCAGCATGCCGCCTTTCGGGCCGCAGCTCGAGGACCGGGAAATCGCCGCGATCGTCAGCTGGCTGCGCAATACCTGGGGGCAGCGCGGCACTCGGGTCGAGGCCCGGCAAGTCAATGCCCTGAGGTCGGTGCCGGTTGATTAGGACCCGGGGCCGATCGGCCAGTGATCAGCCCGCGAGTACCGTCCGGTTGCGACCCGACTGCTTGGCGCCATAGAGCGCCCGATCCGCGCGGACCAGCGCATCATCGACCGATTCATCGGGCAGCACTTGCGTCACGCCGCACGACACCGTGACCTGACCGATCGGGGATTCGGCATCGCGGGTCCTGATCCTGCCTCCCGCGATCGCCCGACGGATCCGTTCGGCGACTTCGCGTGCGCCGTGGGCCGGTGTGTCGGGCAGCAGCAGCACGAATTCCTCGCCACCAATACGGGCCGCGGTGTCCTTGCGCTGGGTGAGTGCGACCAGCGATTGAGCGACCGCTCGAATCACACGATCACCGAAGGCATGCCCAAAGCGGTCGTTGATTTTTTTGAAGTGGTCGATATCGAGCATCACGATGCTCAAGGGCATCGATGGATCGACCTTGCTGCTGCGGATGCGGTGCAGCTCGAGATCGACACCGCGCCGGTTCAGGATGCCAGACAGGGGATCGATCGAGGCTTGCTCGCGCGCCTGCTGCAGCGCGCCCTGCAGGCGCCCCACTTCCTGATGACCCGCGGTCAGCCGCTCGCCCAGCGTCGACAGCGAATGCGTCAGGCGAAACAGATCGCTTCGCATCGCGTCAATGCGAAGCTGCAGATCGAGGACTGATGCGGCCGAGTCGAGATCGACGGCAAAATCCTCGAGCCGATCATCAAAGCGGCCAGCCTGTTGGTTCGCATCGGTCATCGCGGCATGGATGGTGTTCAGCACGTCGAGAAGTCCACTGCCCGCCTTGATGAACGACTCATCGCCGATGTTCGGCGCGGCCTTGTGCTGCAACTCGAACCGCAAGTCGGCGCGATCGTCCCTGATCGACGCCACCAGCGCGGTGAGGTCGGTGTCGAGGGTGAGATTGTCGATACAGGCAGCGTCGCGCCAGAGCGCCGCCGATGCCTCGTCCGGGCGTTTGCCGTGTTTCGACAGCGATGCCAGCGTTCGCAGCATCAGGCTCGAGGCATCGTCGATCGCAAAGTCAGCGTCGTCCGCCTGCGCTTGCGGCGGCCTACGCGGGTGCTGCAATGACGGCTGGGACACAGTCGCTGACATCAGGGGCCATTTCCGGGAAGACAGGCGAACGATGGGCCGCACGGCCGCAAGCTAAGCCCGGAAATAGCAGGATTGCCTGCCGCAGTTGCAATCCGGACATCAATTCGACCGGGCATCGAC
>CAIVAS010000096.1 GCA_903903975.1 uncultured Burkholderiales bacterium
CGACTCGCAGCGCACCGGTGCGGGCTGGCGGCTCGATGCCGGATGTCGATGGCGTCTGGGCCAGTGCCGGTAGCACGCCGCACAACACCGTCGCCGCTACCAGGAGGCAAGCAAGGCGTCGGCTGGCTCCCTCAGCGATCGAAGAAGCTCGGCTGTCGCGCGAATCAGCAATATTCAGGCTCATCGCGTCGATGCTACCCGAAGCGCCGTGTCCGGCGCCGTGGTCGATGCCGCCCGGCTTGACCCTCGCTGGTTGAATCCCTACCATCGGGAGATGGCTGATGCATTGCAGACTCTCGAAGAACACGTTGCCCGGATGCTTGAGGGCATGAAGCGATTATCGGATGACAACCTGGCACTGCGCGCCGAAATCGAAGCCGAGCGCCTGGCTCGTCAAAGACTGGCGTCGAGGCTTGACGAGGCGCGGACCCGAGTCGAATCAGCACTCGGTCGGCTGCCTGCGGCGGCAGTCGATACGCTCCTGAGTAGCCAACTCAGTACCCCTTTAAGTACCCCACTGAGCAAGGCGGATTGATATGGAACAGATCGATGTCCGTATCCTTGATCGCGACTATCGTCTGGCGGTCTCGTCCGATGAAAAGTCCAAACTGATCGATGCGGTGCGGGTCGTCGACGACAAGATGAAAGCGATCCGTGATGCAGGTCGGATCGCCGGCATCGACCGCATCGCAGTGATGGCCGCACTCCAGCTGGCTCACGAGCTGATCACCGCGCAGTCTGCCTCGCAGCCACAGACCGAGGCCGAGACCGGGCGGCGCATCCGCAAGATGACGGACGCCATCGACGCCGAGATGAAGCGTCAGGAATCGCTTTTCTGAGCCTTCCCGGGATGTCGTGCGCCCCGCGCGCCGGCGACGCCCGCCTGTCGGCAAAGCTTGGTGGCCTGAGGCGACACCGGTAGAATGGGCCCAACCCTGCGGTGTTCGATACGGTCAATCATTCCTTGAACCAATGCGAAAGCAACCAGGTCGTGGGTTAACGTAGCGCGTTACTGTTGAGATCGTCCCATTGCGCGGACGGACCTGATGTGATGCCACCCGCGGCCGCCCTGAACTCCGGTTCAGGATGCTGGCCGAACGGCACAGGCGGGGACCCTCTTCAGGCACTCAAGGCGCGGCAGGCTACACTGCCGCCCTTTCTTTCCAGGCCCGTCAGGGCACACCAATGGATCTCCTGATCGTTGCCGGACTGCTTGTCCTTGGCGCCTTTACCGGCTTTGCCGCCGGCCTGCTCGGTATCGGCGGCGGCATGCTGATGGTGCCCTTCATGACCATGATGCTTGAGCGCATCGGCTTTCCGGCCGATCAGGTTGTGAAGGTCGCCATCGCGACATCGCTGACCACGATTGTCTTCACCTCGATGGCGAGCGTGCGCGCTCATCACCGACGGGGTGCAGTGAGGTGGGATGCGGTTCGCTCGCTTGCACCCGGCATCCTGGTCGGATCACTGATTGGCGCCCAGATTGCCGGCGCGATTCCGGGCAAGGCCCTGGGTCTGTGTTTCGGCCTGTTTCTGGGCTTTTCGGCGATCAAGATGCTTCGCGGCGCGCCACCGGCTGCGACCGGCTCGCTGCCGGGTGCCGGTGGCATGTTCGCAGCCGGCTCGGGCATCGGCCTGCTGTCGGCGGTGCTCGGTGCCGGTGGCGGCTTCATCACCGTGCCTTTTCTGGTCCGTCGCAACGTCACGATGCAACAAGCCGTGGCAAGCAGCGCGGCCTGCGGCTTTCCGATTGCGCTGGCCGGAACGATCGGCTACATCTGGGCCGGACGGCACCTTGACCTGCCAAGCGGCACGATCGGCTATCTCTATCTGCCGGCACTCGCCATCATCTCGATGGCCAGCGTCATCACCGCGCCGATCGGCGCCAAGGTCGCCCATTCGATGCCCACCGCATCGCTCAAGCGGGTCTTTGCCGGCCTGCTCCTGGCGCTGGCTGTCTACATGTTCATGCGATCGATCCAGAGCTGATTGGAGCCGCCTGATGCGGCCCCGCTTGTCCCGCACCGCTCAGTCAGCTCAAATGCTCAGCCGGATCGTTCGACTCGGCTTGAACTCAGCTTGAATAAATCTTTCTGAGCTCGTTCTTCTGGACCTTGCCCATCGCATTGCGGGGCAACTCGCCAACGATGTGAATCCGCTTGGGCACCTTGTAGCTCGCGATCAGCGATTTGAGCGTCGCAATCATGGCGGCGCCATCGAGCTTCGCGCCGGCCTGGGCGACCACGACCGCGGTGACTGCCTCGCCGAAATCGCGATCGGGTACGCCAATGACGGCCGACTCGGCCACCCCCGGCATATCGTCGAGATAGGACTCGACCTCCTTGGGATAGACGTTGTAGCCGCCGCTGATGATGAGGTCCTTGCTGCGACCGACAATCGTCAGATAACCCTCGGCATCGAAGCGACCGACATCGCCGGTCTTGAACCAGCCATCGGCAGTGAATTCTTCCCGGGTCTTTTCGGGCATGCGCCAATAGCCGCCGAACACATTCGGACCGCGCACCTCGACGCCACCCACCTCATCGCAGGCGCAAGGCTTGCCGGCATCGTCGACCACCCGAACCGCGACGTCGGGCAAAGGCAGACCGACCGTGCCTGCCGCGCGATGGCCCTCATAAGGATTGGACGTGAGCATGACCGTCTCGCTCATGCCGTAGCGCTCAAGTATCCGTTGGCCGGTGCGCGATTCAAACTGCCGGAAGGTCTCGGCCAGGAGCGGCGCCGACCCGGAAATGAAGAGCCGCATGCCGGCGGCGGCGGTGTTGTCGAAGGCCGGCTCATCGAGCAGGCGCACATACATCGTGGGCACGCCCATGAAGACGGTTGACGCCGGCAGATGACGCACGACCTCCTTCGGATCGAAGCGCGGCAGCCAGATCATCTTGCTGCCTGACAGCAAGGCACCATGAATCGCAACGAAAAGCCCATGCACATGAAAGATCGGCAGCGCATGCAGCAGCACGTCGTCCTGGCGCCAGCGCCAGAAGGTGTGCAGGGTCAGGGCGTTGCTGGCCAGATTGCCGTGCGAGAGCATCGCGCCTTTGCTGCGACCGGTGGTGCCCGAGGTGTAGAGCACGGCCGCAAGACTCGAGGGCTCGCAGGCGACGGTCGCAAACTCATCGGCATGAGGTGCTGCGGCGTCGATGAGTGACCCGCTGCCCTCATCAGACAGCGTGAAGACATGGGCGCTGCCAAGCCCTGCGGCAATCGCACTGACATCGGCCAGGCGCGCAGGCATGCAGACCACGACTGCCGGCTCGGCATCCTCGATGAAATAGGCGATCTCGCCCTTCTGATAGGCGGTATTCAGCGGCAAAAACACGTGCCCGGCACGCAGCGTCGCCAGATAGAGGCAAAGCGCCTCGGGCGATTTGTCGACCTGCACCGCGATGCGCGACTGCGCAGGCAGTTGCAGCGCGGCCAGCAGATTGGCGATGCGGGCACTGGCCTGCTCGAGGTCACGCCAGCGCCAGTACTGGCCGTCATGGGTCTCGAGCGCGCAGGCCGAGCGGTCAGCCGGCATCCGCGCGGCAATCAGGTCGTAAAGGTTAGCTGTCATGCCGCATTATCCTCAATCGATCTTGGCGCCGGAGTCCTTGACCACCTTCGCCCACTTGACGATTTCGAGGTCGACCATCCGCTGCATCTCTTCCGGCGACCCGCCACCGGGTTCGGCACCCACCGCAGCCCAGGCCTCCTTCAATTCATTGCCAGCCAGCGCCTTGGTCATTTCCTGCTGCATCTTCAGCACGATCTCGCGCGGCGTTCCCGCCGGTGCCCAGACCGCATACCAGAGGCGCGCGTCATAGCCCTTGACGCCCAGCTCGTTGAGCGTGGGCACATCGGGCAGCGCGAACGATCGGGTCAGGCTGGTCACCGCCAGCGGCGTGAGCTTGCCGCCCTTGATCAGCGGCATGGCGCTGCCCAGTCCGTCGAACATGAAATCGATCTGACCGGCGACCAGGTCCTGCAGGGCCGGCCCGGCACCCCGATAGGGGATGTGGGTCATGTAGGTCTTGGTCATCGACTTGTAGAGCTCGACGGTGAGTTGGTGCGCCGTGCCGCTGCCGGCCGAGCCGAAGTTGAGCTTGCCCGGATTGGCCTTGGCATAACGGTAGAAGTCGTTGTACGACTTGATGCCCAGATGCTGCGGCTTGATCACCAGCACATTCGGCACATACGACAGCACGGTCACCGGTGTCAGGTCCTTGTTGAGGTCGTAACCCAGCTTCGGATACATGCTGACCGCAATCGCATGGTGCGTCGCACCGATCAGGAAGGTATAGCCGTCGGGAGGGGATTTCGCAGCGAGCTCCGCGCCGAGCGTGCCGCCGGCGCCGCCCCGGTTATCGATCACGACCGGCTGCCCGAGCGAGGCAGTCAGCACCTTGGCGAGCGGGCGGGCAAACGCATCGGTGCCGCCACCGGGTGGAAACGGCACGATCAGACGGATCGGCTTGTTGGGCCAGGCGGCCTGCGCCAGTGCGCTCGCAGGCGACATGGCAGCGAAAAACCCGAACAGGGGCAAGAGCGCGAGCAGCACGCGACGGCTTGGGGACAACACGCGCAGCGCGCGAGACATCATCGACATACAGGACATCAAGGTCTCCTAGGGAGGTCTGACAGCGGGATGAAGACAGCAAACTCAGCAGAAAATTCAATCAACAACTCGGTCAGCCGACTCGCTCAGCCAATTAACGCAGCCAACTCAGGCCCGATCAGTTGAGCAACAGGCCGCCATCAACCGGAATCGTCTGCCCGACCACATAAGCCGACATCGGCGAGGCGAGAAAGAGCGCGACGCCTGCCATGTCCTGCGGTGTGCCCAGGCGGCCGACCGGAATCCGGCGGATGGCCGCCTCAAGACGTTGCGGATCTCCGGTGGTCACCGCGGTCATCTTGGTGGCGACGAAGCCGGGGGCGATGCCGTTGACGCGAATGCCGTCGGAGGCCCAGGCATCGGCCAGCGTACGCACCAGACCGACCGCGCCGGCCTTCGACGCGGCATAGGCCGGATTGCCGCGCGTCGCATGGAATGCAGCGGTCGAGCTCAGGATGATGATCTTGCCGCCAGCCGCCTTGAGCTGCGGATGAAAGGCCGCGCAGCAGGCCATCAGACTCGAGAGATTGACATCGAGCACCTCGCGAAAACCCGGCATCGCATATTCGGCACGGCGATAGAGCACTTTGCCCTGCGACAGGACCAGCACATCGAGTCGGTCAAGGCGGGCTGCAGCCTGCGCCACCGCCTCGTCGCTCGCGACATCGACCTGAACATAGTCGAGCCCGGTAAGGTCGGAGCCGGCTTCATTGACGTAATCGGCCGCGGTCGCGCGGGTTCCCCAGACTGTCACTGCCGCGCCTGCGGCCAGAAATGCCCGGGCAATGCCATTGCCGATACCGCTTGAGCCGCCAACCACCACCACGCGCTCGCCGCTGAAATCGAGCGCGCTCGTCCCGGCGCCCTCAAAGGTCTTTGTCATGTCGTCTCTCCAGAAAACCCTTCAGAAAGTGCTCTTTGGCACCTTTCGATAAAGCAGATACACACCGGCGACCACCATCGGGATCGACAGCAACTGACCCATGCTCAGACCGCCCGCAAGCAGCCCGAGAAAGGCATCCGGCTCACGCGCGAACTCGGCCAGAAACCGCAGGCTGCCATAGCCGGCCAGAAACAGGCCGGATATCCGACCCACTTCTCGCGGCTGGCGCGCATAGAGCCACAGAATCAGGAAAAGCAGCAAGCCTTCGCCCGCAAACTGATAGAGCTGCGACGGATGCCTCGGAATCGGGCTGCCCGACTGTGGAAACACCATGGCCCAGGGCAAATCAGTGGCCCGCCCCCACAGCTCGCCATTGATGAAATTGCCCAGGCGCCCGGTGGCCAGACCCAGTGGCACCAGCGGGGCCACAAAATCCATCAGCACGAAGTAAGGGACGGCGCGGCGGCGTGCAAACAGCGCGCAGGCCAGCAGCACACCGATCAGGCCGCCGTGAAACGACATGCCGCCCTGCCAGACCGCAAAGGCTTCAAGCGGATGCTGCAGGTAATAAGCGGGCTTGTAGAAAAGCACATAGCCCAGCCGGCCGCCCAGCACGACGCCGAGCACGCCATAGAACAGCAGGTCCTCGACATCGGCCTTCTTGAGCCCGGTGCGCGCACCGTCGGGGGTGTGCCCAATCCGCCAGCAGCCCAGAAAATAGAACGCTGCGAAGGCAGCCAGATACATCAGGCCGTACCAGCGGATCGCCAGCGGGCCCAGCTGCAGCGCAATCGGGTCGAAATTGGGATGGATCAGCATCGAGGCATCGATTCGGGTCGGCCCTGGAGCCGAAAGGTATTCCGATAAAAAGCCGGCAGCACAGCCGGCGCTCAACCCGAAGATCAGGCGAAATTGCGGCGCAGGCATTCACACGCCAGCGACCGATTGTCCCATGCATTGCGAATGACTTTCGAGCCGGGTCGACACCGTCATCCCGAACCCGCCCAAGCGCGGCCATTTTGCAATCGAATCGCCCGGCGTTAACCTCAGGGCCCGTTTTTCATTCTCGACCCGATCCGGAGCCCGCGATGACCGCGAACCGCCGTTCCCGCAATATCACCGAGGGCGTTGCCCGCGCCCCCAATCGTTCGATGTACTACGCGATGGGCTATCGCTCGACCGACTTCGCCAATCCGATGATCGGCATCGCCAACGGCCATTCGACGATCACCCCCTGCAACTCCGGACTGCAGCCGCTCGCCGACGCGGCGGTGGACGCGATCCGCGCCGCCGGCGGCAATCCGCAGACCTTCGGCACGCCGACGATCTCCGATGGCATGTCGATGGGCACCGAAGGCATGAAGTATTCGCTGATCTCGCGCGAAGTCATTGCCGACTGCGTCGAGACCGCGGTTCAGGGCCAGTGGATGGACGGCGTGCTGGTGCTGGGCGGCTGCGACAAGAACATGCCGGGCGGCATGATCGGCATCCTGCGCTGCAATGTGCCGGCCATCTATGTCTATGGCGGCACGATCAAGCCGGGGCACTGGAAGGGCAAGGACCTCACCGTGGTGTCGGTGTTCGAAGCGGTCGGCGAGTTTTCGCGCGGCCGGATGAACAACGAAGATTTCGACGGCATCGAAAAGAACGCTGTGCCCGGCACCGGCTCCTGCGGCGGCATGTTCACTGCCAACACCATGTCCTCCTCGTTCGAGGCGCTCGGCATGAGCCTGCTGGGCTCGTCGACCATGGCCAACCCGGACGCCGAAAAGCTCGTCTCGACCGCCGAATCAGCGCGCGTCCTGGTGCAGGCCGTTCGCAACAACCTGCGCCCGCGCGACATCGTTACCCGTGAATCGATCGAAAACGCGGTCACTCTCATCATGGCCACCGGCGGATCAACCAACGCGGTGCTGCATTTCCTGGCGATCGCCCATGCCGCCGACATCGAATGGACCATCGACGATTTCGAGCGTGTGCGCACGCGCGTGCCGGTGATCTGCGACCTCAAGCCCTCGGGCCAATATGTGGCGACCGACCTGCATGCTGCCGGTGGCATTCCGCAGGTGCTGAAGCTGCTGCTCGATGCCGGCCTGATTCACGGCCACTGCATGACCATCACCGGTCGCACGCTGGGTGAAGAGCTTGCCGCCTGGCCCTCGGCACCGCGTTCCGACCAGGATGTGATCCTCCCGCTCGATCGCGCCATCTATGAGCAGGGGCACCTGGCGATTCTCAAGGGCAATCTGTCGCCGGAAGGCTCTGTCGCCAAGATCACCGGACTGAAAAATCCGGTCATCACCGGCCCGGCCCGGGTCTTCGACGATGAGCAGTCGGCAATGACCGCGATCA
>CAIVAS010000097.1 GCA_903903975.1 uncultured Burkholderiales bacterium
CTGCGCACTTGATCGCATACAAGACCAACGACGCGCGGGGCGGCACATCTGATGTCACAGAATCTCTCAGCCCCTGTCCCTTCAGAAGAAGCCGGCGCAATTTCTGGGCCCGCGACGGATCCCGCCGAGATCGCCATAGCCTGCGCGCGCCGCATGTGGGAAGAAGACAAGGCCTCTCAAGCACTGGGGATGAGTCTGATCGAGATCACCCCCGGCAGTGCGCTGATGTCAATGACGGTCCGCTCCGACATGGCAAACGGCCACGGCATGTGCCACGGCGGGTTCATGTTCCTGCTGGCTGACAGCGCTTTTGCGTTCGCATGCAACAGCCACAACCAGCGCGCAGTTGCTGCCGGAGCAGAAATCCATTTCGTTTCACCCGCGAAAATCGGCGACGTGCTGACCGCGCAGGCAAGCGAGCAGCATCGTGCGGGTCGCAGCGGCTTTTATGACGTCCGCGTCACCGATCAGAACGGCGAACTGATCGCGCTCTTTCGCGGACGCAGCGCGACCATCAAGGGACATCTCGTCGAAGTATCCGAACGAAACTCGCCTGGTGCCGACCGCAAATCGCCGGGCGACACTGCAATCCACAGATAGGAAGAAATGATCAGCGCCATGAGCAAATTAAAGCTTGATCCGATCGAGACCGCCAGCATCGACGAACTGCGCACGCTGCAGCTCGAGCGTTTGCGGGAGACGCTCGATCATGCCTACGCCAATGTTGCGCACTATCGGCAGGCGTTTGATGCGGCGGGAGTTCACCCGAGTGATCTTCACTCCCTCGAGGACCTGAGCCGCTTTCCTTTCACCACCAAAGCCGAATTGAGAGCGAACTACCCGTTCGGCATGTTCGCTGTGCCTCGGGATCAGGTCGTCCGGATTCATGCTTCAAGCGGCACGACCGGAAAACCGACAGTGGTGGGCTATACCGCGCGTGATATCGACAACTGGGCGAATCTCGTGGCGAGATCAATTCGTGCGGCGGGCGCCCGACATGGCGATCTGGTCCATATCAGTTATGGGTATGGGCTGTTTACAGGCGGCTTGGGTGCTCACTATGGCGCCGAGCGCCTGGGCCTGACGGTCGTACCCTTCGGCGGCGGGCAGACCGAGCGCCAGGTGCAACTCATTCAGGACTTTCGACCCGACATCATCATGGTGACCCCGAGCTACATGCTGGCAATCGCTGATGAGTTCGAGCGTCAGGGCATGAACGCAGCACAGTCAAGCCTGCGGCTCGGGATATTCGGCGCGGAGCCCTGGACGAATGAGATGCGCCGCGAAATCGAGGCGCGCATGGGCATCGATGCGGTCGACATCTATGGCCTGTCGGAAGTCATGGGGCCGGGTGTTGCCAGCGAATGCGTCGAGACAAAAGACGGACCGACGATCTGGGAGGATCATTTTTTCCCGGAAATCATCGATCCGGCGACCGGCGCGGTCGTGCCCGACGGTGAGCCGGGTGAACTGGTGTTCACCTCGCTGACGAAGGAAGCGCTGCCGATCATCCGCTACCGGACGCGCGATTTGACCCGGTTGCTGCCCGGAACCGCCCGCACGATGCGTCGAATGCAAAAAATCACGGGCCGATCCGACGACATGATGATCATCCGCGGGGTCAACGTGTTTCCGTCGCAGATCGAAGAGCTGATCCTCAAGCGTGAGATGCTCGCGCCTCATTACGTCTGCGAACTCGACAAGGACGGGCCGCTGGATGCGCTCACGGTGCGAGTGGAACTCAAGCCGCAGCTTGGCGGCGCAGATGCGGCGGGCGCGCAATCATCACTTGAGTACGACATCAAATCCCTGATCGGTGTGAGCTGCAGGGTAAAGATTGAACCAAGCGGCGCAATCGAGCGTTCGGTTGGCAAAGCAAAACGAGTTATCGACCGGAGAAAACAATGACTTCAAGCTTCAGGGCAATCCTGCTCGAAAAAAACGGCGACGCCTTCAGTGCCTCGATCAAGGACCTGAGCGATCAGGACCTTGTAACCCATGCAGGCGATGGCGATGTCGTCGTGCAAATTGCCCATTCGACGATCAACTACAAAGACGGACTGGCGATCGCCAACCGCTCACCAGTGGTCCGAAAATGGCCGATGGTGCCGGGCATCGATGGTGCCGGAACGGTTGAATCGAGCAGCTTCGCCGGGATTTCCGCGGGCGATCGCGTGGTACTGAACGGCTGGGGCGTCGGCGAAAGCCACTGGGGCTGCCTGGGCGGCAAGGCGCGTCTGAAGGGACAGTGGCTGGTGCCGCTGCCCAAGGCGCTGTCGACGCGCCAGGCGATGGCGATCGGAACAGCCGGCTACACCGCAATGCTTTGCGTGATGGCGCTGGAGTCGCAAGGCGTCAAGCCGGGCGATGGCGAAGTGCTGGTCACCGGTGCCGCCGGCGGCGTGGGCAGCGTGGCGATCGCGCTGCTGTCGGGTCTGGGCTACAAGGTGGTTGCCTCGACCGGACGTGCGTCCGAAGCCGACTATCTCAAAGGGCTGGGCGCGAGCGACATCATCGACCGCGCGACCCTGTCGGCACCGGGCAAACCGCTGCAGAAAGAGCGTTGGGCAGGGGTGGTCGATGCGGTCGGCTCGCACACGCTGGCCAATGCCTGCGCGCAGTCGCGCTACCGTGGCGTGGTCGCTGCCTGCGGATTGGCTCAGGGCATGGATTTCCCGTCGAGCGTCGCACCCTTCATCCTGCGCGGCGTGCGCCTGATCGGCATTGATTCAGTGATGTGCCCGCAGGCCGAGCGCCGCATTGCCTGGGAGCGTCTGGCGAAAGATCTCGATCTGTCGAAACTCGACGCGATGACCACCGAAATCGGTCTGGCCGATGCGATCGCGCAGGCGCCGAAGATACTGGCGGGTGAAGTCCGCGGAAGACTGGTGGTGGATGTCGCGCGCTAAAAAACCGGCAGCCGCAGGCGAGGCGATCAATTACCGGATCGCCGCCGCTGATCCGCATGCCCATCTGTTCCAGGTCACCTTGCGCGTCAGCGAGCCCGACGCCGACGGGCAGCGGCTGGCACTGCCGGCATGGATCCCGGGCAGCTACATGATTCGCGAGTTTGCCCGCCATATCGTCTCGATCTCGGCGCGCTGCGGCACGCGAGCCGTGCGGATCATCAAGATCGACAAGCACACCTGGCTTGCCGAGAAGGTCTCTGAGCCGCTGGTGGTCGAGTACACCGTCTATGCCTGGGACCTGTCAGTCCGGGCCGCTCATCTTGATGCCACCCACGGCTTTCTGAATGCATCAAGCGTTTGCCTGCGGGTCATCGGCCAGGAGGCACGCCCCTGCACCGTCGAACTGCTTGCGCCACCGGCGCCGATCGGGCGCGACTGGCGGGTGGCCACCACCCTGCCCGAGGACGGCGCAAAACGATATGGTTTCGGACGGTATCGGGCCGCTGACTATGACGCGCTGATCGATCATCCGATCGAGATGGGTCGCTTTGCGATCGCTTCGTTCGAGGCCGGTGGCGCAGAGCACGAGATCGCGGTCACCGGTCGAAGCGATGTCGATCTGGCACGACTGACCAGGGATCTCGCACCGCTGTGCGCCGCTCAGGCAGCGCTTTTCGAGCCGACCATACAGCGTGCCCCCTTCGATCGCTATCTGTTTCTCACGACCGCTGTCGGCGAAGGATACGGTGGGCTCGAGCACCGCGACAGCACCGCCCTGCTGTGCGGACGCAGCGACTTGCCCTTTGTCGGCATGCGCAAACAGAGCGAGGGGTATCGCGGCTTCCTCGGACTGGCCAGCCACGAGTATTTCCATGCCTGGCACGTCAAACGGATCAAACCGGCGGCCTTCGTTGGCTATGACCTCGATCAGGAGGTCTATACCCGACTGCTCTGGATCTTCGAGGGATTCACATCGTATTACGACGATCTGATGCTGGTTCGCAGCGGCCTGATCAGCCGGGACGAGTATCTGACCCTGCTCGGCAAGACCATCTCGGGCGTGCTGCGGGGCCCGGGCCGGCATGTGCAGAGCGTGGCCGAGTCGAGCTTCGATGCCTGGGTCAAGTACTACCGTCAGGATGAAAATTCGCCCAACTCGATCGTGAGCTATTACGCCAAAGGGGCGCTGGTGGCCCTCGCCATCGACCTCGCCGTGCGGGCCC
This sequence comes from uncultured Burkholderiales bacterium, assembly GCA_903903975.1. Taxonomy (GTDB): domain Bacteria; phylum Pseudomonadota; class Gammaproteobacteria; order Burkholderiales; family Burkholderiaceae_E; genus UBA4615. Next base: position 4,133 of record CAIVAS010000097.1, read on the forward strand.
GCACCAGCGGCAAGGCGAGCCTCGATGATGCGATGCGACTGCTCTGGCAGCGCCACGGCGTGGGCTTTTATTCATCGCAGGGCGGCCCCGGGGCGGCTCAAAGCGGTTTGGCAGAAGGGGGATTTGAAGCGGTGCTGCGCGAAGCGACCGGCGTGTCGCTGGGCGCATCCCTGAACCGATGGGTCGAGGGCACCGACGAACTGCCGCTGGCCAAGCTGCTTGCGCCCATGGGCGTGACGCTCAAGCTCACCGCACCCGACCCCTCGCCATCGCTTGGCGTTCGGCTCGCGACGCGATCGGGTGATCTGGCGATTGCAAGCGCTTACAGCGGCGGCGCGGCACAGCGGGCAGGCATGTCGGCAGGCGACCTGCTGCTTGCCTTCGATGGCTTGCGGATCGACGAGAAAGCACTCAAGGGGCTGTTATCGCGGCGACAGCCTGGCGACATCGTCGTCCTGCACGCCTTCCGACGCGACGAACTGATGCGCTTCGACGTTCAGCTCGATGCGCCGGCCGCCAGCGAGGCCGGCCTTGTGGCCGCAGACGGGCCGAACACCCTTCGCGAAGACTGGCTGCGCGCAGTCAGTCGAAAAGCGCGCGCAGCGCGTCGCCCGGCTCGGGCGCGCGCATGAAGGCCTCGCCCACCAGAAAGGCATCGACACCGGCAGCGCGCATCTTGAGCACATCAGCCCGAGACAGGATGCCGCTCTCGGTGATCGGCAGGCGATCGGACGGAATACGACTGAGCTGAGACAAGGTCGTGTCGAGGCTGACTTCGAAAGTGCGCAGGTTGCGGTTGTTCACGCCCACCAGCGGCGTGCGCAGCCGCAAGGCGCGATCGAGTTCGGCGGCATCGTGAACTTCGACCAGAACATCCATGCCGAGAGACAGCGCACAGGACTCCAGATCAGCTAGCTGGGCATCGTCCAGGACTGCCACGATCAGCAGGATGCAGTCAGCGCCCCAGCTGCGTGCCTCGTAGACCTGATAAGGGTCGAACAGAAAATCCTTGCGCAGTGCAGGCAGACTGCAGGCCGCACGCGCTGCCTTGAGAAACGCTGGCGAGCCCTGAAAAAAGGAAACGTCGGTCAGCACCGACAGGCATGACGCGCCGCCTCGCTGATAGGACGCGGCAATCCCGGCCGGCTCGAAATGTTCCCGCAGCACGCCTTTGCTCGGACTGGCCTTTTTCACCTCGGCAATGACCGCCGCCCGGCCCTGCCCGACCGATGCGCGCATGGCCGCCTCGAATCCGCGGGGCCGCAGCGGATCGGCCGGATCGATGAGCGTCGCTTCAGCGTCGCGGCGCACTTGCGCCAGCGGGCGCTCGGTCAGCGCCTGTGCGACCTCGACGGCCTTGACCGTCATGATTTTCTGCAAAACGTCGGACATGGTGTCGTGGCTTGATCAGGCGGCAGTGGCAAGGCGCTGGGTGACAGCGACGAATTCATCGAGCTTGGCGCGAGCAGCACCGCTGGCAATCGCCTTGCGAGCCAGAGCGATGCCATCGGCAATCGACCCGGCGATGTTGGCTGCATAGAGCGCCGCACCCGCATTGAGCACGACGATCTCGCGCGGTGCGCCCGGCGTGTCATCAAGTGCAGCAAGCAGCATCAGCCGCGACTCGGTAGCGTCGGCCACGCGAAGCGTGCGATTGGAGATCATCGACAGGCCGAAATCTTCAGGGTGAATCTCGTATTCGCGGATCTCACCGTTTTTCAGTTCACCGACCATGGTGGCCGCACCAAGCGAAATCTCGTCCATGCCGTCGCGGCCATGCACCACCAGCACGTGGTCGGCGCCCAGCCTTTGCATGACCCGCACCTGAATGCCGACCAGGTCAGGATGAAAGACGCCCATCAGGGTATTGGGTGCGCCGGCCGGATTGGTGAGTGGCCCGAGAATGTTGAAGATCGTGCGCATGCCGAGCTCACGGCGCACCGGCGCCACGTTTTTCATGGCCGGATGATGATTCGGCGCAAACATGAAGCCGATGCCGGTCGCTTCGAGGCATCGGGCGACCTTGACTGAGTCGAGCGTGATGTTGGCGCCGAGCGCTTCGAGCACGTCGGCGGCACCCGACTTCGACGACACGCCCCGATTGCCATGCTTGGCGACACGGGCGCCGGCCGCAGCCGCGACGAACATCGAGGCGGTGGAGATGTTGAAGGTATGCGAGCCGTCGCCACCGGTGCCGACGATATCGACAAAGTGCGGCAGTGCAGGCACCTCGACCCGATTGGCAAACTCGCGCATGACTTGCGCCGCCGCCGAGATCTCGCCGATGGTCTCCTTCTTGACCCGCAAACCGGTGAGGATGGCGGCGGTCATGAGCGGCGACATCTCACCGGTCATGATCATGCGCATCAGCGTGAGCATCTCATCGTGAAAGATTTCACGATGCTCGACGGTTCGTTGGAGCGCTTCCTGGGGCGTTATCGACATGGTGGCGCCAATGAATCCATTACGGTGAAAAAGAGCGCGCTCAGGGGCGCAGAAAATTGCGCAGCAGCGCGTGTCCGTGCTCGCTCGCGACCGATTCGGGATGGAACTGAACGCCCTCGATGGAAAGGGTGCGATGGCGCAGCCCCATGATCTGACCATCGCTGCTGGTGGCGGTCACTTCAAGACAATCGGGCAGCGTACCGAGCTCGACCACCAGCGAGTGATAGCGCGCCACCTCAAACTCTGCGGGCAAGTCGCGAAAGACGCCAACCCGGGTGGTGTGGATGGTGTCGGTCTTGCCATGCATGACCTTATCGGCTCGCACCACGCGCCCGCCGAAGGCCTGGCCGATGGCCTGATGGCCCAGACAGACACCCAGCATCGGAATGCGACCTGCGAAATGCTCAAGGACGCCGAGCGACACGCCGGCCTCGGTCGGCGTGCAGGGCCCCGGCGAAATGACAATACGCTCGGGCTTCATCGCATCGATCTCAGCGACGCTCAGCGCATCGTTGCGCACCGTGACCACCTGCTCACCCAACTCGCCGAAGTACTGCACGAGGTTGTAGGTGAAGGAATCGTAGTTATCAATCATCAGCAGCATGGGGCTTCCAACTCTTCATTGCGCAGCGCTAGCGAATCGGTATTTTCGCACCGGGCAGTCGAAACCCATCCATTGTCCCCGATTCCGGGAACTTCAGTCGTGCAGCCATGGCGCGTAAGCGTCAAACATCAGGGGCTCAGCGGCTTGCAGAATGCCATCCGAGCAGGTTCTTTCCCGACAACAGGTCCTGCCAGGCCTTGCGGGACGGGGCAAAGCATGCCGACAGCCCGATGCATGACAGCACGGCAGCAACAGTCACGAACGCACCGGTTAGTGGCCCGTGTGACGCCAACCCGCAAGCCGCGGCCAACAGCAGGATCGGATAGTGAAAGAGATAGATGCCGAAGGAATGAAAGGCCAGTGACCGAATCAGCGGGGACGGCGGGCTCACCGGCTCGGCGTCACGCCCGGCAAGGGTCAGGATCATCGCTGCAAAGCCAAGCGCGATCACCCAGTCGGAAAGAAACCAGCGTGAATTGGCCAGACGCATCGACGCGTCGGTGGCCTGAACGATGGCACCCGACAGTGACTCCCCGGCCTGATGCAGCCATGGATAAAAAGGCGAAAAGAACCACAGCCCATAGACCGCCAGCAGGATCGCGGCAGGCGTCATCCAGCGCGGCACGGCGGTGATGACCGTCGGGAGGCGATTCGACTCGACCCGCTGCCAGGCCCATGCACCGAGCGCCCAGCAGGGCGCAAGCAGCAGCACCCGCGGCCCCATCAGCAACAGAATCAGCCCGATCTGCAGCGACCGATAACGGGTGGTGCCCAGGGTCGCTGCGAGCAAGAGATAGAACCAGGCCTCGTATCCCAGCGACCAGTAAGGAATATTCGAGAAGGCGGCAAAAGAGTTGCTCCAGGTTTCTCCCAGAAAGAGGCCATGAAAGCCCAGATGCAACCACCATTTCCGATAAGTCCACAGCGGATAGAGGTCGGGGCGCAATGACTTGCCGATCAGGTCCAGGCAAAGCGTGAGCAGCAGCGCAGGCACGACCAGGCTGTAGAGCCGAGAAAAACGCGCCGCAAGAAAAGCGGTCGGATTGCCGCGGTGGTCTGACGCCGACTGCATGACGCTGTAGCCCGAAATCACGAAAAAGCCGATGACCGCGTCGTGAGCCATGCGGTGCAGGACGCCGCCAGTGCGAAACGGCAGCAAGCCGAGCTGCTCTGCATGCAGCGCCACGACGATCAGTGCAAGCGCGATGCGCCAGCGATCGAGCGCAACGAAGACGCGCTGGTGTCGGCGACCGCTTTGGCTCATCAAGAGCCAACCTCATTCATGGACGCGCGCAAATCAGTCAATAGACCCTCAGTCCATCTGGTGGATGCATCGCTTGGCACATGGCGACCACTGCCGTTCACCGCGATCGCCTGTCCGTCGATCGGCCATGGACTCGGAAGCGCGAAGCCTGCGACGTACCTTTGGCGACATCGAAAAAACGAGTTGCAACGACCATGGCACGCGCAAGAATCATCGGCAGTCGAATCCTCGCCATCGCGGCTTTAGCGGCTGCCAACACCGGTTGCGGTGGTGTCCAGCACGCGATTGATGCTGCGGTTGCGAAACAGGTCGATTCAGCCGCAGCATCGCTGACCAGTGCGGCCACGACCGCGGTGGCATCAGCGGCCACGACCGCTGCCAACACCATTACAACCAGTTCGCCGACGGTCGCCGGCAGTGGTGCTGTCGGCACGACGGTCAGCAGCAAGGACTTCATCGATAAAGCAATCGCATTGGTCAATGCCGGACGCGGCGTCGCCCGCAAGTGCGGCACGACCGATTATCCGGCGGTCGGCGCACTCAAATGGCAGCCGCAGGCCGAGCAGGCTGCGCTCACTCAGGTTCAATACCTGCAGCAGAACAACCTCTTTACGCACGACGGCGCAAACGGATCGACCGTTGGCAGCCGGCTGACGGCAGCCGGCTATGTCTGGCAGTCGGTGGGAGAAAACATCGCAGCCGGCTTTCCGGACCTCGAGACGACCGTCAAGGGTTGGTTCGACAGCGAAGGGCATTGCGTTAACCTGATGAATGCGGCGTACACCGACCTCGGTGTTGCTGAAGTCGTGGGCAGCTCGACGAACACCTACAAAACCTACTGGGGCATGGTGCTGGCGCGGCCGCAATAAATCACTGGCGGTTCGAATCCTTTGCATCAGATCTCGCGGGTAAATCCTTCTTCGACCAGCTCGGCGGCACGCAGCACCGCACGCGCCTTGACTTCAGTTTCCTGAAACTCCGCCTCGGGGATGGAATCGAACACGACGCCGGCAGCAGCCTGGACGTTGAGGATGCCGTCCTTGAGCACACCGGTGCGGATCGCGATCGCGACATCCATCTCACCCGACCAGCTCAGATAGCCGCACGCGCCGCCGTAGATGCCACGCTTGACCGGCTCGAGCTCATCGATGATTTCCATCGCCCGTACTTTGGGCGCCCCGGTGAGCGTGCCGGCCGGAAAGGTGGCGCGTAACACATCGATGGCATCCAGGCCCGGCAGGAGAATCGCCTCGACATTCGAGACGATGTGCTGCACATGCGAGTACTTCTCGATGACCATCTGGTCGGTGACCTTGACGCTGCCGATCCGGGCGATGCGCCCAAGATCGTTGCGGGCGAGGTCGATCAGCATCAGGTGCTCGGCGCGCTCCTTGGGATCGGCGAGAAGCTCGGTGGCGAGTGCGGCATCTTCGGCAGGCGTCAGGCCGCGCTTGCGCGTGCCGGCGAGTGGGCGAATCGTGATGCGCTTGTCGGGCACCGCCGACGACGAGCCTGCGGCATCGGTCTCGGCACGTTCAACCGTCTCCTGACGGACCAGGATTTCAGGCGATGCGCCGATGACCTGGAAACCGTCGAAGTCGTAGTAGTACATGTAGGGCGACGGGTTGATCGAGCGCAGCGCGCGATACAGCGACAGCGGTGAATGCGGGAAGGGCTTTCGCAGGCACTGACCGACCTGCACCTGCATGACATCGCCCGCCACGATGTATTCCTTGGCGCGCGCCACCGCGGCGAGATAGTCGGCCCGTGCGAACTCGCGACGGATCTCGCCCGCCGGCAGGGGCGCGTCTTCGGGTTCGATCGCGGGCTGGGCCAGACGCGCCTGCAGCTCGCGCAGGCGGCGGCGGGCAAGCGTATGGGCAACGGGTACCGACGGGTCGGCATAAACGATCAGGTAGAGCTTGCCGCGCAGGTTGTCGACAATGGCGAGTTCGTCGACCAGCAACATCAGCACATCGGGCGTGCCGATCGGGTCGGGCTTGACCGACGGGCCCAGGCGCGGCTCGATGAAGCGCACCGCGTCATAGCCGAAATAGCCGGCCAGGCCACCGCAAAAGCGGGGCAGACCGGGGCGCAGCGCCACCCTGAACCGAGCCTGGAATTGCCGTACGAATTCGAGCGGATCACCGCGCGAGGTCTCGATGACCTGGTTGTCTCGGACCACCTCGATCGCATCGCCCCGAGCCCGCAGCAGCGTCCGGGACGGCAGTCCGATGAAGGAATAGCGCCCGAAACGCTCGCCACCCACCACCGATTCGAGCAGGAAACTGTTGGCACGCCGCTTTCGATCGATGAGCTTCACATAGAGCGACAAGGGCGTATCGAGGTCGGCCAGGCACTCGACCAGAAGCGGAATCCGGTTGTAGCCCTGCGCGGCCAGCGCGCGAAATTCGATTTCGGTCATGAATGCGGGCAACCTCAGTCGGACAGATCGATGTGATCGGCTGCGATGAGCAGCGAATCGAAGACCGCGTCGACATCGAGCGTGCGCACATCGCGACCTTCGTTGTAACCATAGGGAACCGCGAAGACCGGCATGCCTGCTGCCCGCGCGGCCAGCGCGTCGTTCAGGGAGTCGCCAATGGCGACGATCTCCAGCGGGTCGATCTCGAAGCGCTGCGCCACATGGAGCATTGGCATCGGGTCGGGCTTGCGCAAGGGCAGCGAGTCGCCGCCCACGATCAATTCGAAGCACTGCGCCAGACCGAAATGATCAAGCAATGGATCGGCAAACGACTTCGGCTTGTTGGTCACGCAGGCCAGGCGAAGACCCTTGGCGCGCATCGCGGCCACGCCCTCGACCACGCCATCGTAGGGACGCGAATGACGCCCGTTCTCGACCTGGTAATGACGCATGAAAGCATCGTGGCCCCGGGTGTGCAGATCTTGATCAACCCGCGCATCGAGTGAACCCCCGAGCGCGCGATGCACCAGAACCTCGACACCCTTGCCGATGTAGGACGCCACCGTGGCTTGCGGCAAGGGCTCCCGGCCGAGCTCAATCATCATCAGATTGGTGGCTGCGGCCAGATCGGCTGCGGTATCGAGCAGCGTGCCGTCGAGATCGAGAATGACGGCGCGGGCACTCACCCGCGGCGTTTTCGCGGCGGTCATTTCGAGCCTCCCGCTTCGCGCAGCCGGTTCATCACACCGCGATAGCCGCCGCCCGTATCGGGAGCGCCGAACACCGCCGAGCCGGCCACAAAGGTATCGGCACCCGCCGCAGCGATCTCACCGATGTTGTCGACTTTCACGCCGCCATCGACCTCGAGCCAGATCGGCTGGCCGCCCTGTGCGATATGCCGGTCGATGCGCTCGCGCACCGCACGCAGCTTGGGCAGCGCCGATGCGATGAAACTCTGGCCGCCGAAGCCCGGGTTGACCGACATCAGCAGAATGATGTCGAGGCGATCCATGACATGGTCGAGAAAATGCAGCGGCGTGCCGGGGTTGAATACCAGACCGGCCTTGCAGCCGGCATCGCGGATCGCCTGCAGCGATCGGTCGATGTGCGATGACGCTTCGGGATGAAAGGTGATGAGGTTGGCACCGGCCTTGGCGAAATCGAGCGCCAGCCGATCGACCGGCTCGACCATGAGATGGACATCGATCGGGATCGTGACATGCGGTCGGATCGCGGCACAGACCATCGGACCGATGGTCAGGTTGGGCACGTAATGGTTGTCCATCACGTCGAAATGGATGAGATCGGCACCGGCATCCTGTACCGCACGGACCTCTTCGCCAAGTCGGGCAAAGTCGGCAGACAGAATACTGGGCGCAATTCGGAGAGGTCGCGTCATGATTTCCGGATCATTCACTAGAATGCAGTGGTTGATAAAGGAGATGCTTTGGATACCGAAAACAAGTATGACATCCGCGTCGCATCCCAGTGCCGCTACCTCGGCGACCAGTCGGACCCGCAAGCCGGCGTCTATGCCTTCGCTTACACCATCACGATCACCAACACCGGCGCCGTACCGTCGCAGCTCATCAGCCGTCACTGGGTGATCGAAGACGGCAACGGCCATACACAGGAAGTCAATGGCCTGGGCGTTGTCGGCCATCAGCCGTTGATCCGGCCAGGACAGTCCTTTGAATATTCGAGCGGCAGCCAGCTCGACACCCCCTCAGGCCGGATGCGCGGCGCCTATTTTTTCGTTGCCGAAGACGGCACACGCTTTGAAGCGCAGATCCCGGCGTTCGAGCTGCTGATGCCGCGCACCCTGCACTGAAACCGTGGCACTACCGGCGCATCGTCAGGGCGCCGGTGGCTACTTGCCACGCATCGTCCACCAGACGATCAGCAGCACCAGCGACACCACCAGCCCAGCCTCGAGATAAATCACCCACATGATTCGGTCCTTGCAAGTCGCCGCCATTATCGCCTGCGCGATCGCGATGTCGGCCGGTTGCACCACGCCGCAAGGCCCAGCGCCTGCGTCAGGCCGCCCGGGCGTCGCACCCCAGCCGACAGCACCCACCCCGCCGACGCCAGCGCCGACCGCGCAGGCCGCCGTGCCAGTCGCGCCGACCACCTTGCCGGGATGGATCAACGACGACCTCGATGGCCTGGCCGCGGCCATCAGCCGTCAATGCACGATGCGTACGCCACCCGGCACCTGGCCGCAGCTGTGTACCGAATTCAAGGCCTTGCCACAGGCCAAAGCAGGCACGAATGGCTCACGCCCCCCGCCGGCCGCATTGCGCCGCTGGCTCGAGACGCGCTTTACAGCCTGGCCGCTGCGCGATACCACCGGCGGCACGGAGGGGCTTTTCACAGGCTATTACGAGCCGCAACTCACCGGCAGTCGCAAGCGCGAGTCGAGCCAGCAGACACCGCTCTATGCGCGGCCCGCCGATCTGCTCACCATCGACCTGGCCGAGGTCGAGCCGCGCCTGGCCGGCATGCGCCTGCGCGGGCGCCAGCAGGGGCAGCGCGTGTTGCCTTACTACAGCCGCGCCGACATCGAGACGAAAGGACCACTCACCGGCAATGAACTGCTATGGGTCGACGATCGTGTCGGGGCCTTCTTTCTCGAGATACAGGGCTCGGGGCGAGTCACGTTGCGAGACGGATCAACCGTGCGAGTCGCCTACGCTGATCAGAACGGCCACCCCTATCGGGCCATCGGACGCACGCTGATCGATCGGGGGGCATTGCGCAGCGATGAGGTGAGCGCACCGGCCATCAGAAGCTGGCTGCAGGCTAACCCCGCACAGGCGGGCGATGTGATGCGTAGCAACCCGAGCGTGGTGTTCTTTCGTGAGGCTGCAGCGCCGCCGGCACCGGCGCCGGGCGACCCCGAGGCCGGACCGGCAGGCTCGCTCGGGGTGCCGCTCACTGCCTTGCGATCGCTGGCGGTCGACCGAACACGTGTGGCGCTCGGCAGCCTGGTGTGGCTCGATACGACGCACCCGGTCAGCGCCAAATCGATGCAGCGTGCCTTCGCTTCGCAAGACACCGGCGGAGCCATCGCAGGTGCGATCAGGGCCGATGTCTTCTGGGGATATGGTGCTGATGCCGAGCGCGCCGCCGGCCTGATGCGATCGCGCGGACGCATGTGGGTCCTGTTGCCGGCGGGAGAGATGCTGCCGCCCACCGGGGATTCAGCCCGCTGAACAGTCGTTCAGGAGTTCTCTTCAAGCAGCTTGGCCAGGCGATCGGCGGGAATGCCGCCTGGCACGCGCTTGCCATTGTTGAAGAAGATGGTCGGGGTGCCGGTGATCTTGAGCTTGCGACCGAGCTCGGTGAGCTTGTCGACCGGCGTGGTGCAGGCGCCCTTGTTGTCCGGCACCTTGCCCGAGATCATCAGATCGTTCCAGGCCTTGGATTTGTCAGATGCGCACCAGGCCTGGCGCACTTTCAATTCAGAGTCGGCCGACAGGATCGGCAGCGTGAAGGTGTAGATCGTCACGTCCGGCACGTTGACCAGATCCTTGCGAAGATTTCGGCAATAGCCGCAGTTGGGATCCTCGAAGACCGCGATACGACGGGTCCCTTTGCCATTGACCTGCTTGATCGCGATGGCCAGCGGCAGATCCTTGAAATGGATGGCGGTGAGCTCGTCGACGCGCTCCTGCGTGAGGTTGCGGCTGGTCTTCAGGTCGATGAGCTGCCCTTCGACAAAAGCGTGCATCGCCTTTTCGTCGACATAGATCAGATCGGTGTTGACCTGAACTTCCCAGATGCCGTCAACCGGCGAACGGCGCATGGCTTCGACCTTGTAGCGACCTTGCAGCCAGGATTCGACCGCCGCCTTGATCTGCGGCGCCGGATCGGCATCGGCCGCGGCAGCAATCGGCGAGAGACCGCACAGCATCAGAGCGAGCGCAATGATCGGCACTCGGCGCGACAAGGCGTCGCGAAGGCGCGAAAAACCGGATGATAAAAACACAGACATGGTGCTCATGAAGGTTCCTGAATCTGCGTGAATTAATGCGTGAATTGATGCATGGATGTCGGCGTGATCATGAAACGCACACCCAAGCCCGCTTGTGCGGCAAGGGGTCGCAAAGCGGATCATTGCACGGCGCGAGCGATCAGCAAGCGCCGGGCCAATCCCGAACTTGCCACAGCCCGCCAACCGAGATCGCGCAATCCGACGAGCGGCCCGGGCAGCGGCCCGAACGCTCGCTGCAGCGCATCAGTCGTCGTTTGAACCAGCGAGACCGCTTCACGCCGGGCTCGCTCATAGCGGCGCCACAACAGTTCGTCGGCCACATCGCGGTAAAACTCGCGGCCCTTGAGCACATCGAGCATTTGCCTGACATCACCGAAGCCGATGTTCATGCCCTGCCCTGCCAGCGGATGGATGGCATGTGCTGCGTCGCCAATCAACACCAGCCTGGGCGCAATCAGGCGCGGCACCTTGATCAGACGAAGCGCAAACGAATGGGCAGGCGTGATCAGTTTGAGTTGGCCCAAGGTCTGATGTGACTCATGGGTCACGCGCTCGGCAAGCTGCTCACCGGTCATCGCCGACAGCTCATCCGCAATCGCAGTGGGCGCCGACCAGACCATGCTGGTACGCCCCTGGTCTGGCGAGGCAGGGGGCAGTGGCAGGAGTGCCAGTACGCCCAGATCTGGTCCGAACCACTGATAGGCCGTATCCGCATGAGGGCGGCTGGAATCGAAATTGGCGACCACTGCGCGCTGGGGATAGTCAGACACTTTGGCCTCGATGCCGGCCAGCGCACGCAGGGTGGAGTCGGCGCCATCGGCGGCCACCGCCAGCTTCGCCACCAGCAACTGGCCAGAGCCCAAACCAAGTCGCACACGGCCGACGGGGCCGTTGCCTTCGCAGTTCATCTCGGCAACCGTGTCGTCGATCGTGGTCACGCCGGCAAACCGCAGCGCAGCCTCGAGCGTCATCATGAGCGTGCGGTTCTCGACGATGAAGGCGAGCGCATCGACCTGCCCTCGATAGGCATCGAGATGCAACTCGGGGGCATCGGCCTGCTGTCCGGCATAGACACGCATGTCATAGACCGGCGCAATGCGTTCTTGAGGCAGCACGTCCCAGATGCGCAGGGTGCGCAGCAGATCGCGGGTACCCGGCGACAGCGCAAACACCCGGCTGTCCCAGTCGTTTGGCCTGGCGGGCCTGAGCGGCGCAGGCCCGACCCAGGCGACTCGCAGGCCGGCCTGCGACAGCCCGAGCGCGGCGGCAGCGCCGACCGCGCCGCGCCCGGCCACGACGACATCGAAGGGTCCGCTGATACTCACGGTCGGGTTTTCAGCAAGGGGTGGGCAGGATGCCAGATACGCATGGTTTGTCGAGCATACAGGGATCGGCTATGATCGCCGGCTCGTGTCTGGCAAGCGGATGTCGCCTGCCCTGTCGATACGACGTGGCCAAGTAGCTCAGTCGGTAGAGCAGCGGATTGAAAATCCGCGTGTCGGTGGTTCGATTCCGCCCTTGGCCACCAAAAAAACCCTTATAAAATCAGCGACCTAAAGAAGTCGAGCCTACATCGCGAGTGCGGGCTGTTTGCCGAGTCGGTGACTTGTAGCCACTATGTAGCGGCCGGTACAACGTTTCGCACCGAAATGAACGGCCCAAGACTCACGCTCAATCGACGCGCGACCTTCCGGCTGGCAGCCTCGTGGGCGTGGACGTTGAAACTCGATTCGCCATCTGCGCAGCGCGCGCCAGCCGGTCATGGCGACTGTGGTTCGCCGCTGTCTGTTGGCTCGTTGGGGCGCGCGGGCTTGCAACTCGCGTAATCGACAGGCCGCAGCGCCGCTGGCATTGGGCTGGCCTATCTAATCCGCAGTGACGCTCAGCTAACACGGGGCTTCAGGGCAGTGGTATGAAACCTCGCTGCATAAAAACACTCGAAGGAGATTGTGATGTTCAAAAGATGCGGCGATTGCATCGACGGCATCGGCTTCAAGACTCTGCGGTTGATGCGCCTGCGGAGGACGA
>CAIVAS010000098.1 GCA_903903975.1 uncultured Burkholderiales bacterium
CTGCATTACGGCAAGATCGCCGAGATGCGCACCGGCGAGGGCAAGACCCTGATGGCCACCTTGCCGGCGTATCTCAACGCGCTGCCCGGCACCGGCGTGCATGTGGTCACGGTCAACGACTACCTTGCCCAACGCGATGCCGACTGGATGGGCCGGGTTTATCGTTTCCTCGGCATGAGCGTCGGCGTGAATCTGTCGCAGATGCCGCCGCAGCACAAGCGCGAGGCGTATGCCGCCGACATCACCTACGGCACCAATAATGAATTCGGCTTCGACTATCTGCGCGACAACATGGTCTACGACATCGCCGACCGCGTGCAGCGCGGCCTGTCGTTTGCGGTGGTCGACGAGGTCGACTCGATCCTCATCGACGAGGCCCGCACGCCGCTGATCATCTCGGGGCAGGCCGAAGATCACACCGAGCTCTATGTGCGCATGAATGCGGTCCCGCCGCTGCTTGCCGCCATGGAGGACGAGCCCAAGCCCAACGAGCCCGAGCCGCCCGGCGACTACTGGGTCGATCGCAAAGGCCATCAGGTGCATCTGTCGGAGGCCGGTCACGAAAAGGCCGAGCAGATCCTCACGCGCCTGGGCATCCTGCCCGAGGGTGCCAGTCTTTACGACGCGGCCAACATCCTCTCGATGCATCATCTGACGGTGTCGCTGCGCGCGCACACGCTGTTTTTCCGCGATCAGCAGTATGTGGTGCAGGACGGCGAGGTGATCATCGTCGACGAGTTCACCGGCCGGCTGATGTCCGGGCGGCGCTGGTCCGACGGCCTGCATCAGGCGGTCGAGGCCAAGGAAGGCGTGACGATCCAGTCTGAAAACCAGACGCTCGCCTCGATCACCTTTCAGAACTACTTCCGCATGTACGGCAAGCTCTCGGGCATGACCGGCACCGCCGATACCGAGGCCTACGAATTCCAGGAAATTTACGGGCTCGAGACGGTCATCATCCCGACGCACCGGCCGATGGTCCGCGACGATCGCCAGGATCAGGTCTTCCGGACCGTGAGAGAAAAATACGGCGCGATCCTGGCCGATATCAAGGAATGCCAGAAGCGCGGTCAGCCGGTGCTGGTGGGCACCACCTCCATCGAAAACTCCGAGCTGCTCTCGGGGCTGCTGAAAGAGGCGAAGCTGCCGCACAACGTGCTCAACGCCAAGCAGCATGCCCAGGAGGCCCAGATCGTGGCCGACGCCGGGCGCCCGGGCATGATCACCATCGCCACCAACATGGCCGGCCGCGGTACCGATATCGTGCTCGGCGGCAATGCCTCGGGCCGGGTCGATCAGATCCAGGCACGCGCCGATCTTGACGAGGCCAGCCGCCAGTCGCAGGTTGAAGCGGTGCGAACCGAATGGCAGCAGTTGCACGATCAGGTGGTGGCCGCCGGCGGCCTGCACATCATCGGCACCGAGCGCCACGAGTCGCGTCGTATCGACAACCAGCTGCGCGGCCGATCGGGGCGCCAGGGCGATCCGGGCTCCTCGCGTTTTTATCTGTCGATGGACGATCCGCTGCTCAAGATCTTCGCCGGTGATCGGCTCAAGTCGATCATGGATCGCCTCAAGTTGCCCGAGGGCGAGGCGATCGAGGCCGGTATGGTGTCGCGTTCGATCGAGAGCGCGCAGCGCAAGGTCGAAGCGCGCAACTTCGATATCCGCAAGCAGCTGCTGGAATACGACGATGTCTCCAACGACCAGCGCAAGGTCATCTATCAGCAGCGCAACGATCTGCTCGAGTCGGCCGATACCGAGGACCTGATGTCCGGGTTGCGCCAGGGCGTCTTCACCGATCTGTTCCGCGCGCATGTGCCGGAAGACAGCGTCGAGGAGCAGTGGGACACCGCCGCCCTGCAGAAGATTCTCGAGGACGACTGGAAGCTCGAGGTGCCGATCACCACCCTGCTGGCGGCCGAGGGCAATGTCACTGATGACGATCTGCTGGCCGGCGTGCTCAAGGCGGCTGACAGCCGTTATGCCGAGAAGGTTGAACAGGTCGGGCGTGAAGGCTTCCAGGGTTTCGAGCGCTCGATCATGCTGCAGTCGATCGATCAGCGCTGGCGCGAGCATCTGTCGGCGCTCGATCATCTGCGCCAGGGGATCCACCTGCGCGGTTATGCGCAGAAAAATCCCAAGCAGGAATACAAGCGCGAGGCCTTCGAACTCTTCGAAAACATGCTGAATTCGATCCGGGACGAAGTGGTCCGGATCCTGATGAATGTTCAGATCCAGAGCGCCGAGCAGGCACAGCAGGCCGAAGCGCAGGTCGAACGGCAGGCCGAGCAGTCCTACTCGCAGGCCTCCTATACCCATGCCAGTTTTGATGCGGCCCCGGATGCCGATGCCGAGGCGGTGGCGCTCGCGGTGCAAAATGCACCCGCCGCGCAATCCGATGGCAAGTCTGCCGATCCGGCTGAGCAGCCCTTCCGGCGCTTCGGCAACAAGATCGGACGCAACGATCCTTGCCCCTGCGGTTCGGGCAAGAAATACAAGGTCTGTCACGGCCAGCTCGGCTGAAGGAGAGCTCCCCCATGCCAGTCAATCTGAGCGCCCCCGACCCGGCCACCCTCAATGCGGTGGCCGGTATCGAATTGGGCACCGCCAAAGCCGGTATCCGCAAACCGGGTCGCCGCGATGTCCTGATTGCACGCATTGCGCCGGGCGCCACCGCGGCGGGTGTCTTCACCCGTAATCGTTTCTGCGCGGCACCGGTCCAGATTTGCCGCGAGCATCTGGCCACCGGTGCCGGCGTGCGAGCTTTTGTCGTCAATACCGGTAATGCCAATGCCGGCACCGGCGAACAGGGCCTGGCCGCCGCACGCGAGACCTGCGAGGCGCTCGCCCGCCTCATGGATTGCTCGCCTGCACAAGTGTTGCCGTTTTCAACCGGCGTGATCCTCGAACAGTTGCCGCTCGACCGGCTGGTCGCCGGTCTGCCGCAGGCGATTGCCGACCTCGATCCGGGCCACTGGGCGCAGGCTGCCGAGTCGATCATGACCACCGACACCTTGCCCAAGGCAGCCTCGCGCTCGGTCACCGTCAATGGCCGCACGGCGGTGGTCACCGGCATCGCCAAAGGCGCCGGCATGATCCGCCCGAATATGGCCACCATGCTCGGTTTCATCGCGACCGATGCGCTGGTGCCGCAGGAACTGCTCGAGCAGTGGGTGCGCGAAGCGGCCGATGCCAGCTTCAACCGCATCACCATCGACGGCGATACCTCGACCAATGACTCCTTGCTGCTGGTGGCCACTGGCGCCGGTGCGCTCGATGCCGACGGCGCGGGCGGTCAGGCCGCAGCAGTCCTGAAGGCCGCGATCGTCGAGGTTGCCCGCGAACTCGCCCAGGCCATCGTGCGCGACGGCGAGGGCGCGACCAAATTCATCAGCGTGGTCGTCGAGCGCGCCCGATCGCTTGCCGAAGCCTCGGCGGTGGCCTATGCCATCGCCCACTCGCCGCTGGTCAAGACCGCGTTCTTTGCCAGCGACCCCAACCTTGGTCGCATTCTGGCGGCGGTCGGCTATGCCGGCATCGACGATCTCGACCAGACCGATATCGATCTCTATCTCGGCGATGTCCATGTCGCGACCCGCGGCGGGCGCCACCCCGACTACCGCGAGGAATACGGCCAGCGCGTGATGAAAGAAGCCGAGATCACGATCCGCGTGGTGCTCAACCGGGGCGAGATGGCCACCACCGTCTGGACCTGCGACCTGTCGCACGATTACGTGTCGATCAACGCCGACTACCGGTCCTGAATCCCTCGATGAGCCTTGACGACGCCCTGTTGACCCGCCTTGCCGAGCGCGCCGAGACGCTGCTCGCCCGCATCGAATCGCTGCTGCCCCAGACCCCCGAGCCCGACTGGGACTCGGCGGTCGCGTTTCGCTGGCGCAGCCGTAGCTCGGCCCTTGGCGCGCAGTCGTGGCTTGCGCCGGTGCGCCATCGCGGCATGATCTCGCTCGACGATCTGCACAACATCGACGAGGCCAAGCGCCTGATCGAACGCAACACCCGCCAGTTCGTGGCCGGGCGACCCGCCAACAATGTGCTGCTGACCGGCTCGCGCGGCACCGGCAAGTCGTCGCTGATCAAGGCCTGTCTGAACGCTTATGCGTCGCGTGGCTTGCGACTGATCGAGGTCGACAAGACCGACCTGGTCGATCTGCCCGACATCGTCGAACTGGTCGCCGATCGACCCGAACGCTTCATCGTCTATTGCGACGATTTGTCCTTCGAGGAAGGCGAGCCCGGCTACAAGGCGCTCAAAGTGGCGCTCGATGGCTCGATTGCTGCCGCGTCCGACAATGTGCTCATCTATGCGACCAGCAACCGGCGTCACCTGATGCCCGAAAAGATGAGCGAGAACCTCGCCGCCAAGTACACCGAAGATGGCGAGATTCACCCCGGTGAGACCTCCGAGGAAAAGATCTCGCTGTCAGAGCGCTTCGGCCTGTGGGTGGCCTTCTATCCCTTTCGCCAGGACGACTATCTGGCGGTCGCCGCTCACTGGCTCGGTCATTTTGGCTGCACCGCGGCCCAGATCGAGAGCGCCCGCGGCGATGCGCTGCGCTGGGCGCTCGAGCGCGGTTCGCGCTCGGGTCGGGTTGCCTGGCAATTTGCGCGCGACTGGGCGGGCAGCCATGCCAAGCAGATCAGGCAGGCCACTGCGCCCGCGGCGTCGAAGCCCAAACGCTCGAAGACCGCCGAAACGGCTGCGCCAAAGAACGCGCTTGAACCCGCCGTCGCCGGCATCCCCAATTCGATCGGCCAGCGCAGGCGCTGAGCACCGATTCACCGCGTCGACCCGGCCCGCCGATGACCGATGCTGTGCCCAAGCTGCTTGATGTGGCGGTCGGCGTCGTGCTGTCGGCCGACGGGCAGGTCCTGATCGGTCAGCGTCCCGCCGGCAAACCCTATGCCGGATGGTGGGAGTTTCCGGGCGGCAAGGTCGAGTCGGGCGAGTCGGTCGAGCAGGCCCTGGCCCGCGAGCTGCATGAGGAGCTCGGACTGGAGGCGGTCGAATCGACGCCCTGGATCGTGCGTGGCCACGACTACCCCCATGCGACCGTGCGACTGTTCTTTCGGCGAGTCCGTCGCTGGCGCGGTGAGCCGCATTCCCGCGAAGGCCAGGCGCTGGTGTGGCAGCCGATCGATGCGATCGGCGTCGCCCCGCTGCTGCCGGCCTCGCTGGGCCCGATCGGCTGGTTGCGGCTGCCGCCGTTCTATCGCATCTCCTGCGCGGCCGACATCGGCGTCGCGGCTTTCGAGCGAGCGCTGGAGGGGCTGCTTCAGACGCAGCCGGTATTCCTGCAATTGCGTGAGCCCCTGCTCGGCGAGGCCGAATTCGAGCGGCTCTTCGGCCGGCTGCTCGCGCTGCGCCAGACGCATCTGCTGCGCATCATCGTCAGCAGTCGGCATCCGTCAGCCTGCTGGCAGGCGGTCGACGGCGTTCACTTGACTGCGCGCGACCTTGCCGCGGCCACGGCTCGCCCGAACCTGCCCTGGGTCGCCGCCTCCTGTCATCACCCAGACGACCTGATTGCCGCCGATCGCCTCGGATGCGACTTCGCGGTGTTCGGGCCGGTTGCCCCGACCGACAGCCACCCCGGCGCGGCATCGATGGGTTTTGACGGGCTGGCGGCGCAGATCGCCGCAACTCCGATACCGGTCTATGCGCTCGGAGGCTTGTCGCAAGCCGATCTGGCGGCGGCCGAATCAGCCGGTGCCCATGGGGTGGCGATGATGCGGGCGGCCTGGCGCTGACCGGCAGCGGGCCGCGCAGGTCGGGCGAGGGCTTAGGTGTCGCCTTCGTCGACCGAATCGTCGGCTGAGTCGTCGGTGTTTGCGTCGCTGCCGATGGCATAACCACCGGTCGCCCAGACACCGAGATCGATCATCTTGCAGCGCTCCGAGCAGAACGGGCGCCAGCGGTTGGCAGGCGAAAACTCGCTTTTTCGGCCGCAGATCGGGCAGTCGACGATCGGCGCCATCAGACTAGAGATTGCACAGGCTCAGTTCGAAGGCGACATCGCCTTCAAAAGGACGCGGCCGCAGATCGCCGTCCTGCGACGTGAACCGGATCCAGAGCATGTATTTGTTGGCCGAGATCTCGGGAATGGCGCCGGTGCTCTCGTCGACCCTGATCTGCAGCATGTGATAAATCTTGCCGGCAAGCGACTGCTGCAGGCTGCCCTGATGGGTCGTGACCATCGACCGGTTGGCCGAATCGCGCAGCAGTCGCAGCACGATCACCAGGCTGGCCCGCAGCGGACGGAATGGCGCGACCCAGGTCGAGATGTCCCGGTTGCGGACCTCGGCCGACCGGTTGAGCCAGGCGTGATAGGAGGGCAGATCGAACTCGCAGGTGCCGCCGGCAATCGACGCGCGGCTGCGGATGCTCATCAGCCATTCGTTATCCCGCAGATGCTGCCCGGTTTTGCCGGTGGTGGCGCTCAGCGCCTGCGCCGCGGTATCGATCTGGTCGAGCACGGTGTCGAGTGCTTCAGTCGACACCTCAGGGTTGTCCCGAAAGACGATCAGCGTCTGGCGCTGGCGTTCGAGTTCCTGCAGCAAGTCGGATTTGAGGTCGGCGCGGGACGCGACCTCAAGGATCTCGAACAGCGTGGTGAGTGCCACATGGTGCTCAAGCGGGCCGGACTGGTCGGCGAAGTGGTCAAAGCGCCCGAACAGGTCTTCAAGCCTGAGCAGCGTGCGAATTCGTTCGTTGAGCGGATATTCGTAGAGAATCAACGCGGGGGCCGTCCTGGGCAGGTCCTGAAGTCGGCAAACGGATTTTGAATCATTCGCCCTTCATTGACAAACCACGATAGAGCAGATCGAGGCGATCAACCTGCGCGGCGAGCCCATTGTGGTCGCCGCTGTTGTCGATCACGTCGTCGGCGGCTGCCAGGCGCTGCTCGCGCGAGGCCTGAGCCGCCATGATCGCTTCGACCTGGCTGCGTTCGAGGGCGCTGCGGCGCATGACCCGCTCGAGCTGGATCTCGGGCGGGCAGTCGACCACCAGAATCCGCTGATAGCGGCCGCGCCAGTCGCGGGATTCGACCAGCAAGGGGACGGCGACCAGCACATAAGGCGCACCCGCCTGCATCGCCGACGCGATGCCGCTGCGCGTGCCTTCGCGAATCAGCGGATGCAGGATGGCTTCGAGTTGCAGGCGGGCCTGCGGCTGCGAAAACGCCAGCGAGCGCATATAGGCGCGGTCCATGCGACCGTCGGTGGCGATCGCATCGCTGCCGAAGGCCGCGCGGACCGGCTCGATGGCGGCGCCGCCCGGGGCGGTCAGTTCGTGGGCGATCTGATCGGTGTCGACCAGCGCGGCGCCCCGTTCGACGAACAGATTGGCAATCGTGCTCTTGCCGCTGCCGATCCCGCCGGTCAGTCCGATCAGGGCAGCAGCGCCGGGCGCAAGAGTGGGCGTTGACGACGACTCAGGCGATGCCAAAGAAGGCTCCCAGCGGTTTTCCGAAATAAAGCGCCAAGAGTCCGGCGCCTGCCAGATACGGACCGAAGGGAATCGGTGCTTCGCGCCGATGCTGTCGCGAGACGATCAGCAGGATGCCAACCGTCGCGCCGACCGCCGAGGCGAGCAGGATGATCGAGGGGATCTGCTTCCAGCCGAACCAGGCGCCGAGCGCGGCCAGCAGTTTGAAGTCGCCGTAGCCCATGCCTTCCTTGCCGGTCACCAGTTTGAAGATCCAGAAGATGGTCCACAGAATGCCATAGCCAAGCATCGCTCCGACGACTGCGTCGGCAATTGGCACAAAGGTGCCACTCAGGTTGAAGGCCAGCCCCAGCCACAGCAGTGGAAGAGTGATGTCGTCCGGCAGCAGTTGCGTGTCCAGATCGATGAAGGTGAGCGCGATCAGGGCGAAGCTCAGCAGCAGCGCGCCGGCGCCGGCCGCGGTCGGACCGAAGGCTGCGATGGCCAGTGCCGCGAGCAGACCGGTCAGGGCCTCGACCAGCGGATAGCGCACCGGAATGGACGCCCCGCAGTGTCCGCACCGACCGCGCAGCATCAGCCACGAGATCACCGGGATGTTCTGCCAGGCTGCGATCGGCGTGCCGCAGTGCGGGCAGCGTGAACGCGGCGTCATCAGGTTGAACGGTGCGCGCTCGGCTGCCGGCTCGCCGCGCAGCTCGGCCGCCTGAGCCTGCCAGTCGGCCTCCATCATTTTGGGAAGCCGGTAGATCACGACATTCAGAAAGCTGCCAACCAGCAGCCCGATCAATGCCGCAAGGCCGATCAGCGTGGCAGGTCCGAGCTCGTCGAGCAGTTGAAACGCAGGGGTGAGAAACATCGCATCGGGCGGCCATCAGCCGCGTGGCGGGCCATCGAGTGCTTACACCACCTGGCCCAGTTTGAAGATCGGCAGATACATCGCGACCACCAGTCCGCCGATCAGTCCGCCGAGGAACACCATGATAAGCGGCTCGAGCAGGGATGCCAGTCCTTCGACCGCATCATCGACTTCGCCCTCGAAAATATCGGCGGCTTTGCCCAGCATGGCATCGAGTGCACCCGACTCCTCGCCGATGGCCGACATCTGCAGCACCATGTTCGGGAACACGCCGACGTTGGTCATCGAGGTGGTCAGGCTGGTGCCGGTCGAGACTTCCTGCTGGATCTTGCGGGTGGCATTCAGGTACACGATGTTGCCGGCTGCACCGCCCACCGAGTCGAGCGCTTCGACCAGCGGCACGCCGGCGGCGAACATGGTCGAGAGCGTGCGCAGCCACCGGGCGATGGTGGCCTTGCGGATCACCGACCCGAAGATCGGCAGCTTCAGCAGCAACCTGTCCATGAAGAACTGGACTGCCGGCGATCGCTTCCAGGCCTGCATCAGGAAATAGAAGATGCCGCCGGCCACACCGAAGATCAGATACCAGTTCGATACAAAGAAGTCCGACATCGCCATCACGACCAGCGTCGGCATCGGCAGATCGGCACCGAAGCTCGAAAACACGCTCTTGAACGCCGGGATCACGAACAGCATGATCACGGTCACCACGATCAGGGCCACCCCGACCACGGCCACCGGATACATCAGTGCCGATTTGATCTTCGATTTGATCGCCTGCATCTTTTCTTTATAGACCGCGAGGCGCTCGAGCAGGTCGTCGAGAATACCGGCCTGCTCGCCGGCTCCGACCAGATTGCAGAACAGGTTGTCGAAATAGAGCGGGTATTTCCGGAACGCTTGCGACAACGAGGTGCCGGTCTCGACATCGGCCTTGATGTCTGTAAACAGTTTTGCGACCGACTGGTTCTCGCTGCCCTTGGCAACGATGTCGAAGGACTGCAATAGCGGCACGCCGGCTTTCATCATGGTCGCCAACTGGCGGGTAAAGAGTGTGATGTCCTTTTCGGTGACCTTCTTGCCCGACTTGTATTGCTGTTTCTTGACCT
Source organism: uncultured Burkholderiales bacterium (assembly GCA_903903975.1). GTDB lineage: Bacteria > Pseudomonadota > Gammaproteobacteria > Burkholderiales > Burkholderiaceae_E > UBA4615. Next base: position 9,440 of record CAIVAS010000098.1, read on the forward strand.
TGGTTACCGTGATGCCCTGACGACGCAGCGTCGATCGCACGACCGCATCGCCGCCTGCGCGCATTTCGCCCCGGATCGACTTGCCGCCTCGATCGCGGCCTTCCCAGAGAAAGGTGAAGGTCTTGACTGACAGCGTGTTGCCGCTCAGGGGTTTGTTCAGGGGTTTGCTTGCCATGAGTTGCTCCGCTTCAATCGTTGGTGCAACCGAGGACTTCCTCGATCGACGTCATGCCTTGCTTGACCTTACGCAGTCCCGACGTACGCAGGTCCGAGACGCCGTCGAGCTTGGCCTGCATGGCAATCTCCATGGCATTGCCACCGGCCAGGATGATTCGCTGGATCTCTTCCGAGATCGGCATCACCTGGTAGATGCCAACGCGACCTTTGTATCCGCCATTGCAGCGTTCGCATCCCACCGGCCGATAGGGTGTCCAGCTGCCGTCGAGGTCGGCTTCTTTGAATCCGGCCGCCAGCAGCACGTCTTCGTCGATATCGGCGGGCAGTTTGCAGTTGCACAGCCGACGGGCGAGGCGCTGCGCGGTGATCAGGATGACCGCCGAGGCGATGTTGAAGGGCGCGATGCCCATGTTCATCATCCGGGTCAGGGTGGTCGGCGCATCGTTGGTGTGAAGCGTCGACAGCACCATGTGGCCGGTCTGGGCGGCCTTGATCGAGATGTCGGCGGTCTCCAGGTACCGGATTTCGCCGACCATGATGATGTCGGGATCCTGGCGCAGGAAGGACTTGAGTGCTGCCGAGAAGGTCAGGCCCGCTTTGTCGTTGACATTGACCTGATTGATACCCGGCAGGTTGATCTCGGCCGGATCTTCTGCGGTCGAGATGTTCACGCCCGCCTTGTTCAGGATGTTCAGACAGGTATAGAGCGAGACGGTTTTGCCGCTGCCGGTTGGGCCGGTGACCAGCACCATGCCGTAGGGGCGGCTCACCGCATCCAGCAGAAGCGCTTTCTGTTCGGGTTCATAGCCCAATGCTTCGATGCCAAGACGCGCCGACGACGGATCCAGAATCCGCATCACGATCTTCTCGCCGAACAGGGTCGGCAGCGTCGAGACCCGGAAGTCGATCGCCCGCTGTGCCGACATTACCAGCTTCATCCGGCCGTCCTGCGGGATGCGCTTTTCCGAGATGTCGAGCTTCGAGATCACCTTGATGCGCGAAGCGAGCTTGTCCTTGATCGCCAGCGGCGGCTGGGCGACCTCGCGCAGCTCGCCGTCGACGCGATAGCGGATGCGATAGTGCTTTTCGTAAGGCTCGAAGTGGATGTCCGAGGCACCGCCATTGATGGCGTCGAGCAGGATCTTCTGAAGAAACTTGACGATCGGCGCATCGTCGACCTCGCCGTTGTCTTCGGCCGGCGCCGGCATCTCGGATTCGACCGTGGCCAGATCGCTGTCCAGCGAATCGCTGACCATCTCGGACATCTTCTGGCTGGCTGACTGCCCCAGA
>CAIVAS010000099.1 GCA_903903975.1 uncultured Burkholderiales bacterium
CCAAACGAAAACGCCGGCAATTGCCGGCGTTTTCGTTTGGCCCTCAGGCGTCGGACAGGGTTATTGTGGTTGCTGAATATTCGAGGCCTGCTTGCCCTTGGGGCCTTGCACAACATCGAATTGCACTTTCTGGCCTTCTTTCAAGGATTTGAAGCCATTCATCTGGATCGCGCTGAAGTGCGCGAACAGATCTTCGCCGCCATCATCCGGGGTGATGAATCCAAATCCCTTGGCATCATTGAACCATTTGACTGTACCGCTTGCCATACCTTTATCCCCTCGAAAACATTTTTATGAGTTGTTGCGCTCGCCAGGAAACCCCCGATGTCGCAGCGGCAGTCTTTGTCAAAGTGAGAGATTCGTCAAGCCATCGTCAAAATTCGTTCGATCTCTTGTGGCGAGACGGTCTGAACGGCGATGATCACTTCGCGATTGATGCCGAGCTTGTGAAACGCTGCACAGTCCCCATCAAAGAATTGGCATGCGTCGTTGCGTCGAGGTCGCGAGCCGCTAGAATGACGGTGATATGGCAACTTCGAATGATCCGACCAACATCCTCGAGAAGCAGGATGCTCGTACCAAACCGCCACCGATGTTCGAGGTGGCCTTGTTGAATGACGACTACACGCCGATGGAGTTTGTGGTCGAAGTGCTTCAGAGGTTTTTTAGCATGAGTCGCGAAAAGGCGACTCAGGTAATGTTGAAGGTCCATCGAGAGGGCCGCGGCGTGTGTGGCATCTATCCGCGCGACGTAGCCTCCACGAAGGTTGAACAGGTTAGTGAATATGCGCGCCAGGAACAGCACCCCTTGCAGTGCGTGATGGAGGAAGCATGATTGCTCAAGAGTTGGAAGTCAGTTTGCATATGGCTTTTGTCGAAGCCAGGCAGCAGCGCCACGAGTTCATCACGGTCGAACATCTGTTGCTTGCCCTGCTCGACAATCCCACGGCGGCAGAGGTCCTGAGGGCCTGTGCGGCCAATATCGACGACCTTCGCAAGAATCTCGGTAACTTCATTCGAGAGAACACACCGGTTGTTCCCGGCAATGAGGAAATCGACACGCAGCCGACGCTCGGGTTTCAGCGGGTGATCCAGCGCGCCATCATGCATGTGCAATCCACTTCCAACGGCAAGAAGGAAGTGACCGGCGCGAATGTGCTGGTCGCAATCTTCGGCGAAAAGGATTCGCACGCGGTCTATTACCTTCATCAGCAGGGCATCACCCGGCTTGATGTGGTCAATTTCATCTCGCACGGCATCACCAAAACGCCTCAACCCAAGGAGCAATCCAAGGAAGAAGCGCCCGAGCAGGGCGAAGAGCCGGCGGCTGCCCAGCAGGGCGCGCTTGAGCAGTTCACCACCAATCTCAATGTGTCCGCGCGCGAAGGCCGCATCGATCCGCTGATCGGGCGCGAATCGGAGGTTGAGCGCGTCATTCAGGTGCTTTGCAGGCGCCGCAAGAACAACCCCTTGCTGGTCGGTGAGGCCGGTGTCGGCAAAACCGCGATCGCTGAAGGCCTGGCCTGGCGAGTGACCCAGGGCGACGTCCCTGAAGTGCTGTCGGAAGTGGTTGTTTATTCGCTCGACATGGGGGCCTTGCTGGCAGGCACCAAATACCGCGGCGATTTTGAGCAACGGCTCAAGGCGGTACTCAAGCAACTCAAGGCTAACCCGAATGCGGTGCTCTTCATCGATGAGATTCACACCCTCATCGGTGCCGGCTCGGCTTCGGGTGGCACGCTCGACGCTTCCAACCTGCTCAAGCCGGCGTTGTCGTCGGGTCAGCTCAAGTGTATCGGGGCGACCACCTTCAACGAGTACCGCGGTATTTTCGAGAAAGATCACGCTTTGTCGCGCCGGTTCCAGAAAATCGATGTGGTCGAGCCGACGGTCGAGCAGACGGTGCAGATCCTGCGCGGCTTGAAGTCACGCTTCGAAGAGCATCACGGCATCAAGTATTCGGCGTCTGCCCTGACAGCTGCGGCAGAGCTGTCGGCCAAGTTCATCAATGACCGCCATCTTCCCGACAAAGCGATTGATGTGATCGACGAGGCGGGCGCAGCGCAGCGCATCCTGCCGAAGTCCAAGCAGAAGAAAGTGGTTGGCAAAGGTGAGATCGAGGACATCGTTGCCAAGATCGCGCGTATTCCCCCAACGTCGGTGTCCTCCGACGACCGCAGCAAGCTGCAGCATCTCGAGCGTGATCTGCGCAATGTGGTGTTCGGTCAGGACCCGGCGATCGAGGCGCTCGCTGCCGCCATCAAGATGGCCCGCTCAGGGCTTGGCAAACCCGAAAAGCCGATCGGATCCTTCCTGTTTTCCGGTCCGACGGGTGTCGGCAAGACCGAGGTCGCCAAACAGCTGGCGTTCCTGATGGGCATCGAACTGATTCGCTTCGACATGTCCGAATATATGGAGCGACATGCCGTGTCGCGCCTGATCGGCGCCCCTCCCGGCTATGTCGGTTTCGATCAGGGCGGTCTGCTGACCGAGGCGATCACCAAAAAGCCGCATTCGGTGCTGCTGCTCGACGAGATTGAGAAAGCGCATCCGGATATCTTCAATATCCTGCTGCAGGTCATGGACCACGGCACCTTGACCGATAACAACGGTCGCAAGGCCGACTTCCGCAACGTGATCATCATCATGACCACGAATGCCGGTGCCCATGACCTTCAGCGTCGTTCGATCGGCTTTTCTGACAACAAGCAGGCCGGTGATGAGTTGCAGGAAATCAAGCGGATGTTTACGCCTGAATTCCGCAACCGTCTCGACTCGATCATTTCCTTCGGCAGTCTGACCGAGGACATCATCATGCGGGTGGTCGACAAGTTCCTGATCGGGCTTGAAGAGCAGCTGCATGAGAAGAAGGTCGATGCTGTGTTCACCGAGCGCCTGCGGGCACATCTTGCGAGCAAGGGTTTCGACCCGCTGATGGGCGCTCGCCCGATGCAGCGGCTCATCCAGGACACGATCCGCAAGGCCCTTGCCGACGAGCTGCTGTTTGGCAAGCTCGTGGGCGGCGGCAAGGTGACCGTCGATCTCGACGCTGATGACAAGGTCACGTTGTCCTTCTTTGAATCGGCACCGCCTGCGGCGCCGAGCGAAGGTGAGGAGCAGATTGAGGTGGTGCCCGCCTGAGAGGCGGTGTCGAGAAGGGCATGGCGATGAGCAGGATTCGAGGGCGGTTGATGGCGACCGGTGTAGCGGTTTCACTGCTTTACGCGCCCGGAATATCGGTTGCTCAGGACCGAGAAGCCGCCTATCTGTCTGCCAATTGCGCCAATTGCCACGGACCGCAGGGCCGGTCTGCGGGCGGTATCCCGAGTCTTGCTGGCCTGCCGAGTCGCTATATCGTCGAGCAGATGCAGGCCTTCAAGGCCGGCACCCGCCCGGCGACCATCATGCATCAGCTAGCCAAGGGTTATACCGACCCGCAGGTTGAGCTCATGGCGAACTATTTCTCGAGCTTGCCCAAGCCTTGAGGCGTATTCAGATGTCCACGTCCGGCAATCCCATCAATCCGTCGCGGCGTCGACTCGGACAGGCTCTGGGGGCGGGTGCTGCACTCACGGCGATGGCCGGCTGTGCGACGCAGCGTGTCGCTTTCGGCGGGCGGCCACTCGGCAGGGTGGTGGTGGTCGGTGGTGGCTTCGGCGGCGCGACCGCGGCCAGCTATCTCAAGCGCTGGGGCGGTGATTCGGTGGATGTGACACTGGTCGAGCGAAATCGTCGTTTCGTTTCGTGTCCACTGTCCAATCTCGTTCTTGGCGGCTCCCGACGGATTGAGGACCTCAGCTTCGACTATCAGGGCCTGCGTGCCCGCGGCGTGGACCTGATTCACGAAGAGGTCATCGACATCGATGCGGTTCGCCGCAGGGTACGACTTGAAGCCGGTCTGTGGCTGCAGTACGACCAGCTGGTCCTGTCGCCGGGGATTGACTTTCTCTTTGACGAGATCGCAGGCCTCGATCGCAAGGCGCAGGACACGGTGCTGCATGCCTGGAAGGCGGGCCCGCAAACCGTGGCGCTGCGGGCGCAACTCGAGGCCATGCCCGATGGTGGCACCTTCGTCATGAGTATCCCCAAGGCGCCTTATCGGTGTCCGCCTGGGCCGTACGAGCGCGTCTGCCAGGTTGCAAGCTATTTCAAGGCCTACAAGCCCCGGGCGCGCATCGTCGTTCTTGATGGCAACCCTGACATCGTCTCGAAGAAGGGCCTGTTCCTGGCAGCCTGGAATGGGCCCTACAAGGGGATGATCGACTACCGTGCCAATGCGCTGGTCACCGAGCTCGATGCGGCTGGTCGCACCGTCACGACTGAGCTTGGAGATCGGGTCAAAGGCGATGTGCTCAATGTCATTCCGCCGCAGCGGGCGGGCGACCTGGCGGCCAGGATGGGGCTGCTCAATGCCAACGGACGCTGGGCTCAGGTCGACTGGCTGACCATGCGCTCGACCGCAGTGAGCGATATCCATGTCCTTGGCGATGCAACCTTCGCTGCGCCGGCCATGCCCAAGTCGGGTCATATGGCCAATCAGCACGGCAAGCTGGCGGCTGCGGCGATCATCGAGCAACTCAACGGGCGGTCACCGGTCACCCCGGTCATCGCCAACACCTGCTACTCCTTCGTCGACGATCGCAATGCGATGCATGTCGCTTCGGTGCATCAGTGGGTTGCCGACAAGAAGACACTCGAGCCGGTTGCCGGCGCCGGCGGACTGTCGGGTGCAGCCAGCGAACTCGAGGGCCAATATGCCTTCGCCTGGGCTCAAAATATCTGGGACGACATGCTGTCCTGATCAGGCGCGGCCGTCCGTCGGTCATTGCGCACCTGCGGTCCGGCTTGACTCAAGAGCACCCTTTCTGGCGCCGACAACTCGGGGAATCGTCAGACTTCGCCAAGGGGTGCGTCATGTCAGCATTAGATGCAGGTCAGCTCAACAGGCTGCTCCGTGATCTGGAATTCACCGCATCGGTTGCCATGCGCAAGGCCGCTCCCAAGGCGGTTCAGCATCAGTGGCTGCAGGCGGCGGTGCAGCGTGTCGACGTGCGCACGGACGAGGTTTTTCAGCAGCGTCTGGCCCGTTATGTCGGACTTCGCGGCAAGCTTCGCGCCAACAAACAGGCGCTCTTTGATCTGCTCGAAAACCTTAAATCTGTGGCCGGACTCAGCTTCGAGGATGCACTTCGCCAGGTCAGTGATCTGACCGGGCAGCTCGAAAAGTCGGTGGCGTCCGCGCTGCTGGGTTTGCTTGACCCGTCGCAGGCGGCAATCGATCGGGACCTTCGCGAGTTGCTGCCGCGATACGGCTTTCCCCTGCTGGCCGAGGCGCCGACCTTTGACGAATGCGTACGCTGGCATGCCGAGCTTGGTCATTTGTTCGAGCAGGTGATTGCATCGCCGCGCTGGCAGGCCATCGTCTCCAGGCTCGACAGTGTTCTGCCGGTGTCGGCAGGTACCGAGCTGAGCGATGTCTGCAAGCTTGGGCTTCATCTGAGCCAGGCGCGTCGCGTCGTGGCACTCACACCTGCACCGACCCGATTTGCGCCGATGGCCAAGCCGCCGGTCCGCCCGGCTCTCAGCGAATTGCCAGCCGAGGGTGTGGCGCGTCCTGGGGCGGTGCGATTGCACCTTTGCCGTTGAGCGGACGAGCAGCCGGCTGAGCCGGCGAAGCAGTCAACTGGGGCCGAGCGCCTCGCTGAGCCGGCGAGGTGGTCAAGCTGGCCGATGACCGTGCCGATCGGTCGTGGCGTTCAAACCCTGCCGAGCAGGATGAACTCCATCAGTGCCTTTTGAACGTGAAGGCGGTTTTCGGCTTCGTCCCAGACGACCGACTGCGGACCGTCGATCACATCAGCCGAGACTTCCTCGCCCCGATGCGCTGGCAGGCAATGCATGAACAGCGCATCGGCTTTGGCCTGCCGCATCATGTCCGCGTCGACCTGCCAGTCCGCGAAAGCGGTCAGACGATCGCGGTTTTCAGTCTCGAACCCCATGCTGGTCCAGACGTCGGTGCTCACCAGGTCTGCACCGGCGCAGGCTTGCATCGGATCTTCGAAGACGTCGACATGAGCGGAATCATGGCCCGTCACCCGTGAGGGGTCGACGGGGTAGCCCGGTGGCGTCGAGATCCGGATCCGGAAGTCGAGCAGACCCGCCGCCTGGATCCAGGTATAGGCCATGTTGTTCGCATCGCCCACCCACGCGACCGTGCGCCCGGTAATCGGTCCCCGGTGCTCGATGTAGGTGAAGATGTCGGCCAGGACCTGGCAGGGATGGTATTCGTTGGTCAGGCCGTTGATCACCGGCACGCGCGAATTGGCCGCGAAACGCTCGAGGATCGATTGCTCGAAGGTGCGGATCATGACCAGATCGCACATGCGCGAGATGACCTGCGCGGCGTCTTCGACCGGCTCGCCGCGACCGAGCTGGGAGTCACGGGTATTCAGAAACACTGCCGCGCCGCCCAGATGCTGGATGCCCGCCTCGAAGGACAATCGCGTGCGGGTCGACTGCTTCTCGAAGATCATCACCAGCGTGCGATCGGCCAGCGGGTGGTAAGGCTGATAGCGCTTGTAAAGGTCCTTGATGATGCGACTGCGGGCAAAGACATGCTGGATCTCGTCGCGATCAAAGTCGATCAGCTGCAAAAAGTGTTTTAAGGCCATTAATTCCGCCTCAGGCTGCCCGGTCGATCGGACGTGCCACCGTATCGCGCAGGATCGGTGCGAGGGTTGCGACCGTGAGCTCGGCCTGCTCGCGATTGAAGATCAGCGGCGGCAAGAGACGAACCACAGAATCGGCGGTCACATTGAGCACCAGGCCGGCTTTGAGGGCTTTGCCGACGATTTCGCCGCAGGGGCGGTCGAGCTCGATGCCGATCATCAGGCCATTGCCTCGGACCTCGATCAGCCCGGTATCGCCCGCCATCTCGCGGCGAATGCCGTCCATGATCAAGTTGCCCATGGCGGTGGCATTGTCGAGAAGACGGTCTTCTTCCATGACGTCGATCGTGGTCAGGCCCGCCCGCATGGCCAGCGGATTGCCGCCGAAGGTCGTGCCATGGTTGCCCGCCTTGAAAGTGTGTGCGGCTTCACCGTGAGCGACCACCGCACCCACCGGAATGCCCGAGGCCAGGCCCTTTGCCAGGGGCATCACGTCGGGGATGATGCCGGCGTACTGATGCGCAAACCAGCGGCCGGTGCGGCCAGTGCCGCACTGGACTTCGTCGACCATCATCAGCCAGCCCTTGCGGTCGCACAGCGCGCGGACCTGCTTGAGATATTCGATGCGGGCCGGCTGGATTCCGCCTTCGCCCTGGATCGCTTCGAGAAAGACTGCGCAGACATTCGGGCGATTCGCGGCGATCTCCTCGAGCGCGCTCATGTCGTTGAGCGGTACTCGCACGAAGCCGGTCACCAGCGGCTCAAAACCCTTTTGCACCTTGACATTGCCGGTGGCCGACAGCGTGGCGAGCGAACGGCCGTGAAAGGCCTTTTCGTAGACGACGATTTCGGGCAGATCGATTCCCCGGTTGTGGCCATAGAGCCGCGCGATCTTGATCGCCGCTTCATTGGCTTCGAGTCCGGAATTGCAGAAGAACACATTGGTCATGCCCGACAGGTCGACCAGGCGCTGGGCAAGTTGCCGACGCAGCGGGATTTCGAAGAGATTCGAGGTGTGGATGATCCTGGAGGCCTGATCGGTGATGGCGGCCACCAGTCGCGGATGGTTGTGTCCGAGCGTGTTGACCGCGATTCCGGACAGGCAGTCGAGGTAGCGTCGTCCATCGGTGTCGTAGAGCCAGGCACCCTCGCCGCGCTCGAACGCGACAGGCTGCGGGGCATAGGTTGGCATGACGGGGTCGATGGCGGTCATCGTGAATCCTTCCGGGAATCGTTGCAAAGCCAGGTGCGAAACGAAGGGGCGAAACAAAAACGCGAAACAGTCGAGTCTATGGGATTTTCATGACACCGGCGAGCCCGGTGCTTCGGCGGCTATACTGCCGCATTGCACTTTTTACGGCTCATCGCCCAGCCGATGGCGTCCGACCTCACTCCCACTCTCGTTCCTGCGCGTTCGATCGCGAAGACGCCTGATGCGATCTTTCTGATCGTTGGAGTGACCTCGTCGGGCAAGGCCTTTCGACCCAGCGACTGGAGCGAGCGACTGGCCGGCGTCATGGCCTGTTTTCGCCCTCCAGGCAGCGGTGCTGCTACGCCACTTCAGTTTTCACCCTATGCGGTGCCGGGGCGTCATCAGGACCAGACCTGTGTGCGAGTCGATCCGTCGATCATCGCCATCGAACCCCTCGCGCTCACGTTTTTGCTCAATTTCGCCCGAGACAACGACCTGCAGCTTGCGCTTTCCTCCGATTTCACTTGAAGACAATTCCTTAAGGGATTGCCGTATAAAGAGTTTTTCGGGAAATTTCTTGCAGGTTTAACCGGGGCGCGGTGTAAGATCGGTCCGATTTTCCCTGACTGGCTTCGGCCGCGATCTGCCTGCATTCATGTCTGCCTCGATCAATCTGCTCGCGCCATTCGATGCCGATACCCGGCCATCGTTTCGGGTCGCCGCTTTCGGACTGGGCCTGACCTTCCAGCGCATCGTCGAGATTGTCTTTCGACTTGCGCGTGACAATCCCTACCGTTTCGTCTTTGCACCAGCCGACGCCCCCGCCGATTACGATCTGGCGCTGGTCGACATGACCGTCTCCGATGGTCAGGCGGTCGCCAGGGTGCTTGGCCGGCTGTCACCTGCCGCAATCGGTGTGACCGTGGTGACGGTCGGGCGGCGTTGCGACCCGACCCGGGCCTGCGACGATCTGGTTATGCAGCGCTTTTCGGTCAATCTGCTGGCCGTCCTCAATCAGGCGGTTGAGCGTCAGCTGATGCGGCCGCTTCGACGCGGCGTCCGGGTCTTTCGAGGTGACCCGGCGAGCGCCGCTCAGGCGAGCAGCGCTCGGCTCGCTCAGGCGTCGGCGGGTGCATCGGTCCGGCCACAGCGGGTTCTGGTCGTCGACGCCAGCCCGGTGGTCAGGCGGCAGGTCGCCATGTCGATCGAGGCGATCAGCCTGGATGTCGAGGGGGTTGGCACGGCGCGCGAAGCGCTCGCACTGCTGTCGCTGCGGCGCTACGAGCTGGTGATTGTCGATGTCGACCTGCCGGACGTCGACGGCTTTCGGTTTGTGCGACAGATTCGCCGGGCTCGCCGGTCGACGCGCGTGCCGGTGATCGTGCTCACCGCTCGCTCGTCAGTCATCGACATGACCCGCGCCCTGTTCGCTGGCTGTGACGGCTATCTGGTCAAGCCAGCGTCGCAGCGCACGCTTCGTGCGAGCGTCATGCGCTGCATCAGGCCCTGCCCGGATGCGAATCAGGCCGAAAACGACCTTCCTGTCGGGCTCGAGGGCACGATCTGACTCGCCTTATTCAGCGCGACTGAGTCAGCGCAACTTACTTGACGCGGCTGCGGTACTCGGCAGTGCGGGTATCGATCTCGATGCGATCACCGATCTCGACGAAGGCCGGCACCGGCAGCTCGAAACCGGTGGGCTTGATGCGGGCCGGCTTCATGACCTTGCCCGAGGTGTCGCCCTTGACCGCTGGTTCGGTGTACTCGACCTCGCGCACGACCGAGGTGGGCATCTCGAGTGAAATGGCTCGGCCGTCGTAGAACACCACGTCGCAGGGCATGCCTTCGTCGATGTAGTTCAGGGCGTCGCCCATGCTCTCGGCTTCGACTTCGTACTGGTTGTACTCGGCGTCCATGAAGACATGCATCGGCTCGGAGAAATACGAGTAGGTGCATTCCTTGCGATCGAGCACCAGCACGTCGAACTTCTCGTCGGCCTTGTAGACCGACTCGGTGTTCGAGCCATTGAGCAGATTCTTGAGCTTCATTTTCACGACTGCAGCATTGCGGCCGGATTTGTTGTAGTCGGCCTTCTGCACGACCATCGGCTCGGTGCCGATCATCACGACATTACCGGGGCGCAGTTCCTGGGCGGTCTTCATGGGATCAATCTTTGGGGAAAAGTCGTGGGGGGCAGGTTCGCAAGGAAAAATGCATAACCGGCGATCAAAAGCTCTCGATTATAGCTTGCTGGCCGCAAATCCCACTAGCCGACTGGCCAGGTCGGTCTGCTCGAGCTGGGCCGATCGCCAACGATGAGCACCGGCCGCAAGTGTCGGCAACTGATCGAGCATGGGCTGCAGGGCAGACGCCATCAGGGTGCGACTCGACGGATCGGGCGCGGCATTCCAGGCGGCGTGAGCGCTGCGCCAGACGTGCGCGGCGGTTTGCGGCACGGTCGCCGCATCGAGCCAGCGGTCCAGAAAAGCCTCGAGCTTGGGCTGATGCGCGTTGTCGGCTTGCCGGTAGGCCTGCCAGATCAGCGGACGACCCGACCACAGCGCTCTGACAAACGAGTCCTCGCCACGCACACAGTTCAGATCGCAGCACCACAGCAGTCGGTCGTAGTCGGTCTGTGCCAGGAAAGGCAGGCGCGAAAATGGGCGCCCGTCCGGGCGTCCGTCCTGGTGGCTATCCGGGGGGCCATCGGTCAGCTCCGGTGCGATGCCCTCCGGAATCAGCAGCCGCCAGCGGCCATACGTGCCTTGCGGGCCTTGGGGGACCTGTGGCGGTAGCGGTTGCGCCGTGATCCTGTCGATCAGCGCGGCAACAGGCGAGTCGGGGTAACAGAACACCGAGATGAGGCGGTCACCGGGTTCGGCCTCAACACCGAGCGATCGCAGAAAATCGATTTTTGCGGTGGGGTCGCGATCGAAGCGGTCCTGTCGTTCGATCAGATCGGCCTCGCGCAGCAGGCCGCCGCTGGCGGGCGTAAAGCCCGGAAAAAAGAAGTGTTCGATCAGACCGTCGGCTTTGGGCGAAGGCAGGCCATGGTGCGTGTCGACCCAGGGCTGCGCCGACAGATAGTCGAGATTGATCCAGACCGGGCGGCGCGATGTCATGGCACGGCGATAGGCCGCTGGCAGCTCGCAGGCAAATCCGGCGATCACCACGTCGGCCAGTTGTTCGGGCTCCGGCCCGCTCAGTCGGGGATCATCGTCGCGCCAGCGTTCGATGCTGACCCGATCGTGCACTTGCCCGGTACGGGCGCCGGGCACCAGGCGGATCAAGGCCTGTGGCCCGTCGATCCACAGTCGCACGGTGAGTGAGTACTCGTTGGCAAGCTGACGGGCCAGCCGCCAGCAGATCGCGGCATCGCCCAGGTTGTCGACCACCCGGCAGAAAATATCCCAGCGCAGCCCCGTGCCCGCCGCGCCGGGCATTTCGACCGGCATATCGACTGGCATCTCGACCGGCAGATCGACCGGCATCTCGACCGGCAGATCGACCGGCATCTCGACCGGCAGATCGACCGGCAGATCGACCGGCAGATCGACCGCCACCGCCATGGGCGTCTGTGCGGGAGGTGTTGAACTAGAGCCGGGCAAGCCGCTCAAGCGCCAGTTTGAGCGTCTCGTCCTGCTTGGCAAAGCAGAAACGCACGATGCTGCGCTCGATCGGCTGATCGTAGAAGGCCGACAGCGGGATGGCTGCGACGCCAATCTCGGTGGTCAGCCATTTGGCGAAGTCGGCCTCCGGCAGGCTCGAGATCGCCGAGTAGTCGACGATCTGAAAATAGGTGCCCTGGCTGGGCAGCAGCTTGAAGCGGGTGCCCGCCAGGCCGGTCCGAAAGAGATCGCGTTTGCGCTGGTAGAAGGCGGGCAGATCGAGGTAGGGGCGCGGATCGGCCATGTAGGCCGCAAGTCCGTACTGCACCGGGGTGTTGACGGTGAAGACGTTGAACTGGTGGACCTTGCGAAACTCGGTCGAGAGTGCTGCCGGCGCGACGCAATAGGCGACCTTCCAGCCGGTGACGTGGTAGGTCTTGCCGAACGACGAGATCACGAAGCTGCGTGCCGCAAGGCCGGGATACCGGCAGGCCGAACAGTGCGGCTCGCCGTCGAACACCATGTGCTCGTAGACCTCGTCCGAGATGACGAACAGACCGGCGTCGAGCGCGATTGACTCGAGCTTGCGCATGTCGGCATCCGACAGGGTCATGCCGCTGGGGTTGTGCGGCGAGTTGATCAGGATCGCCCGCGAGCGGGGGCTGACCGCAGCCGCGACCGCATCCCAGTCGATCCGGAATGTGTCGGTCATCGGGATGCGGACCGCGACACCGCCGGCCAGCTCGATATTGGGCAGGTAGCTGTCGTAGGCCGGCTCGATCACGATGACTTCGTCTCCCGGGCGCACGATCGCCAGGATGGCAGTCAGGATGGCCTGCGTGGCGCCGGCGGTGACCGTGACTTCGGTCTCCGGGTTGTAGTGATGACCGTAGAGCGTGGCGACCTTGGCGCTGATGGCTTGCCGCAAAGGTGCGATGCCGGTCATCGGCGGGTATTGATTGAGGCCCTCGCGCATCGCGCCAGACACAGCATCGACCAGTGCCGGATCGCAATGAAAGTCGGGGAAACCCTGCCCGAGGTTGACCGCCTTGTGTTCGGTGGCCAGCGCCGACATCACGGTGAAGATCGTGGTGCCCACTTTGGGCAGCTTCGATACGAGGGCGGGGGTGGACAGGGCGGCCGATGCGTTCATGGAGAGGTTCCTCAAGGCTGACCGATTATAGGCGTGGCATCTCGGGGTGCGATGTGGCGGCCAACGGCTGCGCGCGCCAGTCTTCGGGCAGACCGATGCGCACCCCAAAGCGGCGTGCCGCGAGTTTTCGCAGCCGCAGCAGGGCCCTGTCGCGCGAGAGCAGCCAGTCGACACGATGCGCGACCGCCAGATCGATGAAGACCTGATCGTCGCGATCACTGCACGGCAGACGGCAATCGGGCGCGGGGGCGAGCAGGACCACCGTATCGTCCAGCCGCTCGCGGGCGCTGGCCTGCTGGTCGGGCGACAGTTTGAAGATCGGGCGTGCAGCCACCTCGGCAAACTCGTCGAGCATCGAGCGCGTGGCGATCACGCGGGCCTGGCCGCTCTCGATGGCCTCGACCAGTGCGGCCAGGCGCGGATCGGCAAAGACCAGCCATGCCAGCCAAACGTTGGTATCCAGGATCAGTGTCAAGTCGGCCCCTATAATTGCGCCACCAGATTGCGCCACGAATTTGCGCCACGAGCGGCGCGCGCGGCTCGACAGAAGAAGGCCTCGCATGCTGATCGTATTGTCGCCCGCCAAGACGCTGGATTTTGAATCGCCGATTGTCGATCTTGAACCCACCCGTCCCGAGTTTGCTGCCGACGCGCGCCAACTGATCGCCCGACTGCGCGAACTCAGCGTCGCCGATCTGGCCGGACTGATGACATTGAGCCCGGCGCTGGCCGAACTCAATGTCGACCGTTATGCCGCGTTTCGTGCCACGCCCCGGCCCGGACAGTCGCGTCCCGCGGTGCTGGCCTTCGACGGTGATGTCTACGATGGCCTGGCGGCCCGTCGCCTTGATGTTGATGGACTGGCCTTTGCGCAGCAGCATGTGCGCATTCTCTCCGGGCTCTATGGCGTGCTGCGTCCGCTCGACGCGATGCAGCCGCATCGACTCGAGATGGGCACCAGGCTAAGCACCGAGCGGGGCAGCAATCTTTACGGTTTCTGGGCCGATAAGCCGGCGCGGGCGCTCAAACGCGCGATGCGTGATGCAGGTGGCCGTGTGCTGATCAATCTCGCCTCCGATGAATATTCGCGTGTGATCGATCGCGAGGTGCTCGGTGCACAGATCATTCAGCCGGTATTCCAGGAGCGGCGAAAGGCCGGCTGGCAGGTGATCAGCTTTTCGGCCAAGCGGGCAAGAGGAATGATGGCTCGTTATGTCATCGACCATCGCATCAATGAGCCCGAAGGGCTCAAGGCCTTCGCGCAGGAGGGCTATGCCTTCGATGCCGCCGACTCGGACGCGACCACCTGGTATTTCAGGCGCGAAGCGCCCTGAGCACTCCGCTGATCTTCGAGTCTGACAAAGTCCAAGCTGAGCCAAAGGTCTTCGATCATCGGAGCTGTATTTCATCTCGGCCCAGGTTTTCGCGCTGTCTTTCGCTCAATCGTCCGAGCTGTCATTGAACAATTTTTTGGCTTTGTCGTAGGCCAGTTGGCCGGCCGCATTACCAATCAACTGCCCGGCGGTGTTGTCATCCTTGAAATGGATACCGCCATACAGTCGCGACATGCCCGCATCATTGACCGCGTCGCTGAACCGCTTGTAGGCGATGACTGTCGCCACCGGTGGCACACCCGGCTCGACGCGACCGAAATTGGCGGGGATGGTGGTTTGGTAGTCGAACTTGTCGCTGCCGGTGATCAGTTGCAGCACGGTGGCCGACGCCGAAGAAAACGACGAATGCCCCGACACATAAGCCGGGAAAGCGGGGGTCGGGTTGCTACCCGGGTTGTAGGGCATCCATTTTTCGCCCTGAATGGCCTCCACTGGTCGCCCCGGGCCGCCCCATGCCACGATCGATTGCCCCTGTTTGAAAAAGCGCACCGCGGTGATCGGGCGGACGCCGTCAAATTTTCGTTTCAGGTGCCAGGCCGCGATGCCGGCATCGAAAGAGGCGTTGTGCATGGCAAAAAACATCTTGGCATCTTTGCCGATGCTGTTGTTGTCACGCGCAGAGACAAATTGGGCAAACAGGCCCCAGTGACCTGGCGGAAACTCTGACGCCGGGCCATCCGCCCAGTACTCCACGATCAGCTTGCGCTCCGGCGTCAGTTCCCGGCTGTATTTCAGAATCAGATCGACATTGATTCGATAGCGTGCGGGGTTATCGCGCTGAATGGAGGGCAAGGCCTTCAATCCCGGCAGGTCATCCAACTGATCTGCAGACGTGAGGGCAAAGGGTTTCACGCGCTCCCAGTGGGGCGCAATAAAGCTCTGCAGGGCCCCCATCTCGTTGTAGAGCGGTTGCCATTTGTATTCATCATTGACGATCAGCGGCGCGCAGACCAGCGACTGCGGCGTGCAAAAAGGCAGTGGCGCGTTTTGCGGCACGTAGCCTGTGTAGTCCTTGTAAGCGCCGGGCGCCAGATCACCATACTGGTTGGAGCCGTCATTGCGTCGGCTGTCAATGACCGCGAGCGCCACGCTGTTGCCCAGGCCGGCCGGTGTACTGGTGTTGGTCGACAGGTTGTCAGGGTTGTAACCCATGGTCGCCATGGCATCCCTCAGGCGCGATTCGCCCAAAGGAAAGAGGTTGCGCAGGCAGGCGAAGGCCGCATAGCTGATGGCTTCTGTGCGGTTGGCCGCGTTACGCTCAGCGGCAGGCCGGCGCAGAGTGTCACCGACTACGGCACCCAGGGCTTTGGCGCTGTAGGAGGCCCACGCGTCATAGATACAGGTATGGGCAATGGCCAGCGACCGGGCAACGATCGGTGGGCCTTGCTTGGCCAATCGGACTTCGGCCAGAGCGACTTTGTTCCAGTCTGAGACCACCGAGGCGCTCACTGCCATCGGCACGGCCCCAATCAGGATCAGAATCAATTGGGCGATAGCTTGGGTCACGGGAGCGGTTTGGCGAGCGCTGTGCGTCATAGGGCCTCCGAAGAAACAAAATACGAGGGTGGCAACAGGAGCGGCGCGCGTCAAGGTAATAGTCGCCTCAGTCATGCAGCCGTCGAGGGTTCGCCGCTATTGACACGCGACGCCAGGCGATTCAAAACCTACTTCCCCACGCTCGAAGTGTTGGCGCTTTGAGGACAGTTCCAGGGCACCGGACCGAACAACGGCGACGGCTCGCGTGTCGCTGTTTGCGACCCAACACGGACAGATCGCTGTGCGGCGCACCCACTGCGAAGGTGCAGCATGCAGCGTGTACCGACCAGCGTGAAAACCGTCATCGGCATGGTGTTTTTCCGAGGAATCGTATGAGCCGAAACGTCTGAATTGCCTGGCAAATTGGGGCAATCAGCGGCCCAAGTTCACGCTTTATGCCCTTCGTTTCTCGTTCTCCTCGTTTAGTGTGCCGGCAAAAACGTCGGCTGGCATTGAGCAGTCCTCCGTGCCTCTCGAATCGCTGGCACAAAGCGGCTGCTCGGCACACTGACCGCAATCAACGCCATTTTGTCCGGGTTGACTGTTATCTATGATTCTATAATAATAGAATCATGGAAGAAAAAACTGCCGTGATGTCCCTTGCTGCCCTCGCTCAGGGCATGCGCCTGCGCATTTTTCGCGTGCTGATTGGCGCTGCAACGCAAGGCATGACGCCTGGCGAACTGTCTGCCACGCTGGACGTGCCCGCTTCGACGCTGTCCTTCCATCTGAAAGAACTGATGCATGCCGGCCTGGTGACCCAGGAACGCGATGGCCGCAACCTCATCTATCGGCCATCCATCGAGCAGATGAATGACCTGCTGGCCTACCTCACCGCGCACTGTTGCCAGGGGGCGGCTTGCGAGATTGTCTCCTCTCCTGGCTGCACGACCTGCTGACTCCGAGACCACCACGAAGCGTTTCCACGTCCCACTGCTGAGGTTCCCGATGAGCGACAAGGTCTACAACGTTCTCTTCATTTGCACCGGCAACTCCGCCCGTTCCATCATGGCCGAGGGCTTGATGAACCACTTGGGTGGCGGGCGCTTCAAGGCCTGGTCCGCAGGGAGCCATCCGAATGGCACCGTCAACCCCTTCGCATTGAAGACCCTGGCCGCCTGGCATGTCGCGACGGATGGCTATCGAAGCAAGAGCTGGGAAGAATTCGCGAAGCCTGACGCACCGACGCTGGATTTCGCGTTCACGGTCTGCGATAACGCCGCCGGTGAGGTCTGCCCCGTGTGGCCGGGCCAGCCCATGACAGCACACTGGGGCGTCCCGGATCCGGCTGCCGTGGAAGGCAGCGAGGAACATAAGGCCAAGGCGTTCATGGACGTCGCCATCACGCTGAAGCGGCGGATCGAACTATTGCTCGCGCTGCCAATGAACTCGCTGGCAGGCATGTCGCTGCAGCGCGAAGTCGACCAGATCGGCAAAACCATCACTTGAAAGCCCGCAACCATGACTTTCCACGTCCTGATCCTGTGCACACACAACTCGGCGCGCAGCGTACTCGCTGAAGGCATGCTCAATCACTGGGCGGCGCGGCTTGGCCGCGACGTCAAGGCCCACAGCGCCGGCAGCGCCCCCAGCGGTCGCATCAACCCGCTTGCGATCGAGGCCCTGCAAAACGCCGGCATCGACTCAAGCGCTTATCGCAGCAAGAGCTGGGACGAGTTCAGCCGCGACGATGCACCGCCGCTGTCCATCGTGATCACCGTCTGCGACAGCGCCGCAGCCGAGACCTGCCCGGTGTTCTTCGGTGGCCACAGCGGTCAGCCTGTGAAAGTGCATTGGGGCTATCCCGACCCCTCGAACGCAGAGGGCGGCGATGCAGGCAAGCGCCGCGCCTTTGAACTCACTCGCCAGGCCATCGGCTAGCGAATGCTGCAGCTGCTTCAACTGCCGCTCGAGACCCTGAGCAAGATCGACCTTCAATCTGAACTTGTCGCCATCGGGCAGCGCTGAGCGATGGTTGATCTGCCCCGAAAGCTGTTTGCCGAGGCGCTCGGCACCGCATTGCTGCTGGCCGTTGTGATTGGCTCGGGCATCATGGCCGAGCGGTTGTGCGGGGGCAATATCGCGGTCGCATTGCTTGCCAACACCCTGGCAACCGTCGGCGGCCTCTACATTCTGATCGAGGTGTTCGGCCCGGTCAGCGGCGCCCACTTCAATCCGGCGGTCAGCGCGGTGATGGCCTGGCGCGGCGAATTGCCCAAAGCGATGCTGGCGCCTTACGTCGTCGCACAACTGGTCGGGGCGATGCTGGGTGCCTGGCTGGCACATGCCATGTTCGACATGACCATCCTGCAGTTCTCGACCAAGGTGCGCAGCGGGACCGGTCAGTGGATCGCCGAGGCGGTCGCCACCGCCGGGTTGCTGCTGGTCATCCTGCGTGCACCGGCAGCAAGGGTCGCCCCGATGGTCGCCGCGTACATCGGTGCGGCCTACTGGTTCACCGCCTCGACCTCGTTTGCGAATCCGGCAGCAGCCTTCGGGCGAATGTTCAGCGACAGCTTTGCCGGCATCGCCCCGGAAAGTGCACCTGGCTTCGTGATTGCCCAGTTTATCGGCGCTGCGGTCGGGCTGGGCATTCACCATGCATTGCATCCGGCCCTTGTCACCGCGGGCAAGGAAGACGGAGAACAGGTCATCGCTGCCGATGGGAAGAGGACAGTCCACCGTGTCGATCCTTGACCTGAGCCTGCCCAACGTTGACAGCGCGCTGTTCGACTCACCCACCGGTGGTCGCTTCGCAAGCGCGGGAACCTCATCGCACGCGCCGCGCTTTCTGTTGCTCTACGGCTCGCTGCGTGACCGTTCCTACAGCAAGCTGCTGACGCTCGAAGCAGCGCGCCTGTTGATTGCGATGGGCGGTGAGGTACGGGTGTTCGATCCGGCCGGCCTTCCGCTGCCGGATGCCGCGCCGGAGACCCACCCCAAGGTGCAAGAGCTGCGCGAGGCTGCGGCCTGGGCCGAAGGCATGGTCTGGACTTCACCCGAGCGCCACGGCGCGATGACCGGCATCATGAAAGCGCAGATCGACTGGATCCCGCTCAGCATCGGCGCGGTCCGGCCGACCCAGGGCAAAACACTGGCTGTGATGGAGGTGTCGGGCGGGTCGCAGTCATTCAATGCTGTGAACCAGCTGCGAGTTCTTGGCCGCTGGATGCGCATGATCACGATTCCAAACCAGTCATCCGTGGCCAAGGCCTTCATGGAGTTCGATGACGCTGGGCGCATGAAGCCATCGGCGTATTACGAGCGCGTGGTCGACGTGATGGAAGAGTTAATGAAATTCACGCTGCTGACGCGTGACTTGGCGCCCTACTTGGTCGATCGCTACAGCGAACGACGGGAGAGTGCCGAACAACTGTCCAGGCGCGTCAATCAGCCGTCGATCTAGCCAATCCGTGGAAATGGAGGCGCCGCTTGCTGCTCGGCTGCGAAAGCCGAACAGGGCCCCAGAACCGGGCCCGCCCTTTGCAGTCGCTCATCTCAGTCAGCTCCTGGCCGATGCCGTCAGTTGATACCGCCGCCCGCCAGTGGACTGTCGCCGCGCGCAAGGGTTCCCACCGGTGTCGAATCTATTCACGCCCGTTCAGACAGGTGGGCGGAGCGATAATCACCGTCTGAACTGCCCCTGATCGACCGGACAGCCTGTCCCGATCCGCAGCGGGTGCCGTCAGACCGCGAATGAACGACACCCGATACACGACCTTGCCGCAGTGGCCCAATGCTTATCCGGCCAGCGGCGCCAGCGCCACACTGAAACGCCTCAACGAGGATTTCATCGTCACCGAACTGCCGCTGCAGCAACCCTCCGGTGAGGGCGAACACATCTGGCTGGATATCGAAAAGAACGGTGCCAACACTGCCTTCGTCGCTCTGCAACTGGCCGATGCCGCCGGGGTGCAGGAAGTGGATGTGGGCTATGCCGGCCTCAAGGACCGCTATGCCATCACCCGTCAGTGGTTCAGCATCTATCTGCCAAAGGGCGAGACGCCCGACTTGACGCAGCTTCAGCACCCGGAGTTCAAGGTACTCAGCCAGAGCCGCCACGCGAAGAAACTGCGCCGCGGCGATCTGCAGGGCAACCGATTCCGCATCGTGCTGCGTGACGTGACCGGCGACCGCGACGCCATTGAGGCGAATCTCAAGGCCGTTTCGTCAGATGGCGCGCCCAACTACTTCGGCGCCCAGCGTTTCGGCCACGGTGGCGGTAACGTCGAGCAGGGCAGGGCGATGCTGGCGCGTGAAATCCGTGTGCGCAACCCGAAGAAGAAGGGCATCTACCTGTCGGCGGTACGCTCCCTCGTCTTCAATGAAGTGCTGGCGCTGCGGATCCAGAAGGGACTCTGGGGCAACACCCTGCCCGGCGATGTGATGGACCAGGCGGGCCGGCCCACCGGGCCGCTATGGGGGCGGGGCCGCGTGGTCACCACCGATCAGGCGCAGGCCCTGGAAAACAGCGTGGCTGAACGTCACGCCACCTTGTGCGGTGGCATGGAATACGCCGGTCTGGATCAGGAGCGCCGCGCCCTGGTGGCGAGCCCGGCGGAAATGTCGTGGGAATGGCCGGATGCCAATCAACTGGTGCTTACGTTTTCTTTGCCCGCCGGGACTTACGCCACGTCCGTTCTGAACGAAATCCTCCTCACCACAGAGCCTGACCGGTACCCAGTGAACGAGTCTGCAGCGGTCGAATAATGGTGGCCTCCCGGTGTCCGGTTTTCTCAGTACCGGCAACCGACCGTCTTCAGTCGTCTGCGGAATCGGTCAGGCAGGCAGGCGCGTGGACTGATCCGGATGGCAGCTCAGTCCACTGCGTCCATCCTCGCTGAGTCAAAAGAAGTGTGCGGTTCAGGGCACCTGGCGCTGGTCTCAGGCGGTTTGCGTTTGGGGTCGTCGGTGTCTTGACAAGCCGCGGTGGCCGCCCAAAGGTCGGGCCAATGCAATGTCGATGCCTCGACGACGCCCTTCCATGGCGCCAGCTTTCCGCCGTCCAGTCTCAAGTAGACCTCGTTCTGCGTCTGTTCGACGCTTGTGCATCCAAACAGCATTGCGCCGGAGGCCATCGCTGCGGCAAGCCAAATCGAGCGCCTTGTCCACCTGCTCACTGCGTACCGTGATCCGCGCGATCAAGGCCGAGTTCCCCGCCGCAGCCTTCGCGAATTCGCGCGGATTGCCGCATGCCCGGATGTGCTCGATCTTGAAGAGGGGCTTGCCGGCCAAAGTCCTGCCCTTGCTCCAAGGCTCGCGGTGAACCGGGTTGGCGACTGGCCCCATGGTCGTCTTTCATCAGGTTGAGGATCGAACAAGATGCCCCAGTGCAATGCCGGGATCTTTGTCATGGATCACTGAAGGCTCACGTCGACAGCGAAAGCCTCGGGTCGGGTTTGCGTCACTGCCGGGAAATCGGCAATCGTGGGCGGCGAATCGCTTGACTCTCGGATGACTCGGTATCGACTCGCATTATTTGTAATAATTTGAGTGATTTGATGTCTTGAATAGCATTTGAACCAAGAATGTGTATCCTCTGATTCGTGAGCAGAGTCATCCCTTCAAGCGTGGCGATCGTTGGCGCCGGATTTGCCGGGTCGGCGCTGGCCTGCGCGCTGACCAAAGCCGGGTTGACGGTTCATGTCTTCGACAAGGCACGCGGCCCCGGAGGACGTTTGGCCAGTCGACGACTCGAATGGACCGACCGTGATGGGCGCAACTGGACGACGCGCCTCGATCATGGCGCGGTGGGTCTTCGTGCGGTCACGCAAGACTTTCAGGACTTCATCGATCAGGCGACCCGCGCACAGTGGTTGGCCGAATGGACGCCGACCCCTGCGCCCTGCGGTCTGCCACTCGACGGGCAGCAGGCTCGGCTTCATGTCCCGGTGCCCGATATGCCGTCGCTTTGCCGGCATCTGCTCTGCGATACCGCTTCGACCTGGTCATTTACAGTAGACCGCCTGCAGCGTGACTCGAGCGGCTGGTGGATTGCAGCCGGCGACCAGTGCCACAAAACGCCCTTCGACGCCGTCGTGGTCGCCTTGCCGCCGCTGCAGGCTGCGCCGCTTCTCAGCCCGCACCGCAGTGACTGGGCGCGCAGCGCGTCGATCGTGTCGATGCATCCCTGCTGGACGCTGATCGGTGTGGCCGACTCGCTTGATCCCTCAATCGACTGGGATCTGGGCAGGCCGACATCCGGGCCGCTTGGCTGGGTGGTGCGAAGCGATCGAAAGCCCGGCCGAACCCGAATCGCCGGGCAGGACCACTGGATCGCGCATGCGCGCCCCGGCTGGAGCCGTCAGCACATCGAACAGCCCGCCTGCGAGGTGCTGACACTGATGCAGGCCGCGCTCGCCGACTATCTGGGTCAGTCCGTGCGGTGGCAGCACTGCACAGCACATCGCTGGCGCTATGCCTTGCCGCGCGCACTGAAAGCGGCACCCCCCAGGCCTTCATGGTGGGATGCCGCGCGGGGACTGGGTGTCTGCGGCGACTTCTTCGGCGAATCAGGCATTGAAGGCGCCTGGCAATCGGCCCGCTCGCTGCACGCGGCCCTATTGGGTCTGACCTTCGATACATCGGCAACCAACACCGAATTCGCCAGCGCCCCTTTCGCGCAACCTGTCTTCGCACCACCCCGTGTTGATCCACCTGTCTTCGCGCCACCCGTGATCGCAATTGCCTGAGCTTTCCCTTCCTGCCAACTTATCCACCACAAAGGACTCTCAAATGAATCTGCCCGTTTCCCGTCGTGTCTTCATGATGACCCTTGCCGCGTCCGGCGCAGCACTTGCCACCCGTGCCAATGCGCAGGCCATGGTCGATGAGAAAGACGCGCAGGCTGGCGCGCTCGGCTATGCCGCCGAGGCCAGCCGCGTCGACGCAAAGAAATACGCGAAGTACGCCGCCGGCCAGAATTGCGCCAGCTGCGCGCTGTATCAGGGCAAAGCTGGCGACAAGGCTGGCGGCTGCCCGCTGTTCGCCGGCAAACAGGTTGCCGCCGCAGGCTGGTGCAGCGCCTGGGCCAAGAAAGGCTGATCGAGCGCGACATGGCTTTCGCCAGCGAATCGCCGCCGCCTGTGACCTTGCCTGCCTCTGGCCCAGGCGACGACAGACAGGCACTGACCGTGCTCTACGACGGCGCCTGCCCCTTGTGTCGCCGCGAGATCAGCGTCTATCGCGGTCTGCGCCCGTTGAGCCCCGACACGCAGGTGTGTTTCGCCGATGTCAGCAAGGTCGGGTCGCCATTGCCTTTCGGCACCACCCGCGACGATCTGTTGGCGCGCTTTCATGTGAAAAGTCCGGACGGCCGCCTGCTGAGCGGCGCGCAGGCCTTCCTGGCCCTGTGGTCTGCCCTGCCGGGCTGGCGCTGGCTGGCTCGTCTGGGGCGGCTGCCCGGCATGGCCTGGACGATGGAGCAGGTCTATTGCCTTTTCTTACGCTACCGGCCACAACTGCAGCGCCTGGCCCGCCGTTTCGATCAACCCGGCGCACACGCTCCGACAACAGGAAACCTCCGTGAAAAATGATGAACGCTGCTGTGGCAGTGGAACCTGCATCATCGATGCCAAGGGCTGCTGCTGGTGCGGCCAGCAGTGGGACGGCGAGAAGATGGTTCATAAGCCGCTGGCGAAACCGCCCGAACCCGATGCCGCGATCGCGCCGGACGGGCCTGCAGTCCCCAGGAGCTAGCTGCCGTGAGCGCCGGCGCGACCGCTGACAGCCTGCGGCCCGGAAGGCGACGCCCGACGATTTGGATGGTCCGCCCTGTGGTACAAGAAGGGTTGTCTCGCCGGGCAGGGTGGGTGGGTCGCTGGCTGGCCACACAAGCTTCGGTCACCGTGCCGAACCGGCCTAATCAGGCATGACGACTCGTCCGACCGCCCCACCCGGATCATTCATTCGTCTGCATCGCTGCGACGCTCGCTCTCGGCGCTGACCGGTACAACGAAAGACACCATGACACCTGCACTTCGATACACCGCTGGCGCCCGCTGGCTGCACTGGCTCACCGCAGTGCTGATGGTCGTCGTGATCACCGCCGGGCTGTGGATCGTGTATTTCGAACCCAAAGACGAGGCCTTCAAGTTTCGGCTGTACAACATCCATGAAAGCGTCGGCGTCATCGTGTTCGCACTGACGATCGCCAGGCTGCTGAACCGCTTGCGCAATCCGCCGCCGCCTTTGTCGCCCGACACGCCGGCACTGATTCAGCGATGCGCCCGGGTGACGCATCTCTCGCTGTATGCGCTGCTGCTGCTGATGCCGGCCATCGGCTTTCTGGCCACCAACGCCTGGGGCTTCCCGCTGAAACTTTTCGATCTGCTTCCCCTGCCTTCGCCGATCGGCAAGGACGAGGCGCTTGCCAGGACGCTGTCCTTCCTGCACGGATGTGGCGCCGTCGCCATCGGGACGCTGATCGCAGCGCATCTCGCTGGCGCCGCGCATCACACCTTCATCCGCCGCGACGGCCTTCTCAAGCGGATGACCTGAATGCGGCTGTCGAGGATGTCGATGCGCTGGCGACGGCGCGGCTTTGCAGCGCTCGTGGTCACCAGTTCGGCCGGCCTTTTCTGGTTGATGGCCCGAACGCTGTTGGCCAGTGGCCCGGACCCGCTTGGCATCGCCATGCTGGGGCTCTTCGCGCTGACACTGCCCTGGACGACCATTGGCTTCTGGAATGCCGTCATCGGCTTTTCACTCATGCAATTCAGCCGCGATGCGGCATCGGTGGTTGCACCCGACCTTCATCTTGGCGGGGGTGACGATCCGATCGTCAGCTCGACCGCCCTGTTGATCTGCATTCGCAACGAGGACACGCAACTCATCCGGCGAAATCTCGAATGGATGCTCGACGCCCTGGTCGCCACCGGCCAGGCGAATTGCTTTCATCTCTACATACTGAGCGACAGCAACCAGCCCGAGATCGCCGCCGCCGAGGTGCAGGCCGCGGCCGCCCTGTCGCAACGCTTCGGATCGGCCCTTGAGATCACCTACCGACAGCGCGAGCACAGCGAAGGCTTCAAGGCCGGCAATTTGCGCGAGTTCTGCGGGCGGTGGGGGCATCGGCATGCCTTTGCTATCGTGCTCGATGCCGACAGCCTGATGACACCGCAATCGATGCTGCGGCTCGTGCGAATCATGCAGAGATGCCCGCAGATCGGCATCGTTCAGACCCTGGTCACCGGCCTGCCGAGCGCGAGCCCGTTTGCCCGCATCTTCCAGTTCGGCATGCGACTCGGCATGCGGTCTTACACGCTCGGATCGGCCTTCTGGCAAGGCGACTGCGGGCCCTACTGGGGCCACAACGCGATTTTGCGCATGGCCCCTTTCATCGCGCACTGCGAGTTGCCGATGCTGCCCGGCAGCCCCCCGCTGGGCGGGCATATCCTGAGCCATGATCAGGTTGAAGCGGTGTTGATGCGCCGTGCAGGTTTCGAGGCCCGCGTCCTGCCGATCGAAGAGGGAAGCTGGGAGGAAAACCCGCCGACCCTGCCCGAATTCATCCGGCGCGATCTGCGCTGGTGCCAGGGCAACATGCAGTATTTCAAGCTGCTGGGATTACCGGGGCTGCTGCCGGTCAGCCGCTGCCAGCTCCTGCTGGCGATTGCCATGTATCTCGGCTCTCTCGCCTGGCTCAGTCTGATCGTGCTCGGTCTGCTGCGTCAGGTGCCGATCCGAACTGATTCCGGATTGGTGCTGTTCGGGGTCATCATGATCATGAGCTTCGCACCCAAGATCGCGACGCTTGCCGATGTCCTGCTACGCCCCGGAGTGCGTGCTGCTTATGGGGGCGGCCTGCGCATTGCAGGCAGTGCTCTGCTGGAGATCGTGCTGACCCTGCTGGTGGCGCCGATCTCGGCGGTGGCGGTGAGTTTGTTCATTCTGGGGCTGCCGTTTGGCCGGCGCGTCGGATGGACGTCCCAGCAACGCCAGGCCCATGGCCTGCCGCTGTCGGATGCCGTGCGGTGCCTCTGGCCCCAGACCCTGCTGGGGTTGGGGCTTGCCGCAGGCACCTGGTACGCGCCCGCGGTCAGCCTCTGGTTTACCCTGCCGGTGATCGCTGGGCTGCTGCTCAGCGTGCCGCTTGCCATGCTGAGTGCATCGCCGCGCCTTGGTCGAAAAATGGCGCGATCCGGCCTGTGCCGCACACCCGAAGAAGCCTGGCCGCAGTTTGCTTTGGGCGCCGCCGGGTCGGCAGTCTTGACACCTCACGGCGCAGTGGCATCGCCAGCCAGCCTGTTCGCTGGCCGCGCGGACCCGTCAATGGGTTCCAGACCTTGAGCTTCCTGCCCGTGATGCACCGTCCCTTTAAGTACCCGACCTTGAGCACGGCCTGGCGCAGCCTGGCGCTCTCGATCGCACTGCTGGCCGCGGGCTGCGCTTCAACCAGTCCGACCTTATTCACCACAGGCGCGACCACAGGCGCCAACTTGGTTGCGACCTCGGTCGATTTCGTCAATGACAGTCGGCCCACGCGGTGCGCCGAAGAAGACAATGTTTACGTGAAGCTCACCGGCACGGCGATCAGCAGGTTTCGCATTCGTGCCGAGCATCCGCCCTATCTGGCCGGCATCACGACAGACCTCACCGCGCCCGACTTTACCGCCTGCGACATGTCGAACGATCCGAGCTTCGCCTTCGAGCCGCGCACCACGGTCCTGTATGAGGATGAGTCGATCCGGCTGGTGGGCCACCGCTTCGGCTCGTTCTGGCGCCCGGAGGTGGTCGATTTCAGGGTGGGCACCCGACACGAGCCGGGGCTTCATCTCGTGCAGTTGCTGCGCCGGGGCATTGCGCCCGGCGTGACGGCCAACGGGCAGCCCGTGTCGCCCTCGGGCGGTGCCGCCGGCAACGAACTCGAGATCCTGGTCGTCTATCCTGCCGACGGCTACTGGCGCGCCAAGCCCCTGCCTCCGGTGTTTCTGGATGACACCGCCTACGGCAGCTCTTTTCTGATCGGACCGATCGCCGAAGAGGGGCGCCCCTATGTCGCGATCCGCGAGATCGAATTCGAGCCGGCCACGCAGACCTTCCGGCTGCAGTTTCGCAACGGCTCCCGGGGCACGCTGACCGTTACCGAGGCGACCCGCAGTGGCATCGATCTGAGCGTCACGCTCGAGACGCCGCTGCCCGCCGACCAACCGTTTGCGGCCCTGCGATCAATGTTCGTGACGCCACGGCAGGCCGATGTCACGGTGGCAGTCTGGCCGCAGACCCCGCCCACGCAAAGCGCGCCGGTACCGATCATGGAGGTCAAACGGATCCGGGCACCCGCGGCCCGCTTCGGCCGAATCGAGCCCTCCAGCCACAATCTCAGCGCACCGGACATGGTTTTCGATCGATTTTCATCCGGCTATGTCATAACAACCCGTGACCGATAACGCCTCCCCGAGCAGCATGACCGCGCTCAACGAGCCACCGGCTGACGACAGCAGCGAGTGGCAGGCGCTGCTCGCCCGGGCAGCCGGTGCGCAGTTGCCACCTGAGGCCTTGCCACTCACGCCTGCTTCACCGCTGCAGGCGCTTTACCGGCCGCTGTGCGATGCGCGCCGCGCGGGGCCGTTTGTGGTGGGCCATCTTGCCCAGAGCCTGGATGGGCGGATCGCCACCTTGTGCGGCATGTCGCGCTGGCTCAGTGGCGCCGAGGATCTGCTCCACACCCACCGGATGCGAGCGCTTTGCCAGGCGGTGGTGGTCGGTGTCACAACCGTCTTGCTTGACGATCCGCAACTGACCGTGCGTCGTTGCATCGGGCCCAATCCGGTGCGGGTCGTCATCGACCCCGATCGCCGGCTTGACGGCAGCCAGCGCCTGTTTCGCGATGAGTCGGCGCCAACGCTGCTTCTGTGCGGCGCCGATCGCGCCAGTGAGGGCGAGCGACTCGGCTGTGCCGAAGTGGTGCCTGTCACGCGCGGTGAGTCCGGCCTCAGTCCGCAGGAGATCTGCCGCGTGCTCGCCTTGCGCGGGCTGGGCAGCCTGCTGATCGAAGGCGGCGGCGTCACGGTCTCGCGTTTTCTCGCGGCAGGCGCGCTCAACCGACTGCAGATCACCATTGCTCCGGTCATTCTGGGGTCGGGTCGCCCGGCGATCATGCTCCCGACGATCACTGATCTGAGCAACAGTCTGCGGCCCCGCACCCGGCGGGTGATGATGGGCGCCGACGTCATGATCGAATGCGATTTCGATGCCTGATCGACTCGCCCGAGCGTTCTGGATCGTCGAGGCCGGACGGGGCGAAGTCCGCGAAGAAGTGCTGCCGATTCCCGGTCCGGATCAGCTTCTCGTCAGGGCGCGGCGCAGTGGCATCAGCCGCGGCACCGAAAGCCTGGTTTTCAAGGGGCTGGTGCCATCGAGCCAGTGGCAGGCGATGCGCTGCCCGTTTCAGACCGGCGAGTTTCCCGGTCCGCTCAAATATGGCTATGCCTCGGTCGGGCAGATCGATGCCGGACCCGACGCGCTGCTGGGCAGGCGGGTGTTCTGCCTGCATCCGCATCAGAGCGCCTACATCGTGCCGATCGATGCCGTGACCTTTTTGCCCGACGATGTGCCGGACACCCGGGCGGTGCTGTCGGCCAACATGGAGACCGCGGTCAACGGACTCTGGGACGCCGCGCCACGACTCGGGGACCGCATCAGCGTGGTCGGTGCCGGCGTGGTTGGCGCGCTGGTGGCGGCGCTCGCAGCGCGCATCCCGGGTGTGGAGGTCGAGCTGGTCGATCATGACCCGGGCCGTGCAAAGCTGGCGGCAGCGCTGGGCTGCGCATTCGCGCTGCCGACCACCGGCAGTGGCGAGCGCGACATCGTTGTTCATGCCAGCGGTCAACCTGCCGGGCTTCAGACCGCGCTCGGGCTGGCAGGCTTTGAGGCGACCGTGCTCGAAATGAGCTGGTATGGCGCGCGGATGGTGGCGGCGCCGCTTGGCGAAGCGTTCCACAGCCGTCGGCTGACACTGCGATCATCGCAGGTCGGTGCGGTGGCCACCGCACAGCGCGCGCGATGGGACTTCAAGCGCCGCATGAGGCTTGCGGTCTCACTCCTGGCCGACCCGGTTTTCGACGTCTTGCTGACCGGCCAGAGCACGCTGGACGAGCTGCCCGCCACCCTGTCCCGCCTGGCCGACCGACCCGATGGCACGCTGTGTCACAGCGTGATCTATCGCTGATCGCGCCGACTGAATTCGCCGCCCGCTTCCGCACGCCTGATGACGCACGACCCTTCATTCCCCACTGTCCCACCGACCCGCTCACTGCCCCTGCCGGAGTCCTTTCATCATGTACAGCCTCGCCGTGTCCGACCACATCATGATTGCCCACAGCTTCACCGGCGAGATCTTCGGCCCCGCGCAAAAGTTGCACGGGGCGACCTACGGCGTGGAGGTCGAATTCAGACGCGAGCAGCTCGACGCCAATGGGCTGGTCTGCGACATCGGTCTGGCGCTGACTGTGCTGCATGAGGTGCTCGCCGATCTGAACTTCAAGAATCTCGACGAGCTGCCCGAACTTCGCGGTCACAACACCACGACCGAATTCATGGCCGGCGAGATCTTTCGGCGCATGAAGACCCAGATCGAGGCAGGCCGAATCGGCCCCGGCACGGCCAACACGCTGGCGTCGATGCGGGTCGTGCTGCGCGAGTCGCCGCTTGCCTGGGCCGCCTTCGAAGGTTTGCTCGGTTGACAGCCTTCACGCTGATTGTTCCGGGCGCACTCGATCAGTTCACCGGCGGCTACCTGTTCGATCGGCATGTTGTCGATGGTCTGCGCGCCAACGGGCGGGCGGTTGCGGTCATCGAGCTGCCCGGCGAGTTTCCTGGCGCCGACGAGACGGCGAGCGCAGCCGCAGCCGCTGCGCTCGCCGGCCTGCCATCGGGTCATACCGTGGTGATCGACGGTCTTGCCTTGCCGGCCTTTACCGAGTGCCTGGACGCCCACACCGGGCGTCTGTCGATCGTCGCCTTCGTGCATCACCCGCTGTCGCTTGAGACCGGTTTGTCGGCACACGCTGCGCAGGTCTATGCCCTGATCGAGCGCCGCCTGTGGCCGATGATGCGCGGTTTGCTGTGCCCCAGTTCGCACACCGCGGCCGCAATCATCGCCACCGGTGTTCCCGCTGATCGGGTGCGGGTCACGCCGCCCGGCACGCGAGTGCCTGCTGCGGCCGCGACCGAGGCCCTTCAGCCAGTCGCATCGCGACCACTGCAACTGCTTGCGGTGGGGACGGTCACGCAGCGCAAGGGCCACCTTCAGCTGATCGAGGCCCTGTCGCGGCTGCAGGAACTCGACTGGCATCTGACATGCATCGGCAGCCTCACCCGCGATCCGTCGTGCGCCCGGGCGCTGCGTGATGCCATCCGTGTCCATGGCCTTGACCGGCGTGTGACGCTGGCCGGGGAGGTGTCGGCGCAGCACCTCGATGCCGCCTATCGCGAGGCTGATGTGTTTGCACTGGCCTCGCACCATGAAGGCTACGGGATGGTCTATGCCGAGGCACTGGCCTTTCACCTGCCGATCGTCGCGACCTCGGCGGGCGCGATCCCGGCGACGGTCGCTGCCGATACGGCCTTGCTGGTTGGGCCGGGCGATATCCTTGCGCTCAGAGAGGCGTTGCGCCAGGTCCTTACCGACGTGGCCCTTCGACAGCGTCTTGCTGCAGGTGCTGCGCGGGCTGCGCAGGACTTGTCCGACTGGCCGACGGCCGTGCATCGGTGGGCGCGGGCCCTGGATGGGCTGACTGGTGGTCTGGCTGATGGGCTGGCTGATGGACCGACTGATGGGCTGACTGCATGAGCGGGTTTTCGCCCGACTGGCTTGCACAGCGCGAACCCCTCGATGCCGCCGCACGTGACGCGCGCCTTGCGCACAATTTCGCAGCAGCCCTCGCCGGTACACCACGCCGGATCATCGACCTGGGTGCCGGGACCGGCGCGAACCTGCGCCTGCTCGCGCCCCTGATCGGTGGCGATCAGGACTGGCTGCTGATCGACAAGGACCCTGCGCTGCTGCATGCACAGCGAAGCGAAATTGCCCGATGGGCAGCGCAGCACGGATGGGGCGTCAGCGAAGAGGCCACCGGCGCGCTTGAGCTCACCGTCGGGTCTGCGCGCTGGCGGGTCCGATCGCAGCTGCTCGACCTGCAGGCATCGCTCGAACAGCTTGACCTGCAGGACTGTGATGGCGTGACCACGACCGCCTTTCTCGACCTGGTCTCACTCGACTGGATCGATCGTCTGTGCCGGATGCTTTCCCGGTCGCCGCGTCCGTTTCTGGCGACGCTCAGCGTCGATGGCCAGCGCCGGTGGCAGCCCGAGATGGCAGACGATCTGCGACTGCAACAGGCCTTCGAGCATCACCAGATGGGTGACAAAGGTTTTGGCGCCGCACTCGGCATCGCCGCAGTCGATGAATTGGCGCTGCGCCTCGATCGGCTCGGCTTTACTGTTGGCACGGCTCGCAGCGATTGGCAGATGACCGGCGGATATCCGGCCTTGCTCGGCCAGATGATCGATGAGGCGCTCGCTGTCGGTTGCGAGCTCGAACCGGACGCCGCGTCGGTGTTCGCCGAATGGGCAGCGCGCCGTCATGCGCAGGTGGCTACCGGCCGGCTTGCGCTCACCATCGGGCATCGCGATCTGCTGGCCTTTCCGGGGCCGGGCCTGTTGCGCTGAGCGGTCGATCCCGCGTCGTCTGTCCGCGCTTCAATCCTCGCCTTCGCAAAGGTCCTGGTTTGAGCGCGCTTGCCTAGAACAGCTGGCCCTGGCCATCCGGCGAGGCGCGGCTGCGGCGTTTCCTGGGCGTGGTCGGTGGCAAGCCACTTTTTCGAGAGCCATGCTTGTGCTGGATGGCGTTGGCCTCGGCGTGTGCCTCATGGGTCCGGCGCAGGCCGTACAACTGATCTTTTGCTGCGGTCACGGCCGCGCGTTCGTCGACGATTGGCAGCGGATAGGACGCTGTGCCGATCTCCAGCACCCACTGCCGGATGTAATGCCCCTGCGGATCCTGGTCGAGTGCCTGCTTGGCCGGCGAATAGATGCGCAGCGTGTTGATGCCGGTGGTACCCGACTGCATCTGCATCTGGCTCCAGTGGATGCCAGGCTCGAAGTCGAGAAACTGGCGCGCCAGAAACAGCCCTGGCTCGCGCCAGTGCAACCACAGGTGGTAGGCCGCAAAGCTGACCAGCATGGCGCGCATGCGAAAGTTCAACCAGCCGGTGGCACGCAACTGGCGCATGCAGGCATCGACCATCGGAAAACCGGTGCGGCCTTCGCACCAGGCCTGCAGCCGTGCCGTGTCAATCTCGCCCTCATGGACGCCGTCGCCGGCACGCAACCCATCGACACTGCGCGCCATGTTGCGCTGCTCGATATCGGGCTCGTCTTCGAGCTTTTGGATGAAGTGACAGTGCCAGCGCAAACGACTGGCAAAACCCCGCAATGCATAGGCCAGGTTTCGATCGGGCGTCGTTGCGATGCGCGCTTCGGTGGCCTGGTGCACACAGCGCATCGAGATCGTGCCGAAGGCCAGGTGAGCGCTCAACCGGCTGCAGCCTTCGGTAGCGCTGAGCGGGCTGGACATCGCGCTGCGGTAATCGCGCCCCCGCCCGTCAAGGAAACTTTCGAGCGTGGCCCATGCGGCACGCTCGCCAGCCGGTGGCAATGCCGCGCCCAGGGCGGGCAAGCCCAGCTCACGCAAGCCCGGAAGCGCCGACGACTTCAGGCCTGCCGCCGCGCCCACACCGCAAGCCGTCGCGATCGAAGGCGCCTCGGGGTCATTCATGCGCTGGGCCCATCGCCCGGCCCATCCGCTGCGCGAGCGCAAGCGACGCACCACGCCTGTCTGTGGCAATTCGGTCCAATTCACGCTTTGGCTGCGGCACCAGTCGGCGACAGCCAGATCGCGGGCATAGGTCCAGGCCGGGCCGGTTTCTTCATGACTGAACAGGTGCGTGAAGGCGAACTCGCATCGCAGCGCGTGAAGCACTTGCGGCATCGACCCAATGCGTACCAGCAGCGGAAACTGACGTTCAGCCAGGCTGCGCTGCAGCTCTGCGACGCACTCGAGCAGAAAGCCGACATGGCGTGGATCACACTCGGGGCTTGCCAGCCACTGAGGCTCGATCACCACCAGGCCGACCGCGCTGTCGCAGCGCATGGCTTGCGCCAGCGGTGCGTGGTCGCGAACCCGCAGATCGCGCTTGAACCAGACCAGCGCAGCCGTTCCCATCATCGACCGCCGGACCGAACGGGGGGCACTGCGGCGGACAGCGCGGCGGGCACCGCGTTGACGGCCAGAAGATCCCTGGCCGAGCTCAGTCCGCGCGAGCTGCGATGCCACCATTGCGAGAAGGAATCGCAGCGCCGATCGACCGGCGCAAAGAGCGCAGACGCGGGCTCGCACTCGGCCCATCGCGCCAGGTAAGGCGCCAGATGGGGCTCGGCGATGCTGCGCACGCTGCGTGCCTGCTTCAAGGCAGCACCGATGGCGTCGGCATCACCGTACCAGCGCTGGGAAGTCAGCTCGGCCATGCGGGTGCCGACAAAGTGCCAGCGTCGTTCGTTCCATGGCCAGGCGCGGTGAAAGTCGGCCACGAACAGGCCGATGACCTTGGTGTGGGCAGGCAGGGATGAAGGCAGTTCGCCGAGACACCAGGGATGCACCAGCCAGACCTCGCAGCCGGCGACCGATGCTGCGTCAGGCGCCATGCAGCCAAGCGCATCGGGGGGAGTGATTGCCAGGCGCGGTTCCATCAGCGACCGGCTGCCGGACAGCACACCCGGTGTGCCCGCGCGGCGCGGGAAAGCAGGCTCTCGAGCCATGCGATCGAGTGCCTCGTAGGACGTGTCGATCACGCTGCCCGGGCTGTGCCAGGGCGCGGGCGCGTAGCGGGCCACATTCTCGGCGTTGAACAGATAGGGCTTGCTGCTGCCGGTGCCGGCCACCCATTGCCAGCTGAGATGATTGCTGGCCAGGTCGCCATCGAGCAGATGGCCATACATCCAGTCGCCGCCGCACCGCCAGTGAACCTTGCGTACATGCACCACATAGCTGGCCAGCCACATGCGTGCATGGTTGTGCAGCATGCCGGTGGCGTAGAGGGTGCGCACCGCCTCGTCCACCACCGGTACGCCGGTACACGCCTGGCGGATATCGGCCGGCAGTTCGCGGGCATAGGCGGCGTCCGCCAGCGGGCCTTCGCGCAGCGACTGCAGGATGGCATCGCCGCGGTGCAGCCAGACATGGCGAAAGTAGGCCCGCCAGCCGAGTTCGTAGACGAACTTGTGCTGCACGTCCAGCGCGTGGCGCTGAGCCACCCCGGACAGCACATCGGCAAGTGTGACCAGTCCATGGGTGATATACGGCGACAGCTGGCTGACGGCGCCATCGAGCGCGTTGCGGGTTCGTGCGTAGGCGGCCGGCCGTACCGCGGCAATGCGGGCCTGCGCCGCTGCCACGGTGGGCTCAAAGGTCGGCTCGAACCCGGGGGCCAAGATCTCATCCATGCGCCGCACCCACCTCGCCGCTGCGGATCGCCGCTGCACGATCGCTCACCGCCTGCTTCTGGGCGTCAGTCAGCTTTGCCACGTTCTTGACCTGCAGCGTCATGCGCGGATTGCGGGCCATGGCTGCTTCATGGCGCATCAGGAAGTCCCAGTACAAGGTCGTGAACGGACAGGCGCTGTCGCCACTGCGCTGAGCGGGGTCGTAGCGGCAGCCCTTGCAGTGCGGGCTCATGCGCTGAATGTATTTGCCGGTGGCGATATACGGCTTGCTGCCCATCACGCCGCCATCGGCGTACTGGCTCATGCCCAGGGTGTTGGGCAACTCCACCCATTCCACCGCATCCACATAGACCGCGAGGTACCAGGCGTGTACCTGCCTGGGCTGCACACCGAGCATCAGCGTGTACAGGCCGGTGACCATCAGGCGCTGGATATGGTTGGCATAGCCATGCTCCAGGGTCTGCGCCAGAGCGTCGCGCAGGCAGGCCATGTCGGTGGCGCCGGTCCAGAACCAGCCCGGCAGATCCTGCTGCGCATCAAGGGTATTTCCGTCCAGATAAGCCGGCATCCCGGTCCAGTAGACGCCGCGGGTGTACTCGCGCCAGCCAAGAATCTGGCGAATGAAACCTTCCGCGCTGGCCAAAGGTGCCTGCCCGTTGCTGTGCGCCGCTTCGGCCGCAGCCACCACCTCGCGCGGGTTCAGCAGCTTCAGGTTGAGGGCGGCCGACAGGTGCGCGTGGTACAGCCAGGGGTTGCCCGGCCACATCGCATCCTGATAGCGCCCGAACAGCGGCAGTCGCTCGCGAATGAAGGCCTGCAAGGACTGCAGCGCCTGCGCCCGCGTGACCGGCCAGGCAAAGCTGTCCAGCCGGCCGGGATGGCCGGCAAAGCGTGCATTCACGAGGGCGATGACCTCGCGCGTGATGGTGTCGGGTTCGAACGCCGCCCGTGGCGGGACCGCACCCGGTCCGGCAGCGCCAAAGGACTCGCGATTGTCAGCGTCGAAGTTCCACTGGCCACCAACCGGCTCATCGCCCTGCATCAGGACCCGATGCCGCTTGCGCTGCTCGCGGTAGAAATACTCCATGCGCAGCGACTTGCGCCCTTTGGCATGGGCGGCGAAGTCGGCGATGCTGCCAAAGAAGTGGCGGTCCTCGCGGATGTCCAGCGGCAGGCCTTGCGCTTGGGCCAAAGCCTTGATCGCCTGCAGCACGCGCCAGTCGCCTGGCTCGGTCATCACCAGAGCGGCCGGCTTCAGGCGCAGGATGTCGGCCTCGAGCTGCGCTGCCAGGCTGCCGGCGTTGTCAGGTGCATCCAGGCGGGTGTAATGCAAACGGCGGCCGGCCGTTTGCAGCGCCAGCGCGAAGTGGCGCATGGCTGCGATGAACATCGCCGTGCGCGGCTTGCTTGACCACACATGGGTCGACTCGTCGACGACTTCGGCCATCCACACCGCGTCGGTGCTCGCATCGAAGGTGTCGAAGGCTGCCGCATCGAGGTCAAGCTGGTCGCCAAAGACCACGACAAGATTGCGCAATTCAGTCATCAGAAGGTCCGAAGGGCGCCACGGCCTTGTCGGAGCGAGAGCCGGCTTTGCGCGATGTCACGTGTCGAACGCGGCAGCCGGATGATCAGCCGGCACCAGCGCAAGGTTCAAACAGTCGCCGGTCATGTCGGCACCGGTCACTGTCAAAGGCTGAAGTTCGCGAGTCAGCGTGCGGTAAAGTGTAGCAAATCACGATTCAGATCCGGTTCATCCATAACTGCCTGGCAGTGTCACCGACTGCATGAGATGCCAAAACAGAGTCAGATATCGGTCGGCACGAAAGTACCCAGGTCATCAGTGCCGTCAGCCCTCCCGGCAACCGACGCGGCGGCGTCGCCTTTTCACCGAAGCGGCGCTGTCGCACGCATGTTGCAGATGCCGGTCGCGACGCTGCGCGTCTGGGAGCGCCGCTACGGTCTGACGCATTCACAGCGAACGCCAAGCGGTCAGCGCCTGTACTCGGCCGACGACGTTCGGCGGCTCGCGCAGATCAAACAGCTGACGGACCTGGGTCACGCCATCGGCAGCCTGGCGCCGCTGGACATGCTGCAACTGCAGCGCGTGGCCTCCACCCATACACAGGCCTCGAGCGCCACCCGCAGTCAGGGGCGCTCTGATGAGTCCCATGCGCCGCCCCTGCGAGCCTGGCGGCTGGCGGTGATCGGTACAGCGCTGCACTCGCGCTTGCAGCGACCCGCGCTGCTGCGTCGGCTGGGCCGGCGGGTGGTGCTGCTGGGACCGTTCGACGATATCGCGCAGGCCGCAGCCACATTGCCGGGCTCGCATCTGGACGCTTTGCTCTTTCATGAGCCACAGCTGCACGAGACCTGGCTGGCCGCCATCGACTCAGCCGCCCCAGGCTTTGCGGGGGTGCCCAAAGCCGTCCTGTACAGCTATGCATCCGACCCGGTTTGCGAAGCATTGGCGTCGGCCGCTACGGCTTTGCTGCGAGAGCCGCAACCCGACGCGGTGGTGGCGCAATGGCTCAACAGCCTGTCGTTCAAGGCGGTTGCCGCAGCGCAGTCGGCAGCGGCATTGCCCGGACCCGAGGTCGAAGCCGTCACGGCGCGACGCTGGGACGACGCGGCCCTGACCGGCTTCGCCAACCAGTCGCCGACAATTGCCTGCGAGTGCCCGCGCCATGTGGCGGAACTGCTGATGCAACTGTCGCACTTCGAGGCTTACAGCGCCGAGTGCGAACACCGCAACCTGAGCGACGCCGAACTGCACGCCTACTTGCGCCGGGTTGCCGCAGCCTCGCGTGCCCGATTCGAGGCCGCGCTTGAGCATGTGGCCCTGTACGAAGGCCTGCTGCTGCCCACATCGGCGCCGGTTGGCAATGACGCGGCGGGTGATCGAACATGATCTGGGGGTCTGACATCCGAAATTCTGCTGGCCCTGCGATGAACCCGGCAAGGTTTCGCCGATGCCTTTGCGTTGCCTTGCTGCTGGCGACCAGCGCTGCGCTGGCACAGTCCGCTGCATTGGCCCAGCGCTACAGCCCTGGGCCGGCCAGTGCCGACGGAATCGGCAAACGCTACATGGATCGCGAGATCTCGGCAGTGATGGGCTGGCAGGGCGCAACCTGGCTTGAGCGCGAAGAACGGGATCGCGAAGAGCGCACCGACCTCTTGCTGGCCGCGCTGGCGCTGCAGCCGGGCATGGTGGTGGCCGATGTCGGTGCCGGCACCGGTTACCTTTCGCGGCGCATGGCAAGCGTTGTGATGCCCGGCGGCAAGATCTGGGCAGTCGACGTACAGCCCGAAATGATCAGCCTGCTGCAGGCCGGCATCAAGCGCAGCGGTTTGATGCAGATCGAGGCGCGGCTTGGCGCGGTCGACGACATCAGGCTAGCCCCCGCTTCGCTGGACCTGGCCGTGATGGTCGACGTCTATCACGAACTGGCTTTCCCGTACGAAGTGATGGCCAGCGTGATGAAGGCCCTCAAGCCCGGCGGCCGCGTTGTCTTCGTCGAGTACAAGGCCGAGGATCCGCGGGTGCCTATCAAGCCGCTGCACAAGATGAGCGAGTCACAGATCAAGCGCGAGGCGGCCGTCTTCGAGCTGGACTGGGAGCGCACCGTCAACACGCTGCCCTGGCAGCATGTGGTGGTGTTTCGCAAGCGGGGCTGATGGCGGCGCCAGGATAAGCAGACCTGAGGACGTCTCGGCAGTGCGCCACGTCGGGGAGGGCAGGGTGCTAAGCGCGTCGGCTTGCTCGTCGGAAGCTGTTCTTTGTCAGGTCCTGGCCAAAACCGGTTTTCGACCCTAACCGGAAGTTGGTCGAGGCGAACGCACCTCCCGAGAGCTGCCGTTGGTGCTCCGCTTGAGCGAGGGGTTAGGCCGCGCCCGCGAGAGAGTGGCCAGTGTATGCGAATGCATTGGTTACCTCTTGGCCGAAACCGTGTGGCGGCGCGTAGTTTTCAGCTTCCTCTGCGCTTGAGAACTCCACCTCGAAGATTCTTAGTCCTGGGTTTGGTTGTTCGTAGACATCGAGCGCGCCGCCACTCACGGTGAACCTTTGCTTCCTCGCGATGCGAGCAGGTAGGCTGGCAAACACCTTGTACTCCGCTTCGCTGAGGTAGGTTGAGACCACGTGATGGTTGCCCAACGTTTCAGGTTCGTACTTCTTTCCAAGCTTGTAGATCGTTTCTTGACCAGACTCCGTGACCTTGCGAAGGCGTAGCCTGGTTCCCTGAATGTAGCGATCTTCGATCTCGCGCTCTCGCTCAGCTTGACCCTCAATGGCGGTTTCCGCTGGGACAAGCCAGCGACGCTCGTATTCGGGCTTTGTGTATGGCGGAGGAGAGAACATGTCTGTTTTGCGCGGCCTAACGCTGACGTTGAACGGCGGCTTGTACGGGCTGACGCGGAGAGGACCATTCGCAGGCCGCGGAGCTCCGGCCCGGACAAGCCGTCCACTCCACCATTGAGTTAGGCATCTTGCAGCTTCGAGCGATCACTCAAGTATCCGTTGCCGCACATCGCATCGAAGACGATGTCCCAAGGGACAGCTCGCCGGATAGCCCCAGATTGCGCCGCCATTCCAACCTCCATCGACGCAGCTCGCCGCGCTCTGCGCACAATCTTTCTTTCCACTCCACTCGCCTCGGCCAAGTACAGCAGCAAGCCAGGATTGACGACATGGTTATAGACAAAGCGTGCGTCTCGTCCGGAAGTCGTCTTGCGTCCGTACGCACCAGCGCTGTTGTAGTGAAAGATCCAGCCGACCCAGTGTTCCTTCTGGCTCTCAAACCATTCCTTCGGACGCAGACTGCGGCGGTCCTCCGGCATCCGGCTCACCGCGATCAACAAATCGCGGAGGTCTAGTTCTGCGGCCATCTGCCTAACGTGTTGTAGGGGGACAGGCACAGCTGCCTAACATCGTAGGCCGACGCACGCGTAAGTGGTTGTGGCATCGTTGCTTTCTCCCGATCGACAGGGTTTTCATCTAGTACTAAAGTTCCCGGCAAGTCCGGACTTCGTTACATCTGGCCTTGCTCAGTGCCGACCAAAAAGAGCTTACATGCTGCCATCGCTAGAGGGGCCGTTGCAACTCAGCGATAACCTGCGGCTGACACCGAATACCCCTAGCGGCCTTTGGCCAGCGACCGCTTCTGACCGGGAGCTGATGGCCACGAACGGCTGCTTCGGGTGGGGTTGCGACGGCCGACCCCTCGGATTCATCGCCAGAAAGCCGACATTGAAAGGTCGATGCCCGTAAGCTGCCGTTCGCCGACGCGTCGTTTCGACCCAAAGTAGACAGCTGCGTTTCTCCCAAGCGGCCGTTCGTTGGTGATCGCCGGGCGAGTCATTTGCCAGCACAAGCACGAGGCTGCTTGCTGGTGCGGCAGCGGTTTATCCGAGCCGATGTCGGCCAGGATGGTCACGCCTGCTCTTCGGCCAAGCAGCCTTGGCACCTCGGCAGTTTGAGCAGACCCGGCATCAAATAGAATTTCGACTGCGCGCCGTCCGGCGCGCTTCAGCAAGGGCGCGAGCATGCGAGCAAGACTTGTAGCGTTGGTGGCCGTGCTTGCGCTTGGGGCATCCGGAGCACGCGCCCAACCGGAGTGCGGCGCACCGGCAAAACGAGAAGACGGCTGGGCCATTGCAAAACCGATTGATGCGGGCATCGACGGCGCCCGTCTGTGCGGCATCGCCGAACGACTTAAAGTCACGAACGCCAATGTCCACGGCGTCGTCATCGTGCGCGGCGGCAAGCTCGTCTTCGAACAGTATTTTGCCGGGTACGACGAACCGTGGGGCGGGACCGAAGGACTTCACGAATTCGATGCCACCACGCTGCACGACTTGCGTTCTGTGACCAAGAGCATCGTCTCCTTGCTGCTCGGCATTGCACTCGATCGCAAGCTGATCGCAAACCTCGACGAACCGGTCATGAAGTTTTTCCCCGAATTTGCCGATGCGAAGTCGCCCGGCTGGGAGAAGGTCACCTTACGACATTTGGCGACGATGACATCGGGCCTGAAGTGGGACGAGAACCTGCCGTGGAACGACAAGAACGACGAATGGCATCTGGCGAATAACGCCGATCCGCTGCGCTATGTTTTTGGCAAAACCTTCGCTTTCCCGCCCGATACGGTCTGGGCCTACAACGGCGGCGGTACGGATTTACTCGGCAAGGTCATCGAGATTGCATCCGGACAGGGGATCGATGCCTTCGCGCAGGAAGCGCTCTTGAGTCCGCTTGGGATCACCGACTGGAAGCTGATGAACTACAGCAACGGCAAGCAGGCGACGGCCGCAGGTTGGCGCATGCGTCCGCGCGACGCAGCGAAGATCGGCCAGCTCGTTCTCAACAAGGGTATGTGGGGTGGCAAGCAGATTGTCTCCGCGGATTGGATCGCGGAGTCGACCAAGCCTCGCATTCAGGCGGTCGGCCTCTTCGGCGGCCTGTTTACCTATGGCTATCAATGGTGGATTGGCAGGACTTTCACTGGCGGGCGCGAATTTTCCTGGGTTGCGGGCCAAGGTCTCGGCGGCCAACGGCTCGTTATCGTTCCCGATCTCGATCTCGTTGTGATTGTCACTCAAGGTTTGTTCGCGAGCGGACGGCAGGGGCAGGCCACGCTCGACATGCTCGCCAACTTCATCATCCCCGCCATGAGTGACGCATCCGCACGCTGAAGACCCGATCCGGACGATGACCGTGACAGACGCTTGCCTGTCGGTGCGATCTGCCTGCGCAGCCTGGCGGTGACTGGCAATAAATGAAAACGAATTCTGGATGAGCGGATGGCGGGCGTGATGAGACCACGGACAGCGATCAACCGGGTCGGCGCCATTGCGGCATGCTTGGCGTTCGCATGGCGACATCACGATCCAAGCGGGCCTTTCCCTGATTGGCAGACCTCACCCTGCATCCTTCCGTATCCAGGTGGATCAAGGTATGCCGTCCTGCAAGGCGCTTGCACTAATGCGCCGCACCGTGACCCGCTCAGGCGCGCGACCGGTAACGTGCTTATTCGCCGGTGACGTCGACGCGCCGGGCCAGCGTGTCGTCGGTGCCGCCTTCGGTGACCTGCGGCTTGCTCAATTCGAGGCGGTCCAAGGGCACGCCGGCAGCGACCAGCGCATCACGCACGGCAATGGCGCGCTCTTTGGCGAGTTCGGCGTTCTTTTCCGGGTCGCCGGTCTTGTCGTGATAACCCGAAACCGCAAGCCGGATTCCTGCGCTGCGGGTGGCAGCCTCTATCACCGGTGCGAGCGTTTTGGCGGCATCACCGGGCAGCGCCGAGACGCCGGTATCGAAGAACACGCGAGCGAGCAGCGGCGCGGCGGCAGCAGTGCCCGCGGCGCTGACGAATGTGCCAGCGGCCGAGCTTGCGGCTGACGCAGCCTTGGCAGGTGCCGATGCCGACGTGGATGCAGTGCTATCCGGGCCGCTCTGGAATGCGGCTGTGCCGGCAAGCACCGCGACGGCAATGGCCAGCGTGACTGCCAGTCCAATGACCCAGGCCACCAGGCCGCCGTTTTCGTTGCTGTCGTCATCCATATCGAATCGCTCGTGTCGTGTTGAGTGAAGGGGTGCGCGGTCGGGTGTCGGGCATCGCAGGGGATCGAGTCGAACCGGGCCAGGCGCGGCGATTATAGCTGCGGTGCGCCGACCACCATCGGCTCGGCCTCGAGCCGGATGCCGAAGCGGGTCGCAACCGCGTCCCGAATCCGGCTCGCCAGCGCGAGAATCTCATTGCCGCGAGCGTGTCCGTGGTTGACCAGGACCAGGGCATGGCGGGCATGCACACCGGCATCGCCCACCCGCATGCCCTTGAAGCCGCATCGCTCGATCATCCAGGCCGCCGAGACCTTGACCTGATCGCCCGAGGGCCAGCAGGGCAGCCCGGGCTCGCGCGCTGCCAGGGCCGTCGCTTGCCCAGCGTCGATCTGCGGGTTCTTGAAAAAACTGCCGGCATTACCGATAACCGCCGGGTCGGGCAATTTGCGGCGCCGGATGCGGCTGACCGCATCGGCCACATCGGTCGGTGTCGGCGCAGTGATGTGCGACTCGGCCAGTTCGGTGCGAATCTCGCCGTAGTCGAGCTTCAGATCGGCCACCCGCGACAGTCGCAGGCGCACCGCGGTCACCAGCCGGCCAGCAGCGTCGGCGCGTTTGAAGACACTGTCGCGATAGCCGAAAGCGCAGTCGGTGGCGTCGAACGATCTGAAGGTGCCGTCCTCCAGATTGACCGTATCGAGCGACTCGAAGTGGTTGCGCAATTCGACGCCATAGGCGCCGATGTTCTGGATCGGTGCCGCCCCCACCGTGCCGGGAATCAGGGCGAGGTTTTCTAGACCCGCCAGCCCCTGCGACAAGGTCCAGCGTACCAGCGGGTCCCAGGCTTCGCCGGCGGCGGCCTCGACGATGACGGTGTTGCCGTCGTCCTGCGCGATGCGCAGGCCTCGCAGCGCCATCTGCACGATCGGCTGCTGCGGATCGTCGGCGATCAGCAGATTGCTGCCGCCACCCAGGATCAGCGGCGGCTGCGGGTGCCCCTTGCCGGCGTCGTCGCGAAGCACTTCGCAAAGCTGAGGCAGATCGTCAAGGGATTCGAGGCGCCAGAGCAGGCGGGCACGGGCATCGATGCCGAAGGTGTTGAGCCCGCGAAGCGGCGCATCGGCCTGTCGAACCAATCCCATGGCTCAGCTTGGAATGTAGGCGAGCCTCACGTAGATCGGGGCGAAGGCCTCGGCCTGCGTGATCTCGATCAGCGATTCCTTGGCCAGCTCGAGCAGCGCGATGAAGGTCACGATCACCACCGGCAGTCCGCGGCTGGCGTCGAACATCTCATGGAATTCGGCAAATCGGCGGTCCTGCAGCGTGCGCAGCACGATCGTCA
The DNA here is from genome assembly GCA_903903975.1 of uncultured Burkholderiales bacterium. Classification (GTDB taxonomy): domain Bacteria; phylum Pseudomonadota; class Gammaproteobacteria; order Burkholderiales; family Burkholderiaceae_E; genus UBA4615. The sequence goes on from CAIVAS010000099.1 coordinate 42,959, forward strand.
TGTGCTCGCGCACCGAGAGTTCTTCGCGGCTGATGTGGTGATGCTGGATGAGCTTGGCGCGTCGCAGGATGTCGGCCCAGGCATCACGCAGATCGACCAGGTCGACCTGCGGCACGCGTGCTTCCTGAATCTGGTCGAGCATGACCTGGGCGATCGCGAAGTCGCGACCGGCCTGCGGCAACTGATCGAGCCGCTGCGCGCCGAGTTTGATGCGCTCGTATTCAAGCAGCCGGCGGGTGAGTTCGGCGCGGGGGTCTTCGACCTCCTCACCGGTGTCGGCCTTGCGAACCGGCAGCAGCATGCGCGACTTGATGTCGATCAGCAGCGCCGCCATCAGCAGGTATTCGGAAGCGAGCTCGAGGTTATGGCGGCGGATCTCCTCGACATAGGCAAGGTACTGGCGGGTGACTTCGGCCAGCGGAATGTCGAGGATGTTGAAGTTCTGGCGTCGGATCAGATAGAGCAGCAAATCAAGCGGCCCTTCGAAGCTCTCGAGGAACACTTCGAGCGCATCCGGCGGGATGTAGAGATCGAGCGGCATCTGCCGCAGCGGCTCGCCGTGGATGCGGGCCAGTACCGCCTCGATAGCGATCGGCTCTGCGGCCGACGCAGCACCGGCGGCGGGAACGGCCGCGAGATGGGCTCCGCTGCCGGTCGCGGTGTCGACAACCGTCACGGCTCAGGTTTTGGTCTGATAGGGATAGGCTTTTTGCGGCACTTTTGAATCGAGCTGGCGCTTGGCCTCGTCGGGCTCGATGGCGGTCTTATCCCACCAGATCGCCCGCCCTTCGCGCTGGCGCGCCTCAAGCCCCGGGCGCTGTGCCTTGAGTGCCTTCAGAAAATGCGTGGCTTCGGACTGATAGGGGGCCATGACGCGGTTACCTTTGACGGGAAGCCCCCGATTGTACCGGCAGGTGCGCGCAGGGCCGTCCGAAACAGCATGGTCGAAGCAGGGGGCACGAAGCAAGCCGCCGTCCGGGCGCAGCAGCGCACACGATCAGTCGGGCTTGGGCGTATGCCTGCTGCTCAATGCTGCCAGCGCATCGTCCAGATGCTCAAAGACATTGTGCGGGCCCATCTCCTGCAGAAACCCCGAGCGTCGCAGCAGCGACATCGGCTGTTCGTTCGGTTCGGCGATGATCAGCGTCGCACCGCGCTTTTCGAGCTGATTGAGCAGCGACTGCAAGGCATCGAGGCCACTGGTGTCCAGGTTGATGACCTGATGCATCTCGAGCACCACGACGTCCGCGGCCTTGGTTCCGCTGCCAAGAAGCCCCTCGAGCTTGTCGACCGAGCCGAAAAAGAGTGAGCCGAAGAGTCGCCAGGCCTCGGTGCGCGTGCCGTCGGGCAGGGTCGCGATATCGGCAGGCAGCCGGATCGGCTCGACCCGCGTCAGGCTCGAAATGCGATGGATGAAAAAGAGGCTCGCCAGCACCAGACCGACCTCGATGGCGACGGTAATGTCGAAGATCACGGTCAGGGCGAAAGTGGCCAGCATGATCGTGCGATAGCTGATCGAGAATTTTCCGAGCTTGCCGAAGGCCGCCCAGTCGCCCATGTTCCAGGCGACGAACAGCAAGATGGCGGCAAGGCTTGCCATCGGAATGTTCTGCGCAAGCGGTGCCAGCACCAGCATGATGGCCAGCAGCGTGATCGCGTGGATGATGCCGGCGACCGGCGAGCGCGCGCCGCTGCGCACATTGGTCATGGTGCGGGCAATCGTGCCGGTGGCGGCGATGCCGCCAAACAGCGGCGTCACCAGATTGGCCACGCCCTGGGCGATCAGTTCCTGATTCGGGTCGTGGCGGTCGTCGATCATGCTGTCGGCAACCCGGGCACACAGCAGTGATTCGATGGCGCACAGCAGGGCGATCGAGATGGTCGGCCCGAAGAGCTTTTGCACGCTCTCCCACTCGAAGGTGGGTAAGGCAAAGCTTGGCAGGCCGCGCGCAATGCCTCCGAAGCGGCTGCCGATGGTATCGACCGACAGCCCGAACAGCGTCACCGTGATGATGCCGACGGCCAGCACGATCACCGTGCCCGGCACGCGGGCGGCCCACTGGCGCCAGCGCGCGTGTTCGGGCAGGTAGGTCTTGGGCCAGACGACGATCAGCGCGAGCGACGCTGCCGCCAGCACCAGAGCCTGCCAGTTCAGGCTCTCCCGGGCCGCCCACAGCACGCCGATCTGCGACAGCATGTTGGCCGGCATGCGCTCGACCTGCAGGCCGAGAAAGTCGCGCAACTGTGCCAGTCCGATAATGACCGCGATGCCGTTGGTAAAGCCGGTGACGATCGAGATCGGTATGAAGCGGATCAGCTGCCCCAGGCGCAGCGCGCCCATCGCTATCAGCAGCACCCCGGCCATCATGGTGGCGATCAGCAGATTGGCCAGGCCATAGCGCTCGACGATGGTGTAGAGCAGCGCAACGAAGGCGCCGGCCGGTCCGCCGATCTGCACCTTCGAGCCGCCGAGCGCCGAGATCAGAAAGCCCGCAATGATCGCGGTAAAAAGACCGGCATCGGGTTTGACGCCGCTGGCAATCCCGAAAGCCATCGCCAGCGGCAGGGCCACCACACCGACGGTGATGCCGGCCGACAGGTCGGCCAGAAAATCGGCTCGCGTGTAGTGGCGAAGCGACTCGATCAGTCGCGGACGAAAACCGGGCAGGCCCGGTGTCATTCAGCGAATCCTCATGCCGGGCCGGGCGCCGGGCCAGGGCTCGAGCAGGTAGACCCCTCCGCCGTCATCGTCGGCCGAGGCCGCCAGCACCATGCCTTCGCTGATGCCGAATTTCATCTTGCGCGGGGCGAGGTTGGCCACCATCACCGTGAGCTTGCCGGTGAGCTGCTCGGGCTGATACCAGGCCTTGATGCCTGAGAACACATTGCGCAGTCGACCTTCGCCGACATCGAGCGTCAGGCGCAGCAGCTTGTCGGAGCCTTCGACCGCTTCGGCCGCGACGATGAGCGCGATGCGCAGATCGACTTTGGTGAAGTCGTCGATGCCGATCAGGCCGTCGTCTGAGGCCGATGATGATCCCGACGAAGACCCCGATGCACCGGCCTGCGTCGATACCCCCGTCCCGCCGGCTTTTGCAGCCGCCTTGCCGGGCGCTGCCGCCGTGGCTTTGGTGCTGGCTGCTTTGGTCGCGGCAGCCGGTATCTCGGCGGGCGGCAGATCGAAAAGCGCATCGAGCTGCTTCGGGTCAACCCTTGTCAGCAGATGCTGATAGGCATTGATCTGGTGCCCCTCGGGCAAGGGCGTGGCCAGGGCGGCCCAGTCGGTGGCCGGCAGATTCATGAAGGCGCGCACCTTCTCGAGCGTTGCCGGCAACACCGGGGCGAGCAGCAGTACCAGATCGCGAAAGGCGCGCAGTGCGGTCGAGCAGCAGCGGTGCAGGTCGGCTTCGCGGGCCGGATCCTTGGCCAGATCCCAGGGGCGCTCGGCATCGACATACTGATTCACCGCATCGGCAAACTGCATGACCTCACGGATCGCCTTGCCGAATTCGCGATGCTGATAGTGAGCTGCGACCGCCTCCGGGCCGCTCCAGGGCTTGGCAAAGCCTTCATGGGCGCCATGGTCGAAGCCGGCCAGGCGGCCGTCGAAGCGCTTGACCAGAAAGCCCGCGCACCGGCTGGCGATATTGACCAGTTTGCCGACCAGATCGGCATTGACCCGCGCCACGAAGTCATCCGGATTGAAGTCGATGTCCTCGACCCGCGCATTGAGTTTTGCGGCCAGGTAGTAACGCATCCACTCCGGGTTCATGCCGAGCTCGAGATAGCGCAGCGGCGAGATGCCGGTGCCGCGCGACTTGCTCATCTTTTCGCCCGACACCGTGATGAAGCCGTGCACATGGATTTTGTCGGGCACCTTGTAGCCGGCAAACTTGAGTGTCGCCGGCCAGAAGAGCGTGTGAAAGTAGATGATGTCCTTGCCGATGAAATGGACCTGTTCGATGTCGGCGTCCGGCTTGATGAAGGATTCGAAGTCGAGGCCGCGCTTTGCGCAATGCGCCTTGAGCGAGGCGAGATAGCCGATCGGCGCATCAAGCCAGACATAGAAGTATTTGCCCGGCGCATCCGGAATCGGAATGCCGAAATAGGGTTCGTCGCGCGAGATGTCCCAGTCGGCCATGGTGCTGGCGGCATCGGGTGTGCCGTCCAGCCATTCGCGCGCCTTGTTGGCGACCTCGGGTTGCAGGCGGCCGTCGAGTGCCCATTCGCGCAGAAAGGCCACGCAGCGCGGATCCGAGAGCTTGAAAAAGTAGTGCTCGGATTCGCGCAGCACCGGGGTGGCACCGGTGAGGGTCGAGGTGGGGTTGCGAAGTTCGGTGGGCGAATAGACCGCGCCGCAGACCTCGCAGGCGTCGCCGTACTGGTCTTTGGCGCCGCACTTGGGACACTCGCCGCGGATGTAGCGGTCGGGCAGGAACATGCCTTTGACCGGGTCGTAGAACTGCTCGATGGTGCGGGTCGCGATCAGGCCGGCGGCCCGCAATCGGCGATAGATATCCTGCGACAGCTCGACGTTCTCGGGCGAGTCGGTCGAGTGCCAGTGATCGAAGCCGATATGAAAACCGTCGAGGTATTGCGGGCGTTCGGCGGCGATCCGCTCGACCAGCTGGCGTGGCGTGATGCCCTCGCTTTCGGCTTTGAGCATGATCGGCGCGCCGTGAGCGTCGTCGGCGCACACGAAGTGCACTTCGCGTCCCTGCATGCGCTGGAAGCGCACCCAGATATCGGCCTGGATGTACTCCATGATGTGGCCGATGTGAAACGACCCGTTGGCATAGGGCAGGGCGGTGGTCACGAACAGCGGCTTTGACATCGAGGCCATGGAGCATCTCTTGAATGCGGGCCAGCCCGCGCAGCCCGCTATTTTAGCGCTGCCGGGTGTGATCGCTGTGTCGGTGGTCAGCCCGCCGACCGGTTTCGGATAGACTCGACGACCGCACGCGGCGCCAGCCGCCCCTCGCGAGTCTTTCTGATCCCGGAGTCTCCATGGCCCTTACCGTCGAGCAGCTCAGCGCGGCGCTTGCCGCAGTCGTTGATCCCAATACCGGCAAGGACCTCATCGCGTCCCGGTCTGCCCGCAATCTGCGGGTCGATGGCGATCAGGTCAGTGTCGATGTCGAGCTGGGCTATCCCGCGGCCAGCCAGATCGGTCCGATCCGAAACGCGGTGATCGATGCGATTCGCGCCCTGCCCGGCGTGGGCAATGTGAGCGCCAACGTTTACCAGAAGATCGTCGCGCATTCGGCGCAGCGCGGCGTGAAGTTGCTGCCCAATGTGCGCAACATCATCGCGGTCGCCTCGGGCAAGGGCGGTGTGGGCAAGAGCACCACCGCGGTCAATCTCGCGCTGGCGCTTGCCGCCGAGGGCGCCAACGTCGGCATGCTCGACGCCGATATCTACGGACCCTCGCAGCCGACCATGCTCGGCATCACCGGGCGTCCCGAGACGGTCGACGGCAAGACGCTTGAGCCGATGGAGGGCCACGGCATCCAGGCCAGCTCGATCGGTTTCATGATCGAGCCCGACACCCCGATGGTCTGGCGCGGCCCGATGGTCACCCAGGCGCTCGAGCAGTTGCTGCGCGACACCAACTGGCGCGATCTCGACTATCTGATCATCGACATGCCGCCGGGCACCGGCGACATCCATCTGACCCTGTCGCAAAAGATCCCGGTGACCGGCGCGATCATCGTCACCACGCCCCAGGACATCGCGCTGCTCGATGCCCGCAAGGGCCTGAAGATGTTCGAGAAGGTCGGCATTCCGATCCTCGGGGTGGTCGAGAACATGGCCATTCATATCTGTTCGCAGTGTGGCCATGCCGAGCACATCTTCGGCCAGGGCGGCGGCGCGCGCATGTCCGCTGACTTCGGCGTGGAGTATCTCGGCGCATTGCCGCTCGATATCCGCATCCGTGAGCAGACCGACTCGGGTCGCCCCACGGTGGTAGCCGAGCCCGACGGTCCGATTGCGGCGGCCTACCGGCAGATCGCCCGTCGCATGGCGGTCAAGGTGGCCGAAACCGCGAAGGACATGTCGTCGAAGTTTCCGTCGATCGTGGTTCAGAACACCTGAGCGACTTCGCGTCATGCCGCTGCCGCCGCCCGCGATGCGCTCCGAGTCGTCAGCGGCAGGCCGCAAGCGTGGCGCGGGCTTGCGTGACGCGGGTCTGATCAGCACAGGTTTGCTTGCCAGTCGGCTCTGGCGAGGCCTGTGCATTAGGGCGCTCATGGCTGTGCTCGCAATCTGTGTCGGCGTATCGACAACTGGCCTGAGCGTTGCCAGTGCGGCCGAAACCGGCCCGCGCGTGCTGGCCGCCGTCAGCCTCAAGGAGGTGCTCGATGATCTGGCGCGCGCCTGGGTGGCTCAGGGCGGGTTGCCGCCGGTGA
>CAIVAS010000100.1 GCA_903903975.1 uncultured Burkholderiales bacterium
AACAGCGCGCAGGCCTACGGCATGCTGGGGTTGGTTTACATGGAGCTGGGTGAACAGGCCCGGGCCGAGGATGGGTTTCGACAGGCCCTGAAAATCGCGCCCGAAGATTCTGATCTCCTCAACAATTACGGCTGGTTTCTTTGCCAGACCGGTCGGGCTGATCAGGCGCTGCCGCAATTTCAGGCCGCCTTGAAAAATCCGCTCTATGCCACGCCGGCGCGCCCCTTGCATAACGCCGGCATCTGTTCGTTGAGGATCGGCGATCAGGCCGGGGCCGAGTCCTATTTTCTGCGCTCGTTCCAGATTGATCCGCGAAATCCGGTCGCGATGTACAACCTCGCCGAGATCAATCTGAAGCGTGGCGAACTCGATCGGGCGCGCTTTTATTCACGCCGTCTGCTCGACACCTATCCCCCTAGCGCAGAGACGCTCTGGCTGGCGATCCGAATCGAGAGAAAGGGCACTGATCGCGACAGTTTCAACAGTCTGTCGGCGCAGCTTCGCCGGCTTTTCCCTGGCTCCCGTGAAGCGGAGTTACTGCAGCGTGGGGCCTTCGATGCTTGATTCTTCCGACTCGTCGCAGCATCCGGGGTCGGGTTCGCTGTCTGTCAGTTCGCCTGCCGAGCTTGCGGGTGTGCGCGAGCAGCGCGGCTGGTCGCAGGCCGATGTCGCCCAGCGGCTCAAGTTGCGGGTACGCCAGCTTGACGCGCTTGAGCGAGGCGATTGGGAGGCCTTGCCGGGCCGGGCTTTTATCCGCGGCACCTTGCGGGCCTACGCAAGGCTGCTCGAAGTCGACATCGACCCGCTGCTGAAGATCGTGGGCGGTTTTGCGCAAGCCGAAGAGTTGCGCCCGTCGGCATCGCTTGGCACGCAGATGCCCCGCTCAGGCGGATTCGGTTTCGATGGTGATACCCGCAGCAATCGACTGCCGTGGGCGCTGCTCGGCGTGCTGGGTGTGATTGCGCTTGCGTTTTTTTTCGGTCGGGACGGCGAGATGACCAACCCCTCGCAATGGTTTGGTGTGCCGCCTGCGGTGACACCCCCCGGTTCGGCGAAGCCTCCGGCAGCGGGCGCTTCGTCGTCGGCTGATTCGCCGTCTGATTCTTCCGCCGCGACGGGTGCCACGACAGTGCCAGTCGATGCGGCTGCAGCGCCGACATTGGTCGTTCCGGGGCCGAGGCTTGCCAACGGCGCTGCGCCGTTGAATGTGACCGGTGCTGGTCTTGCGCAAGCGTCCGGCTCGTCGACACCGAGCCCGGTCGCCTCCGCGAGCCCGGGCACAGTGGGTGCGCCAGGCGCCGCCTCTGATGCGCCAGGGGCCGCGCCTGCCGAGCCCGTTCGCGCACCGTCGACCCTGCGAGTCACAGTGAGGCAGGATGCCTGGATCGAGGTCAGGCAAGCAGACGGTCAAACCGTTTTCAGCGCGATCGTCAGGCCGGGTCCGCCGGTCGATATCGATGCCAAGAAGCCGGTGTCGATGGTGATCGGCAATGCCAACCAGGTCAGTCTCGAATTCGAGGGAAAGCCCTTCGATTTCAAGTCGCAGACCGTCATGCCCAACAATATTGCGAAGGTAAAACTGCCGTGACCACTGCTCCGTCAGAACCGACTGGCTTCGAGGCACCTCCCATGCCGGTCGGACCGCTTGCGCGTCGGCGATCGCGCCAGGTCGACATTCGCTGGGGCAGTCGGGTTGTGCGTGTCGGTGGTGATGCACCGGTCGTTGTGCAGTCAATGACCAATACCGATACCGCCGATCCGATTGCCACCGCGATTCAGGTGAAGGCGCTGGCGCAGGCCGGATCAGAAGTCGTTCGAATTACCGTCAATTCCCCCGAGGCCGCTCGGGAGGTCATCACCCTTCGCGAGCAACTCGACCGGATGGGCGTGGATGTGCCGCTGGTCGGCGATTTTCATTACAACGGGCACAAGCTTCTGACCCAGTTCCCCGACTGCGCCAAAGCGCTCTCCAAATACCGTATCAATCCCGGCAATGTCGGCACGTCGAGTCGGCGTGACGGCAATTTTGCTCAGATGATCGAAGTGGCCGCGATGCACGGCAAGCCGGTGCGCATTGGTGTCAACTGGGGCAGTCTCGACCAGTCCCTGCTGGCCAGGCTGATGGACGAAAATGCCGCCCGCGCCAAGCCCTTCGATGCCATGCAGGTCATGCGCGAAGCGCTGGTCACCTCAGCCATCGACAGCGCCATTCAGGCCGAGGCGCTCGGTCTGCCGGGCAACGCCATCATCCTGTCGGCCAAGGTGTCGAATGTTCAGGACGTGGTGGCGGTCTACCGTGAACTCGCACGGCGTTGCGATTACCCCTTGCATGTCGGCCTGACCGAAGCCGGTATGGGCAGCAAGGGCATCGTTGCCTCCACCGCTGCGCTGTCGGTGCTGCTGCAAGAGGGCATCGGCGACACGATCCGTGTATCACTGACGCCCGAGCCGGGTGGCGATCGCACCCGCGAAGTGATCGTTGCTCAGGAAATCCTCCAGACGATGGGGCTGCGGGCGTTTACGCCGCTGGTCATCGCCTGTCCGGGGTGCGGGCGCACCAGCAGCACTTTCTTCCAGGAACTCGCCGAGCATATCCAGACCTTTCTGCGCACGCAGATGCCGGTGTGGCGGGCGAATTATCCTGGCGTCGAATCGATGCAGGTGGCAGTCATGGGATGTGTCGTCAATGGGCCTGGCGAATCGCGCCATGCCGATATCGGTATTTCCTTGCCGGGCGCCGGCGAGGCGCCGGTGGCGCCGGTCTTCGTCGACGGCGAGCGTACTGTGACGCTCAAGGGCGATCACATCGCCCAGGAGTTCCAGGCCATCGTCGAAAACTATGTCCATCGTCGCTACGGCGGATTTGCCGGCGTTTCGGCCACGACCGAGTCCGCAGCGCAAAACGCCTGACCCCCAGAATTCATCAGCTTTGCTGCGTCAACCTTTCCGATTCAACGTCTCCTGATCATGTCCGACGCTGTTCCCCGCTCCCCGACTGATGCCACCGCCCGACCTGCCGCAAGGCTGGCCGGTGTCAAGGGAATGAACGATCTCCTGCCCGAGCACACCGAACGGTGGGAGCGACTCGAGCACGCGGTGGCCGCCTGGGCTCGCAGCTATGGCTATCGGCAGATCCGCACGCCGATCGTCGAGCCGACGGCGCTTTTCAAACGCGGCATCGGTGAAGTCACCGATATCGTCGAAAAAGAGATGTATTCCTTTGAGGACGCGCTGAACGGCGAGCACCTCACGCTCAGGCCCGAGAACACCGCCGGCGTCGTGCGTGCGGTCATTGAGCACAATCTGCTCTACGACGGACCGCGGCGGCTCTGGTACACCGGGCCAATGTTTCGACATGAGCGTCCGCAGCGTGGCCGCTATCGCCAGTTTCATCAGATCGGCATCGAGGCACTCGGGTTTGCCGGGCCTGATATCGACGCCGAGGTCATCGCCATGAGCCAGAGGCTGTGGGACGATCTCGATCTGACTGACGTGCGTCTCGAACTCAACAGCATCGGTGATGCAAGCGAGCGCCTGGCCCATCGCGGCGCGCTGATCGCCTATTTCGAAGCAAATGCGACGCTGCTCGATGACGATGCGCGTCGGCGCCTGCATAGCAATCCCCTGCGTATTCTCGATACTAAAAATCCGTCGATGCAGGCGCTGGCCGAAGCGGCGCCAAGGCTGTCCGATTATCTGGGCGACGAATCTCGTGCGCATTTCGAGGGTGTGCAGGCTTTGCTGCGGACGATCGGCATCCCGTTCAAGATCAATCCGCGTCTGGTTCGGGGGCTCGACTACTACAACCGGACGGTTTTCGAATGGGTCACCGATCGGCTCGGTGCCCAGGGCACGGTCTGCGGCGGTGGGCGTTATGACCCTCTGATCGGTATGCTGGGTGGCAAACCCGCGCCTGCCTGCGGCTTTGCAATCGGGGTCGAGCGCTTGCTCGACCTGATGAGCCAGTCCGCTCAAAGCGATCAGGGCCCGAGCTGCGATGTCTATGTGGTTCATCAAGGTGATGCCGCGAGCATGAGTGCATTCAGCGTTGCCGAAGGCCTTCGCAGCGCCGGTCTCGATGTCGTGCTCAATGCCGGTGGCGGCAGCTTCAAGTCGCAATTCAAACGCGCCGATGCCAGTGGCGCCGAGTTCGCGGTGGTCATCGGCGACGACGAAGCCGCCAACCGGACCGCGACGGTCAAGGCCCTGCGCAGTGCCGGTGGCGAGCGGGCGGCAGGGCAGCAACACTCGGTGGCGCTCGATGCGCTGGCCGACTATCTGGTCGATGCGCTGGTTGCCACCGGCGACTGAGTCAGACCGCATCACGTTCATCTACGGAAAGTTTATGGCCTACGATCTCGAGGAACAGGACCAGCTCGACGCCTTCAAGGCGTACTGGAACAAATACGGCAACACCGTCCTGACGGTCATCACGGTGCTGCTGCTGGCGGTCGCCGGCTGGCGCGGCTGGGGCTGGTGGCAGCAAAAGCAGGCGGTCGAGGCATCAGCTGCCTACGAGCAGTTGCGCCAGGCAGTGCAACTCAAGGATATTGCCAAGGTCAAGGTGGCCTCGGGGCAGATCTTCGAGCAGTATCCCCGCACCATTTACGGTTCGATGGCGGCGCTTGTCGCCGCTCGTGCCTACTACGATGCCGGTGATATCAAGGCTGCGAAAGCGCCGCTCCAATGGGCGATCGACAAGGCCGTCGAGCCTGAGCACAAGATGCTTGCCCGGTTGCGTCTGGCGGGTTTGCTGCTCGATGAAAAAGCCTATGACGAAGGCCTGGGCCTGCTGAGCGTGGCGGATGCCGGATCGTTTGCCGGATTGTTCGCCGATCGCCGCGGCGATCTGCTCCTGGCTCAGGGAAAGCGCGATGAGGCGAAAGCGGCCTATGTCGATTCGCTTGCGCGCCTCGATCGCGGCAGTGCGATGCGATCGGTCGTGCAGATGAAGCTCGATGCGCTCGGGGGCGCCTGAGATGCTCGAGCGTGTGTTCATGAGTTGGTCCGCACGCATCGCTGTGTTCGCGACCACACTCGTGCTGGCGGGCTGTTTTGGTTCGTCTCGCAAACCGCCCGATCCTCTTCCCGCAAGCACCGGTGCCGTCAAGGTCTCGCAGCTATGGCGAGTCTCGCTTGATGGTGATTCCGGCATCGGTTTTGCGCCGGTAGCCATCGGCGACAGTGTCTGGGCCGCTTCCAGCAAAGGCGTGCTGACCCGGATCGATCTCGACAATGGCCGCGCACGCTGGCGCACCCTGACCGGCAAGACCCTGACCGCGGGCGTCGGTACCGATGGCCTGGTGTCTGTCGTGGCGACGGTCGAAGGCGAGATCCTCGCCTATGACGTCGATGGCAAGTTCAAATGGTCGGCGCAGATCGGTGCCGAGATTGTCACGCCGCCGGCGGTGGCCGATGGCACGGTGCTGCTCAGAACGACCGATAACAGGGTGCTGGCGTTCGACAGCGATAACGGCAATCGTCGCTGGTCTTTCCAACGCCAGAATCCACCGCTGGTCCTGCGTCAGTCTGGGGGTGTGGCCATGGTGCCGTCCCTGGGTTTTGTCGGCATGCCGGGTGGCCGACTGGTCGCGCTCGGCTTGTCCAGCGGATCGCCGCGATGGGATGTGCCGCTGGCGCAACCGCGTGGTGCCACCGAACTCGAGCGAATGGCCGATGTCGTTGGAACGCCGCTGGTCATCGGGCAGGAGCTGTGTGCGGCGACCTATCAGGGTCGTGTCGGTTGCCTCAATGCGGCCAACGGCGAGCCGGTCTGGATCAAGGAATTTTCGTCGGCGGTTGGCCTTGATGTCGACCGGCAAGGCATCGTGGTGCCGGACTCCGGCGATATCGTCCATGCCTTCGACCGCACGGGCGCTTCGGCCTGGCAGCAAAAGGGCCTCGCTCGCAGGCGACTGTCCGCGCCGCTCATTGCCGCCCGATCGGTTGCCCTGGGCGATTTCGAGGGCAATGTACTTTGGCTCTCGCGTGATGACGGAACACTCTCCGCGGTCCGCTCGACCGACGGCAAGGCGATTGTTGCGCCGCCGACTGCAGTCGGTTCAATCCTCGTGGTGCAGACCTCCGGCGGAACGCTTCATGCGTTCCGGGTCGAGTGACGCAGGGCAGGATGCCGACGCCGGTCGTCGCGATCGTCGGTCGACCCAATGTTGGCAAATCGACGCTCTTCAATCGTCTGACCCGCAGTCGGGATGCGCTGGTTCACGACATCCCCGGCCTGACCCGTGATCGGCATTACGGCCAGGGTCGGTACGGCGACCGCCGCTTCATCGTGATCGATACCGGCGGCTTCGAGCCGGTCGCACGAGACGGTATCGCGGCCGAGATGGCCCGACAGGCGCGCCAGGCGGTCATCGAGGCCGATCTTGTCGTCTTCGTGGTGGATGGGCGCGGGGGGATGGCGGCCCGTGACCGCGATATCGCCAACGAGCTGCGCCGCACGGCCGCACGGGTGCTGCTGGCGGTCAACAAGACCGAAGGCATGGCCCGCGAGCAGACGATTGCCGACTTCTGGTCGCTGGGGCTCGGCCAGCCCTTTGCGATTTCGGCTGCTCACGGCGATGGCGTTCGCGAGTTGATCGAAGACGCGCTGCCCGAACTCGATGAGCCGACTGTCGACGAACCGCTCGCTGAAGACGTTCGCGCGCCCACCGCGGCCGAGCTCGCAGCACTCGACGCGCAGCCTGCATCGGTCGATGGCGCCGCCCCGGCCGCAGCGGCTGCAGCTGATCCGAGAGGCCCCCGTCGGGTCAAGGTGGCCGTGGTCGGTCGTCCGAACGCAGGCAAATCAACGCTGGTCAATACGCTGCTTGGCGAGGAGCGAATGATCGCCTTCGATCAGCCTGGCACGACGCGCGATGCGGTTTCGATCGACTTCGAGCGCAATGGCAGGCCCTACACCCTGATTGATACCGCAGGCATGCGCAGGCGCGGCAAGGTGACCGATGTGATCGAGAAGTTTTCGGTCGTCAAAACCCTGCAGGCCATCGAAGACAGCAATGTCTGCATTCTCCTGCTTGATGCGGCCGAGGATGTCGCCGATCAGGATGCGCATATCGCAGGCTATCTGCTTGAAGCCGGGCGAGCGGTGGTTGTCGGTATCAACAAGTGGGATCTGGCCGACTCGCATCACCGCGATCGCATCAAGATCGAATTCGCCCGCAAACTCGGCTTCCTCTCGTTTGCCCGGCTGCATTTCGTCGTGGCAACCGAAGGCCGTGGTGTCGGGGCACTGATGAAATCGGTTGATGAGGCGTTTGCTGCGGCCACGGCCAAGCTCTCGACGCCACGATTGACCCGATCGATGATCGAGGCGGTCGAGCGGCAGCAGCCACCGCGTCGCGGCACGATCAGGCCCAAGCTGCGCTATGCCCACCAGGGCGGACAGAACCCGCCGATTGTCGTCATTCACGGCAACTCTCTCGACAAGGTGCCGGACAGTTATCGGCGCTATCTCGAGGGCTGGTTCCGCGATCATTTCGATCTTCAGGGCACGCCTTTGCGAATCGAGTTCCGCACCTCAAGCAACCCGTATGCGCGCTGAAGCCGGCGAATCCTTACGGGCTTGTCGGCTGCTTCGTCCGATAGCCAACCCGCGGTCAATTCGCTAGATTCATCCGGTGACACTTGCCATGCGGCGATTCACCCCCACAACCACCAAGAAGATCAGGTAGATCCGGAGCCCCGATGAGCAATAAAGGACAGATGCTGCAAGACCCTTACCTCAATCTGCTGCGCAAGGAGCAGGTTCCGGTGTCGATCTACCTCGTCAATGGCATCAAGCTGCAGGGCCAGATCGATTCCTTTGATCAGTATGTGGTTCTGCTTCGCAATACCGTGACGCAGATGGTCTACAAGCATGCGATCTCAACCGTCGTGCCGGCGCGGCCGGTCAACTTCCAGGCAGAAGGCAGCGAAACCTGAACAATACTGAATCCCCTGTTTCCCGTGCACTGCTGATCGGCGTCGCACTGGGCCGCGAGCGTCGAGACGAGGCATCACTCGATGAGCTGTGTGCGCTGGCCGAGTCGGCCGGTCATATCGTGGCTGCCCGGCTGATCTGCCACCGTCCGCGTCCCGATCCCAAGCTGTATATCGGCACCGGCAAGGCCGAAGAGATTGCGGCCTTGCTCGACGCTGACGGCACTCAACTCGTGCTCTTCGACCACGAAATCTCTGCGGTTCAGCAGCGCAACCTTGAGCGCTTGTGGAAGGTGCGAGTGCTCGATCGCACCGAGCTGATCCTCGATATCTTCGGGCAGCGAGCCCGCAGCACCGAGGGCAAGCTGCAGGTCGAGCTTGCCCAGCTGCAGCATCAGTCTTCGCGTCTCGTTCGCGCCTGGAGCCACCTCGAGCGTCAGCGTGGCGGTATCGGTGTGCGGGGTGGACCTGGCGAAACGCAGCTCGAGATGGACCGTCGCATGCTCGGAAACCGTATCAAGCAGGTTCGGGAGCGTTTGGCCCGAAGCGAACGCCAGCGCCAGACCCGCCGCAAGTCCCGGGATCGCAATTCAGCCTTCAAGGTGTCGCTGGTGGGGTATACCAATGCCGGCAAGTCGACCCTCTTCAATGCGCTGACCGGCGCCGACACCTACGCAGCCGACAAATTGTTTGCCACCCTCGACACCTTGTCCCGAAAGCTGGTCCTGGGTCCGGGATGCGAAATCATTCTGTCCGATACCGTCGGTTTCGTTCGCGATCTGCCCCACCAGCTGGTCGAGGCTTTTCGGGCCACGCTCGACGAAACCGCACAGGCCGATTTGCTTTTGCATGTAGTCGATGCGGCGGCACCCGACAGGGCAGAGCAGATCGAGCAAGTGCAGCGGGTTTTGGCCGAGATTGGCGCAGATCAGGTCCCTCAGTGGCTGGTCTGGAACAAGATCGATCTTGCTGGCCTCGAGCCAGATATCGAGCTGGACGGCTGTGGTAGCATCCACAGGCTCCTCTTGAGCGCCCAAACCGGTGCAGGTCTGCCATTGCTTCGAAGGGCGCTGTCCGCCTCCTCCGGCACACGAGGCCTCGAGGTTGGTTTTTCCTCTCCCGACTTATTGATCAACCCCAACGGCCTGCCAGATGTGGACCCGAATTCGCGCTTTGTTGTCGCTCAATGATCCTGGTTGGGGCCGCAGTGGCTCGTCGGGTCAGGACGATCAGCGTTCCCGTCAGCAACGCCCCGGTGGCGGCAATGATGGTCCGCCCGACCTCGATGAGCTCTGGCGAGATTTCAACCGCCGTCTGAATCGCGTGTTCACCAAGGGTGGCGGCAGTGAGCCGCCGCGTGATGGCGGTGGTCAGTCAGGCCCGTCCTGGCGAGGTGCCGGTACCGGTTTGGGTTTGCTGCTTGGCGTGGCATTTCTGCTTTGGCTTGGCAGCGGTTTTTATATTGTTCAGGAAGGGCAGGCTGCCGCCGTGCTGCGCTTTGGTGAATTCCGCTACATGGTCGAATCCGCCGGCTTCAAGTGGCATTTGCCTTACCCGATCGAGACGGTCGAACCGGTTGATGTCCAACGCTTGCGCCAGGTCGAAGTCGGCTATCGCACCAACGTCAAGAACAAGGTCGCCCGTGAATCGCTGATCCTGACCGGCGACCAGGCGATCGTCGATCTTCAGTTTGCGGTTCAGTACCGAATCACCGATCCCAAGGCCTTCCTCTTCAACAACAATCCCGGCGGTGCGCCTGAAGAGATCGTGCGCCAGGCCGCTGAAACCGCGGTGCGCGAAGTGGTCGGTCGAATGGGTATCGATCAGGTCCTGTACGAAGAGAAAGAGCAGGTTGCCAGGGATTCGCTCAAACTGATGCAGTCGATTGCCGATCGTTACAAGGCCGGTATTGGCATTGTTGATGTGACGATCCAGCAGGCTCAACCTCCCGAGCAGGTCCAGGCAGCCTTTGAGGATGCCAACAAGGCCGCCCAGGACCGTGAGCGTCTGATCAATGAGGGTCGCGCCTACGCCAACGATGTCATCCCGAAAGCCCGAGGAACCGTGGGGCGTCTGCAGCAGGAAGCCGAAGGCTACAAGCAAAGAGTGATCGCCTCGGCTGAGGGCGACGCCTCGCGCTTCAGGCAGGTTCTCGCCGAGTACAGCAAAGCGCCGCAGGTGACTCGCGAACGGCTTTACCTTGACACCATGCAGCAGATCTTTGCCAACACCAGCAAGGTCTACATCGACTCCCGCGCCAGCGGCAATCTCATGTACCTGCCCCTCGACAAGCTGGTGCAGCAGGCGACTGCGGCAGACGCGGTGCGTGCTGCCCCGACAACGCCGCCAGCGGCTGCGCCTGAGCAGCCTCGCGGTGAAACCCCCTCCATGCCCCCTGCCATGTCGCGTGACGGCCTGCGCGGTCGCGAACGCGATGCCGGGCGCTGATCGAGTCGCTGAAGAAAGCCGAACATGAACCGACTCGCCTCCATCCTTCTTGGCCTCCTTGTTGCGATCGGCCTTGCCTCGACGATGTTTTTCGTCGTCGATCAGCGCCAGTACGCCGTCGTGTTTGCACTTGGCGAAATCAAGGAAGTCGTCTCGCGTCCTGGCCTGCATTTCAAGCTGCCGCCGCCCTTTCAGAACGTGCAGTATTTCGACAACCGGATCCTCACCATCGATACCGCCGACGTTGATCGCTTCATCACGTCCGAAAAGCTCAACGTCCAGATTGATACCTTCGTGAAATGGCGGATTGCCGATCCGCGCCAGTTTTATGTGTCGGTCGGCGGCAGTGAGTTGATTGCGAGCGATCGGCTGCAGCGCAGTCTGCGCGATTCGCTCAATAACGAGGTTGCCAAGAAGACCGTCACCGATGTCATCTCCGGCAAGCGCCAGGAGTTGCTCGATGCCGTTCGGGCAAAGATGAATGAAGACGCCAAGCAGATTGGCGCAGAGGTGATTGATGTTCGCCTCAAGCGTGTCGATTTTGCGCCCGAGGTGTCGGAGCGGGTCTTTGATCGCATGCAGTCCGAGCGCAAGCGCGTGGCCAACGAGCGGCGTGCGACCGGCGCGGCCGAGTCGGAAAAGATCCGTGCTGATGCCGATCGTCAGCGCGATGTGCTGATTGCAGAGGCCTATCGCGATGCTCAGCAGGTCAAGGGCGAAGGCGACGCCAAGGCATCAGCCCTGTTTGCAGACGCTTTTGGCAAAAATCCTGAATTCGCGAGTTTCTATCGCAGTCTCGAGGCTTACCGCAACAGCTTCCGCGGGCGTGGCTCCGATGTCATGGTGCTCGATCCCTCGTCTGACTTTTTCCGCTACTTCCGTGCACCAGGCAGTTCGTCTGCCACGCCCGCTGCTCGGACGAAGTAGGCGGTCGATTGATGTTGCTGTCGGCTCTGGGCATGGTGCTCCTGATCGAAGGCCTGATGCCGCTGGCGTTTCCGGCCGGATGGCGTGCCGCGATGCAGCGCATGGCCAGCTTGCGCGACGGCCAACTCAGATTCATGGGCCTCGTGGCAACGGTGGCTGGACTGCTTCTGCTGGCAATTGCCGGCTGAGCGGCTTCTACTCGAAGGTCCGGTTCATGCCGCGCTGGCTGCTGCCCGAAAGTATTTCCGACATCCTGCCCAGCGAAGCGCGGCGCATCGAGATGCTGCGCCGGCGTCTGCTCGATCTTTATCGGACCTACGGCTACGAGCTGGTCATGCCACCGATGATCGAGTACATCGAATCGCTGCTGACCGGCAGTGGCCATGATCTCGATCTCAAGACTTTCAAGCTGATCGATCAGCTCTCAGGTCGCACGATGGGCGTGCGGGCAGACATCACCCCGCAGGTTGCCCGGATCGATTCGCATCTGCTTGATCGGGCAGGCATCACACGTCTTTGCTACGCCGCTAATGTTCTGCACACGCGTGCGTCAGGGCCGCTGTCGACCCGCGAGCCGCTGCAGATCGGCGCCGAACTCTATGGCCATCCCGGGCTCGAAGCCGATCTCGAAGTCATCGAGTTGCTGCTGCAGTCGTTGCAACTGGCGGGAGTGTCGCGCGTGCGCATCGACCTCGGCCATGTCGATGTGGTGCGCACGCTGTTGGCTCAGTTGCCGCAACTCTCGGAAGACGAGGTCTTTCCTTTGATCCAGTCGAAGGACTCGCCCGGTCTGGCCGAATTGCTGGCGACCGTGCCCGACTCGCCAATCCGACGTGCCCTGATGGCCTTGCCCGGACTGCTGGGGCCGCTCGATGAGGTGCTTGATCGGGCTGCGGCCTGCTTGCCTGATCTGCCTGCAGTGAGACAGGCGCTGCGGCAGTTGCAGCAGCTTGCCGAGTCTCCCTTGCTGGCATCGGCAGCCAGCCTGGATGTCGAGGTCGCGCTCGACCTGGGTGATGCCCGGGGTTATCGCTATCACAGCGGTGTGATTTTTGCGGCCTATGTCGATGGCCTGCCCAATGCCATTGGTCGGGGAGGGCGCTACGACAATGTCGGCGTCGCCTTCGGACGTGCGCGTGCCGCAACAGGGTTTTCCATCGAATTGCGCGAGCTGGCCGGTCTGCTTCCTGCTCACGAGCCGAGTCTGGCCATCCGTGCGCCCTGGGCGATCGATGATCAGCTCACCGCAGCGGTCAGGGCATTGCGCGGTGCCGGTGAAATCGTCGTTCAGGTGCTGCCTGGACACGAGCATGAGGAGCAGGAATTTCATTGCGATCGTGAGCTCGCAAAACAAGATGGCCGCTGGATCATCCGGCCGCTGCGGAGGCAGTCAACATGAGCAGGAATGTCGTGGTCATCGGCACCCAATGGGGCGATGAAGGCAAAGGCAAAGTCGTCGATTGGCTGACCGAGTCTGCGCAGGGCGTTGTGCGCTTCCAGGGCGGCCACAACGCCGGCCACACCCTGGTCATCGATGGCAAAAAGCAAGTGCTGCGGCTGATTCCATCGGGCATCCTGCGACCAGGTGTCACCTGCTACATCGGCAGCGGCGTCGTCCTGTCACCCGAGGCGCTCCTGCAGGAAATCGATGAGCTCGAGCGCGCCGGCGTTGCCGTTCGCGATCGCCTGCGCATCAGCGGCACCTGCCCGCTGATTCTGCCTTATCACGTCGCGCTCGATCGTGCTCGCGAGGCCCGTGCGGGGGATGCCAAGATCGGCACGACCGGCCGTGGAATCGGCCCTGCCTACGAAGACAAGGTCGGTCGCCGTGCGCTGCGCGTGCGCGATCTGTTTGCACCCGAGACGATGCGTCAACGTATCCGCGACGTACTCGATTTTCACAACTTTGCGCTGGTCAATTACTACGGCGCTCAGGCTCTCGACCCCGATCAGGTGGCCGACGATGCATTGCGACTGGCACCGCGTATCGCTCCGATGGTGGCCGATGTGCCGGCCGAACTGTCGGCCGCGGCGCGCCGCGGTGATCGCCTGCTTTTCGAGGGCGCCCAGGGTGCGCTGCTTGATGTCGACCATGGCACTTATCCTTTCGTCACCAGCAGCAATTGCATCGCCGGTGCGGCTTCGGCCGGTGCGGGCGTCGGTCCCCAGCAGCTTGATTTCGTCCTCGGGATCGCCAAGGCCTACACCACACGCGTCGGCTCGGGTCCGTTTCCGACCGAGCTCTTCGACGAGGTCGGCAAGCATCTGGCAACCAAGGGCAATGAATTCGGTTCAGTGACCGGGCGGCCGCGCCGTTGCGGCTGGTTCGATGCCGTCGCGATGCGCCGCTCGATTCAGCTCAATGGCGTCACCGGACTGTGCGTGACCAAACTCGATGTGCTTGACGGTCTGAAGACCGTGAAGATCTGTACCGGCTATGTCCGAGCCGGTCAGCCGGTCGACCTGCTGCCGTTTGGCGCTGAGGATGTGGCCACCTGCGAGCCGCTCTATGAAGAGCTGCCCGGCTGGAGCGAAAGCACCTACGGTGTGAAAGCCTGGGCCAATTTGCCGGCGGCTGCGCAACGTTATCTGCAGCGTTTGTGCGAACTTGTCGGGTCGCCGATTGATATGGTTTCGACTGGCCCCGACCGTGAAGAAACGATTCTGATCCGGCATCCCTTCGCGAACTGAGACTGCTGTGCCCAACTCCGATCTTTATGTCACCTGGGCTCAGTACCACCGTCTGATTGAACGGCTGGCGGTGCAGGTCCATGAGTCGGGCTGGCGCTTCGATGCCATCGTGTGTCTGGCGCGCGGTGGCTTGCGGGTCGGCGACGTCCTGTCTCGACTGTTCGCGCTGCCGCTGGGCGTGCTCTTCACAAGCTCCTATCGCGAGGGGGGCGGGACCGAGCAGAGCTCGCTGCAGATCGCAGACGCCATCAGTAGTGCCAGCCCCTTGCCGGGTCCCAGATGGCTGCTGGTCGATGACATGGTTGATTCGGGCGCGACTTTCGCGCAAGTCCTGCCTGTGCTCAAGGCCCGGTATCCGCATGTCAGCGAGATCCGCTCCGCAGTGCTCTGGGGCAAGGGTCATTCGGTGATCACGCCGGATTTCGTCGTTGAAGAGCTGCCTCACAACCCCTGGATTCATCAGCCCTTCGAGCGCTACGACACCGTGCGTTTCGACGATCTGAAACTCGGTTGGGCTGATCGCTGATCTGCGATCAGCCCTGATGCCTTGATCTGGTGCGAATTCGGGCACCCGATTGACGCGCTTCAGCCTGAGTCTGCCGATTGCGAGCGTATGGCCTGGGTGTAGTGCTTGGCATGCTGATTGCTGCAATGGGTCAGCAGTCGTCGTTGCCTGCCATCGCACACATCCGGATCCTTTCGCCAGCATGAACGCCGTTTCGCCTTCCGACGCAATGCCAGACCAACTTCAGATCGCCCTGAATGATGCCTATGCGCAGGCAGTCACTCAGACCGATGGGCATCTTGCCGACTACATCCCCGAACTGACGGTTGTCGATCCCGACAAGTTCGGTCTGGCGATCATGACGGCGAAGGGGCGCCTGTGCGAGGTCGGTGACGTCGATGTGGCCTTCACGATTCAGTCGGTCTCAAAGGCCTTCGCTTACTGCATGGCGCTTGAACTCCTTGGCGCCGAGGGCGTGCAAGCCAAGGTGGGCGTCGAGCCAAGCGGCGACGCCTTCAACGCGATCGAGTTCGATCCGATCAGTCGAAGGCCTTACAACCCGATGGTCAACGCCGGCGCCATTGCAGTGGCCGGGATCCTTCGCGATGCCTTCCAAGGCAATGCCCTGGAGAGGGTTCTCGATCGGTTTTCATTGGCTGCCGGCCGCAAGCTTGATATCGATGAGTCGGTATTCAGATCCGAACAGGCAACCGGCTATCGAAACCGCGCGATCGGTCAACTGCTTTGCGGAGCCGGTCTGCTTCATGAGCCGATTGATGCCGCGGTCGACCTCTATTTTCAGGTCTGTTCGATTCGCGTGACCGCACGCGACCTCGCGACGATGGCGGCCACGCTGTCCAATATGGGCGCCAACCCGACCACGGGTGATGAAGTGTTTGATTTCCGTGCGGTGCGCAGCACGCTGTCAGTGATGCTCTCCTGCGGGATGTACAACTTCTCGGGCAAATGGACGCACGACGTGGGCATCCCAGCAAAAAGCGGCGTTGGCGGTGGTCTGATCGGTGTCGTCAACCGGCAGGTCGGGATCGGCGCATTCTCGCCGCGCCTCGACGCCAAAGGAAACAGTGTCCGAGGCGTTCATGCCATGCAGCGGCTGTCCGACGAGCTTGGTCTGCATGCCTTTGAGTGCACCAACGTCGGCTCATCGTTCGTCGAGCATCTGCTCTAGAGAGCGCTTCAGGTCGCCAGAGAAGTCCGCTGTGAATAGGTGATTCAAGGCTTTCGTAGGATCATCTGCCCCGGGGTTGACCCCAGCACCTGCGCCCGGTTCACGGTCGGTGCGACCTTTGACTTTTCGGCGTGACATGACCTCGTTTGCGATGATCGCCACGCTGTTTGGCGGCTTGGGCATTTTCTTCATCGGCATCAAGATGATCAGCTCGCACCTGAGCCAGATGGCAGGTCGCGGCTTGCGAATGGGTGTGCTGCGTCTGGTCGACAACCGCTGGTCGGCATCCTTGCTTGGCGTCATCTTCGGCGCGGTCACACAAAGTACCAATGCGGTCACGTTTATTGTGACGAGCATGGTGACAGCCAACCTGGTGCAAGTCCGTGCGGTCATGCCGGTGGTGATCTGGGCCAACCTTGGAACCGGGGCCCTGGTGTTTTTGAGCACCCTGAACATCCGGCCGTTCATCCTGTCGCTGCTGGGGCTGATCGGCATTGCCTATTTTCTGAATGTCGAGAAGTCGCCGAGGTATCGGCATACCGCGGCTGCATTGCTTGGGGTGGCATTGCTCTTTCTCGGGCTCGATCTCGTCAAGGAAGCCGCCTCGCCGATGCAGGAGATGGCGTTCGTCGGCCGTCTGCTTGAAAGCGCGCAGGAGCAGTATTGGCTGGTCTTTTTCCTGGGTCTGGCTCTGGCACTGATTGCCCAATCCTCCGCGACCGTCACTGTGGTGACCGTCCTGATGAGCAAGGTCGGGCTGCTGAACCTCGACCTGACGCTGATGATGATTTATGGCGCTGGCATCGGATCGGCCGCGAGTCTTGCCTACATGACGCTCACGCTCTCCGGCCTTTCGCGGCAGCTTGCCTATCTCCAGATTTTCCAGAAGGCAGGCTCTGCCGTCATCATGGTTGCGCTGCTTGCGATCGAGAGAGGTTTCGACATCCCGCTGGTCGAGTCACTGATTCGCCTGATTTCAAGCGACACCAGCCTGCAAGGTTGTTGGGCATATGTGCTGATGCAGTTACTCGGTTGTGTTCTGGTGTCGTCGTTATCAAAAACGCTCTATGGGATTGCGGTCTCTCTGGCCCCAGCGACCATCGCAGAGAGCCGCGCAAAGCCTTATTTTCTCTACCCGCAGGCGATCGATGATCCTGAGACCGCGCTTGATCTGGTGGCAAAAGAGCAGCTCAGGCAGTTTGCTTATCTGAACGGCTACCTCGCGACCGATGATGCTGCACTCAGCGATCCGTCGCCGAGTCGGCTTACCCAGAAAAGTCTGCACGACGCCAACTTGAAAGTGACTGCCGAAATCGACGAATTTCTTGCTGAACTCCTGAACCGAGTGACCGATCGTGATGTGATGGACCGCATCCTGAATTTCAGGGCTCGAAACCGCCTGCTGGCCGATCTGCAGCAGAGCATCCATGAACTCGACGCTTTACTCAGGCCTTTGCTGGAAAGGGACAGCGTTGCAAGCCTCGGGCGCTCCATCATCGAATCGCTCGACTTCATCCTTCTGGCACTGCTGGATGCGGTGAAGACCGGCGAGCGTCAGGATGCAGACCTGTTCATGCAGATGACTGCCGATAACTCCGGTGTCATGGAGCATGTGCGCCAGGATTTTCTTGCCCGAGGCAGTGAGTTTTCACCCCAGCTACACGAACTCCTCTTCAGTGCCACCAGTCTGTTCGAGCGGATCAACTGGTTGCTCAGGCAGTATTGCGGACTCCTGTCTGTGTCGAGAGTCGAATAATCCACGGCTTTCGACGATCCCGAATTGCAGGCTCCTCGAGTTTGAATGTCGACAGGTCTTTCGACTTGCGACTAAGTTTGTGCCGTTCAATTCACGAAGTTTTGATGATTAGGGTCGGCTTATACCGGACAATCGCGTGTTGACCGGTTCAGCGGTGTGACGATCTACGTCTTGAGGTGAATGGGCTGATGGCCGGATCAAAAAATTCTGTCTGGCGCGTCGTTGCAGTGTTTGTTGCGGTCGTTGGGGTGTTTGCGCTTGTCGGCAGTTATTTCACCTTCAACACCTTGCGCAAGGCAGAACGTAGCGCGGTCGAGTCCCGCTTCGACCTCGCGGCGGCGCGTGTATCGGCAGTGGTCGAGCGGGCGTCGTCTTATGGCCTTGGTCTGCCGGCTCAGGTCACCCTGACAGATCTGCTGACGCGCGAAGCGTCGCTCGATCCCACAATTCGCAGCTTTGATGTCGCCGATGGCACCGGCATTGTCATCTTCAGTTCTGACAGCGCGCGAACCGGACTCGATACATCGCGTGACAGATCCTTCCTGGTTGAACGTGTCATTCGTGACGATCTGGGCAAAGCATTAGGAAAAGCCCAGGTCAGGTTCGATGGTAGTCTGCTCGATGGCGCGGTTGACCGCCTCGTTTATTTGTTGCTTGAAGCGGCATTGATCGCCTTATCGCTTGGCTGCCTGATCACGATCGTTGGCGGTTACTGGCTTGTGCGGCAATTTGACCGCGCAGTCGCACTGCCTGCGGGCTTGCTGGCCGGCAGAAAGTTCAATCCGCTCTACTTTGGAATACGCGGTTCGCTGTCGATCATTGCAACGATCGGTTTATGCGTATCGCTCGGATTCATTTCGGCGAAGGCCTTGCAGATCGGCAAAGCCGAGATTGTTCCGGAGCTTGAAAAGCGCGCCCAGTCGGTCGGTCGATCGTCTGCATCGCTGATCGAATACGCGCTGAGTTTGGGAATTCCGATCGAGCGTTTACAAGGTGTGCAGCCCTATCTTGACGGGCTTCGCAACACGAGCCCTGAAATTGCATCGATTGCCCTGGTGGACACTCGGTCCAGGGTGGTGTTCCAAAGTGGTCCGCCATTGGCAAATGATGTCGATTCAAGGCTTGTTGAGCCGATCCTGGTTGATGGCCAGCGAATGGCCGAGATCAGGATCGCAATCGACAGTGAGGTCGTCGCAAATTCGCTGCGCGCGACCATGGTCGACATCGGTTTTCTCGGAATCGTTTCTCTGCTGATTGCGCTTGAAACTCTCGCACTCATGGTTGGTGCTAACGTTTCCCGCGAGCTCTCCGAAATTGAAAGTCGTGCACATGCCGTCCGGCTGGCGCCTGGCATTCAGCCGACCGTGCGGCAACTCAATTCTGCGGTCTCAGTCGTGCGGCCTCCGCTGTTTCTGTTCATGCTGGCCGAGGAGCTCACGCGGCCATTTCTACCGAGTTTTTCTCGCAGTCTCGTGCCGGACGGGACCCGGTATGCGAACCTTCTGGGCAGTCTGCCTCTGGTGGTCTTTCTGGCCATTGTTGCGATAACCCAGATTCCCTTTGCCAATGCCTCAAAACGTCTGGGTCGAAAAGAGGGCTTCGTCATCGGCGGACTTCTCGCGGTGGTCGGATTCGCAATTTGCGCTTTTGCCTCCGATCTGAGTGTATTCACTGGCGCTCGTGTACTGACTGCGATTGGTTTTTCACTGGTGTTCGTTTCGGCGCAAGGGCAGGTCATCGATGGCTCGACCTTGGGCGATCGCGCATCCAGCCTGGCGATTTTCATTCGAGCGATTGTCGTTGCCGGACTTTGCGGTCCGCCGCTCGGGGGAATGATTGCAGATCGCTGGGGTGTATCCAATACCTTCAAGGTCTGCATGTGCTTTGCATTCCTCGCGGTTCTTGCTGCGACCTTTTCGATGCCAGCTCGCGCCAAGGGCGTGAAGGCTGGTCCGGAGTCCGGTTTGCGAGATCTGTCAGCAGCTTGGCGCTCGCCTGGCATTAGAGGGCTGCTGCTGGGTTGTGCTTTTCCGGCCAAGTTATTGCTGACCTGTCTGTGTTTTTATCTTGTTCCGATTGGCATGCAAAGCCGGGGCTATACCTCAGCTGAAATTGGACGCCTGCTGATGATCTATCCCTTGATGATGGTCCTCCTGGTACCGGTGTTTGCTGCGCTGGCAGACCGGCTTCGGCGCAGACGCGACTTCGTCATTTATGGCGGTGTACTGGCTGGGGCATGTACCGGTTTGGCGCTGATCGACACCAGTCTGGTCTGGTTCGGAATTCTGTTGCTCATGCTTGGCGTCGGTCAGGCAATGTCGATCACGCCGCAATCAGCGATGATGGTGGAGTTGTCAAACTCCGATGGTGCTCAACGGTCAGCCAGCGTGATGGGCTTGTTCCGACTCAT
This sequence comes from uncultured Burkholderiales bacterium, assembly GCA_903903975.1. GTDB lineage: Bacteria > Pseudomonadota > Gammaproteobacteria > Burkholderiales > Burkholderiaceae_E > UBA4615. The sequence continues at coordinate 19,868 of CAIVAS010000100.1, forward strand.
CGAGCGCAGCGGCAGTGCGATCGGGCCAGCCGTTGGTGCAGTCTTGTTGGGTGGCCTCGGTTTGAGTGCAGCGGTCGGTACGATCGGAGCACTCATGATCGCGGGCACTGCTGCCTACGCCTACTCTTCGCGGTCTCAGGGTCGTTAGGCCCGTCAGCGTTTCCTGCTTTTAAACCTGGAGCTCACTTTGGACCGGCGTCTTTTCATCCAGTATGGCTTCGCAAGCCCGCTCCTTGTCGCAGCTGACCGGGCGTCGTCGCAGTCCAGCGCGCCTGCTCGTACACCGCGCATTCTGATGATTACCTTTCGTGGTCAGACCGATGCCGAACGTGGCTTTCGCGGTTACCTTGCCAACGCCGGCATCAAGGCGGAGATCATGGAGCGCGACTGCAACAGCGATGTCGCCGGCGTGGCGGCCATTCTTGACGAAGCGGTTTCCTTTAAACCCGACCTGATCTATACCTGGGGTACACCGGTCACCCTCGCTGTGACCGGTACTTTCGATTCGCCGAAAACCCACGCACTCGCCTCGGTGCCGGTGGTTTTTGTGCTGGTGTCGGCGCCGGTACGGGCCCGGATCGTTCAGAGCCTGGAGGGGCAGGGCCGAAATGTGACCGGCGCGATCCATGTGGTGCCGACCGATGTCCAGATGAGAGCGATGCAGTCCTACAAGCCCTTCAAGAAGGTCGGCGTGCTCTATACATCCACCGAACAGAATTCGAAGGTCATCGTCAGTGAGGTGTTCGATTTCGCCAAGAAATCTGGCATTGAGGTCGTCGAACGGACATTCGGCAAGGATTCTGCGGGCAGGCCGATTGCCGATGGTGTCGAAGAACTGATTGCCGAGATCAAGCGGGATGGGGCGGAGTGGCTCTACCTGCTGCCGGATACGTTTCTCGGAAGTCTTTACAAACGCGTCTCTCCTGCGGCGCTTGAAAACAGACTCCCGACTTTCGGCGCGGCTGAGCTTGCGGTGAGGTCGGGCGGCGCACTGGTCGGTCTCGTGAGCCGTTATCTTTCAGTCGGTCAACTCGCAGGCGCCAAGGCGCTCGATATTCTGGTGGGCGGCAAGCAGGCTTCTGCGATTCCGATTGAGACACTCAAGCGCTTTTCCCTTATCGTCAATATGGGGACCGCCAAGGCGCTCGGCGGCGTCTATCCGCCAATCGATATGCTCAATTATGCAGAGGTGATCAATGTCCCCAGACAAGGGGGCGCTGCGTCATGAGTGGCGCCAATGTCAGCGCTCCGTTGCCGCAAGGTTTGGCGATCAGGCCACTTGCCGTGAGCGATCTGGAGGCTGTCGACGCGCTGCATCGACGGTCGATCTCGGGGCTAGGCGCTGATATTGTCAAGCCTGAAGAAAAGAAATTTTTCGAAGAGCTTCTGGATGGAAGAGGCCGCCTCGTCGGCGTCGAAGACGATGATCTTCTCGTCGCTTACGCAGTCCTCCAGCATGAGCTTCATGCTGATGACAATCCCAGAGAACAGTTAGGCGTTTTGCCTGGAACCCCTCTCTTCAAGTTGGCTGGCTCCGGCGTCGATCATCGTTATCGAGGCATGGGGCTCCAGCGATTTCTCATCGAGGAGCGCATTGCACTGGCCGGCGATCGCGCGTTGACGTTCGCTACCGCGGCGCCTTTGAATTACGCAAGCTGGATCAACCTGCTCTCATGCGGACTGACGGTGCGTGCCTTGCAGTATCGCTATGGTGGTTATCCCCGTTTCCTGATGGCTCGATCCGGTGCGGCGCTCCTGTATGGGCTGCCCGACAACGATCATCCCGGCGTCGAGATTGCGAGCGATGATCTGGGGCGCCAGTCCGAGTTGCTGTCAAAAGGCTGGCGGGGCATGGAAGCGGTGGAAAACTCGCGATTCATCCGGTACCGACCAATGATCCAAAGCGCGGCGCTGCAATGACTGTCGCGGGCCCGGACGACCATCCCCTAGTTGAGATCGACCTCTCAGCAATCGCACTCAACTGGCAAAAAGCCTGCCAAGTGTTTCGGGGTGCGCATCTTGGTGCTGTACTGAAGAACGATGCTTATGGGCTCGGTATCGGTCGGATTGCGCCATGTCTGGTTGAGAAGGGATGTCAAAACTTCTGGGTGGCAAATTTCTCTGAAGGGGTGCTTCTGCGCGAGACACTGGGTTCGGAGCAGAGCCGGATCTTTGTGCTTCACGGCAGCGGCAGAGTTTCGTTCCATACCCATGCGATCCATGGCTTGATTCCGGTCCTTGCTTGTCTCGATGAAATAGTGCTTGCAAGCGCCGAAGCATCGAAAAATGGCGAGCGATATCGAGTTGCGATCCATCTTGACACCGGGCTTTCAAGGCTGGGGCTTGACCGCACGCAGGTCGAGTTGCTCGTTGAACAGCCGCATCGCCTCGATGGGCTGATCGTGGATACTTGGGTGACGCAACTGGCGCGATTCGACGATCCTCGATCCCCCGAGTGTCTCGAACAGCGAGAGCGATTCATCCGCTGGACTGGGTTGCTCCCACAGGCGGACCGCAGCTTGGCGGCCTCGACGGCCTTGTTTACCGACAGCAGCTGGCACTTCGATCACGCACGAATCGGCAGTGCGCTTTTCGGCGTCGAGACTGCTCCGCGCTTTCCCATGAACTATCTGCCCGCGGTGACCTTGACTGCACCGGTTTTGCGGGTGCAATCGGTCCCGGCAGGCACTGCAGTCGGCTATTCGGGCCTCTATAAAACGGCCGCGCCTTCGAGGCTTGCGACGCTTGCGATCGGGTATGGCGATGGCCTGCCGGTGAGCCTTGCCAATCACGGACAGGTATTCATCCACGGCATTGCGGCCCCGATCGTTGGCGGCATTTCGATGGGACTCATGACGGTTGATGTCACGCGGTTTGGGATAAATCAAGTTAAAGCGGGGACAAGAGCCGAGATCTATGGGCGGCATCAGCCTGTTCATCAGCTTGCCCAATTGGCTGGCATTGCGCCGAACGCTTTGCTGGTGCCGACGGCTAGTCTGGCAACGCGGGTCTATCGCACTGCGATTGCTAAGGTGAGCGAAGAAAATGAGGCTTAACGAAATGTCGAGGCAATCAAGAAGCCTCGCCGTGCCGTTTGTGGCGGTTCTGATCGGAGTCCTTGCGTTGCTTCTGGCTGGGTTTTGGGTGCTCAGCCAGGCTCGTTTGAGTTCCGAGCGCATCGAACTTCGCGACAGTCGCTTTCGGTTCAGTCTCGGTTTGGTGAGAGTCGGGCTTGAGGCTGGCTTGCGCCTGGGCTTTACCCCGTCCGAAATTCCCCTTGCGCCAGCCATCATTGAGCAGGCGCGGGCGCGCGAAAAGGACATCTTGTCGGTTGATGTTTTTGATCCTTCCGGTCGCATTCTTTTCACGACCGATCAGGGCGGGCTCGGTGCCAAAGTGCCCGCAACCTGGCGTGATCAGTGTCTTGCGACCTCGCCGTCGGAAATCTGGACGGCAAACGATGATGACGATCGCCTGCAGTGCGCTGTCGTTCTTGATGCACTCGATGTCAAGGCGGCTGGCGTGCTGTTGCGGTATCGCCTCGATAGGCGCGAGTGGTTTTTTGGAAGCTTGCCCCGCCATCTCGTCTGGTTTTTTGGCCTGTTGGCGATCTTCACCGCAATGGGTGGTTTTGCCGGATGGCTCATTATCCGACCCCTTGAGCGCAGGATTCTCGAGGCTGCCCAAGCGGTCAACGGTGAACTCGCTGTCAGCGACGATGCAGTAGTCGGTCCGGTGGGATCGGCGATGAGCGACTACGCTGCTTTGGAGTCCGCGGTAAACAAGGTTGAAGCCGAAGCAGACAGTCTTGATCACATCGAGTCCCGGTAGGTTGCATATGGACGCTACAGCTACCAGTCTCTGGCGGAAATGGGTCGCGGTCATCGCAGCCTGTTGTACCGCGCTTGCGTTTGCCGTGACGCGTTACGCAGATTACGAAGCTGAACTCCTGAGAGGTCCCGAGCAGCTCAAGACCTCTGAAGTGATCGGTCAATCGCTCGTTGCTGATCTCGACCGTGCGGTCGGCTATGGCATTCCATTGACCGAATTGCCCGGTGTTGAACCCTGGTTGGGCGATATCGTTGAGTCAAACCCCCTGATCTCGGCGATCGCCATCACCGATGGGCATGGCCAGCTTCTGACTGGGTACGCTGTTTCCGCGGAATTCAAGGACGCGATGACCAAGGCGGGATCGGACGATTCGACCAATGTCGAGGGGCTGTACGTCCGGACAATGGCATTGCGAGGCAGTTCGAACGAGGGGGAACCTGGTTATTTTCTGCATGTCGCCGGCCGGCCTCCCAGCAATGATTTTCGACTCCGAATTCTGGCGCTGGTAATCGCTGCGCTGTGCACGGCGATCTCAGCGGTACTGCTGCGCCTGATCATTCTCAAGCGGTTGGTGTCTCCTCTGAAGGCAACGCGTCTTGCGCTTGACAGTCTGATTGCAGGGCGAATCGACGCCCTGTCGAGAAGCAGTTTGCAAGGGCCTGCGCCATTTCTGCAGTCGACATTGGCGACTCGCTTGTCGTCCCTTTCTGATCGCAACAGGCTTGCGGCGCAACGGGTTGCTGAAGTTCGGGCAGCTCATTTTGATCCACCGATCCTGCAGCGACTCGACGAGCTGTTGGATGGGCTAATGCCGTTGGACGCGAGAGCCCTGACCGCCGAGCCGAGTGAGATCAGTCGACGCATGGCTCGGCAATCGCTGATTCGACAAGTCGTTCTGGCGACTGTTGGGGCTTTGACATGTGTATTGCTCGGCAGTGCGCTTCTCATGAAGGCGCGAGATGATGCCAATGCCGTGAGGCTGTTGAAGCTCTCCGACACGGCGCTGTCGCATGCCTGGAGATCGATCGCTTCGCGTGACGAAATTCAGCTGAATGCCTCGCTCAACGCGGTGCTTGCAGACCGGGTGGCGATGGACATGCTCAATCACGATCAGTTCGATCTGCTTCGCGATCGCCTGAGTCAATTGGCGCCCCAGCAGATCTGGCTGACGTTCACGAAAACCGATGGCAGCGTTGTGGCAACCAATGCAGGGATCCCTAATTCGGTCAGACCGAATCGCGCCACCTTGCAGTCTTTGCGGAGTGGGCAATCGTCGATCGTCGGGGTCTGGCAAAGCTACGATCTCGAATATCAGGCAGGTGCTGCCCGCCTCGTGCCGCGCGAGCATGCCGAGGACCTGATGCTGATCGCCAGTCAGCCGCTAAGTGAGAGCCTGGGTGATCTGGAGCGACTCATCAGCGCGCCTGTCGCGCTGGCTGACCTTCGTGGCCAACCGGTCTTTGACGCTAACGCGGATATCGTCGGTCTTTGGCGAAAGGAAGGTCGAAGAGGGGTTGTCGACAATTCGGGTGATCGGCCGACGATCCTGTCTTCACTGGTGCTTAATGACGAGAGCGGCCGCATGCTCGGTACGCTGATGACGAGGATGCCGACAGCGACTGACGCAGATAGTCGGGATGCCGGCATGTGGCTTCTTGCGCTGACCCTGATTGCCTTGGCCGGATTGGGGCTTGTCTACTATCTGCTGCGATTGCTTGCCCCGATTGCGGCAAGCTCGGAGAGGCTCGAGGGTTTGTCTGCGGCTGAGTCGGTATCCGAAGCTCACACATCGCCCGCCGTCCTCAATGCATTTCGGCTCGACCATACCATCGGGCGGCTGGAGGAGATGATCCGGTCCTTCAGTGCTTTGCGTCGCTCGCGTGACCGTCAAGGTCAGCGACAGGCCCGTTTCATTCGTCATCAGATGACGGCGCTGGCGTCGCGACTCGGTGACGAAGCGAGGGTTGCCATTCTTGCGGACCTCGACCGGATCGAAGGCGAACTGGCGACGTTGCCGCATACCGCGACAAGCCAGCCTGTCGTGCCGGTGTCTGATCTGCATCATGAACAGGTCGTTGACGAAATCGGGATTCTCGCGCTCGGCTTTCAGAACCTCGCGAGTCGCGTCGGCGATCAATACGAACAGCTCGACAAACTTGTCGCCGAGTTACGCGAAGCGCTGCGCGTGAAAACACAGTTTGTTGCGATCCAGCAGGAGCTCGAGATTGCCCGCAAGATGCAGCTGGCGATCTTGCCGCGTGAATTCGCCACACACAATGGGCTCGCGATTCAGGCAAAGATGCAGCCGGCCAAAGAGATTGGCGGCGACTTTTACGATTTTTTTGCGCTTGATGAACACCATGTCGCGATGACCGTGGCAGATGTTTCGGGCAAAGGCGTCCCGGCAGCGCTGTTTATGGCGGTGTCCCGAACCCTGTTGCGTGCCGTGGCACAGTTCAGCGAAAGCCCGGCCAAGTGCCTGGTCCGGCTCAACGATCTGCTGGCCGCCGACAATGAACGAATGATGTTCGTGACCCTTTTTTACGCAATCCTCGATACTCGAAGCGGCAAGCTCGTCTATGCAAACGCCGGCCACAACCTGCCTTATGTCATGCGCGCAACCGGCGAGCTTGAGCCAATCGGTCTATCGGGTGGTATGGCCCTTGCCATCGTTGAAGGCAACAAGTACGAGGATCATCATGTCACTCTCGCACCAGGCGATCGTTTGTTCATGTACACCGATGGCGTTACCGAGGCTTTCGATCCGCGGGGACAGATGTTCGGTGAGCAACGACTTGAACTGATGCTGGAGCGAATGCGTTCGCTTGCGATTTCGGAAATTCCGGAGCGGGTCGTTTTTGAAGTCAATGAATTCGAGGCCGGAGGCCCTCAGACCGACGACATTACCTGTCTGACAGCCTCATTTCAGGAGGCGGCCGCGAGAGTCTGATCCATTGAAGATCAGCTATTCGTTCGAGCCGAGTTTCTTTTTGACGGCAAGATGGTTGCGGCCGTGCTCGTGCCGATATTCAACGCTGTCCATCAGCTCTCGAACCAGAAACACGCCCAGGCCACCGATCGGTCGATCATCAAGCTCTGAATCAAGATCGGGGGGTGGCGCAGTCAGCGGATCGTAGGGAATACCGTCGTCGGAGATCTCCATCGACACCAGGTCGCCCTGCTGAGACAGATGCATCGAAATGTCGGGCTTACGAGCCCCATCGCCACCGTAGGAGATGACGTTCATCAGAATTTCTTCGAGAACGAGTTTGACCTTGAAGGTTGAATCGTCTGGCCAGGACATCGACTCGGCAAAGTCGCCCACCGCCTTGTCGGCGGTAACCAGTGATTCAAGTTCGGCATCAAGCCTCAGAGTCAGTTCCATAGCCGCGACCTTACTACGTAGTCTGTCGATCATGAAATTACTTTAGACTAGGCTGACATTTCAATTTGACATTTATTCGGGGCAGAAAATGACGACTTCAAAAGATTGCAAGCCGGTCGGCAGGCTTGACGGCGCCAACGCCGCAACCTATGAAAAAGAATTTCTCGGCTTGCTGGTTGATGACGTCAATACGCTCAACATTGATTTGTCCGGCCTCGATTACGTCAGCAGCGCCGGCTTGCGTGTGCTGCTGGTCGCAGCCAAGGCGGCCAAGGGCAAGGGAGGAAAGGTCGTCCTGTCATCGCCTAAGCCTGCAATCCTCGAAGTGCTGAAAATCAGCGGTTTCGACAAGATTCTCGAAGTTCGCGCCTGAGGCACAACCATGACTGCCCCCAACAAACTGACGCTCGCAGAAGAACTCGTCCTGATTGCCCTCGACGACGAAAGCGGTTCGCTACTTAGCCTGCCCCCGTTTTCGCTCGAGGTTGCCATGGCGGCTTCGCTGCTGATGGAACTCGAGCGTGCCGGTCGCATCGACAGTGATGAGCAAAAGGTTTTCGTGATCTCCCCCAAGCCGACCGGTAAAGCGATCCTTGATGAGCCACTCGAAGAGATCGTTGCCGAAAGCCGCCAGTTGCCGACCTCTGCCTGGTTGCGCCGATTGGCTGCGCCCGGCCCGGTCCTTCGCGAGCGCGTGATTGCCGGTCTGGTTGATCACGGCGTATTGCAGTCGGTTGAAAAGCGTCTGCTCTGGGTTTTCAAGACCCGCGTGTATCCGCCCACAAGCGGTATCGAAGAGCGTGAGGTCAAGAGCCGTGTCATGACACTGCTCAACAACGATGAGATCCCGGAAACCCGTGATGCCCTGCTGATCGGTCTGCTGCGCGCCACCGGCATCATGTATCGCCTGCTGAGCTCGACCGAACGCGAACGGCTGCGTGATCGCATCGATCAGATCGCTAACCTCGAAGAAATCAATCGGGCCTTGAGCGCGACGGTTTCTGAGTTGCTGATAGAACTGACGTCGGCATCGTTTCATCCGTGATGGTTCACGGCAGCGTCGGGTTCGGTCGATGTGTGAAGACGCCTTGATCGAATCCGTTATAAGGAGCCGATCGGCTCCTTATTCTTTCGCGATCGAATATTTCAGACTCGTACAGAACGGTCTTTTCTTGCGCGCTGCTATCAGCATTCAAGAGCGTCGCTCTCGGATCGCAAGTTGCACATCGGCTGGCAGTACCGATGGTGCCCAGAAGAGGACTCGAACCTCCACACCATTGCTGGCGCTAGGACCTGAACCTAGTGCGTCTACCAATTCCGCCATCTGGGCTTCGGTGTGACTGACGCCACCCGAACCCGAAATTATAAACCCACCGTGAGTTCTGTCAAATCGTGACCAAAACCTGGGTTCCTCCTTCTCGCGAAGAAATCCTTGAATCGCTTCGCGTTGCCGATGCACCGTTGACACCGCAGGAAGTTGCGGAGCGTCTTGGAGTGACATCGCGAAACTTCCCGATCCTTGAGAAGCGGATTCTCGCGATGGAGCGCGACGGTCAACTGCTGCCCAACCGCAAGGGTGTGCTGTTGGTTGCGACCCGTATCGAGTTGGTCGCCGGGCGCATCACCGGGCATCGCGATGGCTTCGGCTTTCTCATTCCCGATGCCGGCGGTCCCGATCTCTTTCTGTCGCCCCGTGAGATGCAAAAGGCGATGCATGGCGATCGGGCATTGGTCAGGCGCTCCGGAACCGACAGCCGTGGCCGACCCGAAGGCTCGATCGTCGAAGTCACCGATCGGGGTCAGCGAAAGCTGGTGGGCCGCCTGCTGATCGAGCGGGGACTGACCGTCGTGGTTCCGGAAGACCAGCGCATCAAGCATGACATTCTGATCGCGCCGGGCGATGCGGCGAAGGCGCAGCCGGGGCAGGTCGTCACGGTCGAGATCATGACACCGCCGAATATTCACTCGCAACCGATGGGGCGAGTGGTTGAAGTCCTCGGGGGCGTCGACGATCCCGGCATGGAAATTGAAATTGCCGTTCGAAAATTCGATGTGCCACATCAGTTTTCAGACGCTGCGCTGCAACTGGCTGCCAAGATGCCATCGCAGGTCAGGCCTGGCGATCTGAAGCGCAGGGTCGATCTTCGCGACGTGCCGCTGGTGACGATCGACGGTGAGGATGCCCGGGACTTTGATGATGCTGTTTATTGCGAGCCGCTCGAGAGCTCCGGGCGTCGTGCGGGCGGATGGCGACTGTTGGTGGCGATTGCCGACGTCAGCCACTATGTGACGCATGGCGATGCGCTGGACGCCGATGCGATCGAGCGCTCGACCTCGGTATATTTCCCGCGTCGGGTGATTCCGATGCTGCCCGAGAAGATCTCCAATGGCCTGTGTTCCCTGAATCCTCAGGTCGACCGGCTGGTGCTGGTGGCCGACATGGTCATCTCGGCCACCGGTCAGATGAAGGCCTATCAGTTCTATGAAGCGGTGATGCATTCGGCGGCACGGCTGACCTATGACCAGGTCTGGTCGGTGCTGTCGGGGCGTGACCCTGCTGCAGCGCGACAGCTCGCACCAATCGCCGGGCATCTTCAGAATCTCTATGAGCTCTATCGCACCTTTGCCAAGGCGCGTGAAGTACGCGGTGCGATGGACTTCGAGTCGGTCGAGACCAAGATCGTCTGCGATTTCGCGGGGCGAATCGAAAAGATCGTTGCACGCACCCGCAATGATGCCCACAAGCTGATCGAGGAATGCATGCTGGCGGCCAATACCTGTGCCGCTGATTTCCTTGACCGCAGCAAGCATCCGGCACTGTTCCGGATTCACGAAGGTCCGTCGCCTGAACGATTGACGCTCCTGCGTGAGTTCTTGCAGGGGCTGGGCCTGGCACTCGGTGGCGGCGATGATCCCAGGCCCTCCGACTATGCCGCGATTGCGGCGCAGATCGCCGGGCGGCCTGATGCGCAGTTGCTGCAGACCATGCTCCTGCGATCGATGCAGCAGGCGGTCTATTCGCCTCACAACGTTGGTCACTTCGGACTGTCGTATGAGGCTTATGCCCATTTCACCTCACCGATCCGGCGCTATCCCGATCTGCTGACGCACCGTGCGATCAAGGCGCTGCTCCAAGGCCGGCGGTATCAGCCGCCGGTGCCCTCGGATGAAGTGACCCAACGCACGCCGCCGCCGCGCGGCAAGCGCGGTGGCGCACCGGCCATGCCGTCGGCGCGCAAGCTCGCACAAGCCGACGATCGTGCGCAGACCCGCAGTCAATTGAGTGCTGCTCAGCGCGAGGAGCTCGACCGCTGGGAGACGCTGGGCATCATCTGCTCATCGAATGAGCGCCGCGCCGATGACGCGTCACGCGATGTCGAGGCCTGGCTGAAGTGCCAGTTCATGCGCGAGCGGGTCGGTGAACAGTTCCGCGGCCGCATCACCGGGCTGGCAAGCTTCGGAATTTTCGTGACCCTCGAGGAGCTTTACGTCGAAGGCATGGTGCATGTCTCGGAGCTCGGCAGCGAGTATTTTCAGTACATCGAGGCGGCTCACGAGTTGCGCGGCGAGCGCACAGGGCTTCGCTATCGCCTGACCGACGAGCTTGATGTCCAGGTCTCACGTGTTGATCTTGAAGCCCGGCGAATCGAGTTCAGGCTGGTGCGTGATGACATGCCGCGCAGTGATCGAGCCCGCCCGGGTGTCAAGGTGCCAACCGTGGCCGAACTCGGCCCCGCGCCCGAGTTTGGGGTGGCGGGCCGAAAGGCCGCGCGTCCGAAGTCCGAGGGTGTCGTCAAGGCGCAGGCTGCCCGACAGGCTGCGCGTGGGCGCAACGGTCGCAAGGAAATGCGTGGCCCCAAGCGCAAGCAGGGTCGCTGATGTTCGGTTTTGATAGGGAAGTCGGCGAATGCTGATATTTGGTTTTCATTCGGTGACCTCGCGCCTGCGACAGGCTGCCGGCTCGGTCAGCGAACTCTATGTCGATGCCCGACGAGACGACGGACGAGCCCGTGATCTGCTGGCGCTGGCCACCAAACTCGGGGTCGATGCGCGTCGTGTCGACGTGGCGCGACTCGATCGCATGTGCCCGAGTCGTCGCCATCAGGGTGTGGTGGCGATCGTCGAATCGCGCCCGCCGGTGATGGGTCTGGAGGACCTGCTCGACTCGATCGAGGGGCCGGCCTTTCTGCTGGTGCTCGATGGGGTGACCGATCCGCGCAATCTCGGCGCCTGTCTGCGAGTGGCCGATGGCGCGGGCGTGCATGCAGTCATTGCGCCCAAGGATCATGCCTGCCCGCTCAATGAGACGGCGATCCAGACCGCAAGCGGTGCGGCCGACAGCGTTCCCTACATCATGGTGACCAATCTCGCGCGCTCGATCGATGTGCTCGAGGATCGGTCGATTACCGTGATCGGTACGGCTGATGGTGCCGAGCCCTCGCTCTATGAGGCCGACATACCGGCCTCGGTGGCCTGGGCACTGGGAGCTGAAGGGGTGGGGCTGCGTCGCCTCACCCGCGAGCGATGCGATCGACTGGTGTCGATTCCGATGGCCGGTCAGGTCGAGAGCCTGAATGTGTCGGTCGCAGCGGGCATCGTGCTCTTCGAGACGGTGAGGCGTACCCGAGCTGCCGCTTAGCGCCCCTGAGCGCAGCTCAGTTTGAGCCCGAGCGTGGTTTAAACCCGCCTGGAGCATTGCGTTTCGTGCGCGTCCTGAATTCCCACGGTGGTTCGGGGCTCGGATCGCGCCACAGACCGAGTCCCTCGGATCGCGCGTCGCGCTCAGCCTTCGCATAGCGTGCCGCGTCCTGATCATGCTGGTCGGACCTGTAGCGTTTGAAATGCCAGGCCATACCGGCCTCGACCTGCGCCAGTCCGGCATCCCGCCCTGATTTGCCGTCCTCCGACACGATCCACACCCTGGCAACGGTTCGCCCGAATACATCGAGCTTGACCGGCTCGAGCCGGATGCGCGTATCGCGCATGAGATCGCGCAGATGCTGGCGCGATCGGTCGGCGAAGGCTTGTGACTTTTCGGGCGCGTCGATGCCCAAAATGCGTACGCGGATCCGGTTCCCCAGATCATCACGCATCACAAAGGAGTCGCCGTCCTGGACATCGATACTCACCCCGTCGACAACCGGCGGGGCAGGGGGCTTAGCTGCGCTGAACCGGGCTGTCAGCAGCCCGGCCGCAAGGCAGGCGATCAGCACTGCGGCAAAGGCAGCAGTGCGCCTCGGGAGGGTCTTGTGCATCGGTTTGAATGGTCCGGGAGTCGGTGTCGGCCTGCGCGAGCGGTAGGGCGTTGGCAGTGCGGCGGTCGGTCAGAGTGCGATTATCGCCGTGAATCGCAGCCTTCGATGGGCATGCAGGAGCGTCACCACACGCCAAGCTGCGTGCCGGCGGCGAGCAAAGCGCCGAGCTCGCTTGCGCGAGCAAGATCGGTCGGTGCAATCGACTTGGGCGCAGCGATGGCCTGAGGTGTCTGGGCGCCGGTCAAGACGATCAGCGCTTGTGCGATCGATTTCAGGCGCCACCCGGTGGCGATCCGATCGATCTGACGCGCCGCACCCTGGCCGTCCGTTCCGGCGCAGATCAGCGTTGCATAAGGGCGTCCGTTAAGGTGATCGAGTGCAGGGTAGTAGCTGCGTTCGAAGAAAGTCTTCATCGGTCCGGCCATCGATCCGAGGCACTCCGGCGTGGCAAACAGCAGCGCATCGGCGCGCAGCAGTGCCTGGCTGCCAATCAGGTCGCAGCGGCAGGCGATGACGCTCACGCTGGATGCCACTGACACGGCAGTGGGCTCTGCATCACTCAAGGCCGCGCTTGCAGTCTGCCTGACCGCCTCACTGGCGCCTTGGGTGGCCGCGTGCACCAGCGATTCGGTACCGCCGGTGTAGGACCACCAGACGATCAGCAGGCGCTTTTGAGCGCAGGATGGATTCTCAGAGGCCATGGTCTGGTTTGCACCAATGGCTTAGGTCTTCAGGCCGGTAAACGGTCATAGGAAGGCTGCACATGTCGGGTGATGATGAGGCCAGTTCAGGAGAACGCCGTTGGTGCCGCATCACATCATCATGACTGCTCAGCTTCGCGAGATCGCACTCGCCGAACGATTCGAGCTGGGTCCCTACACGCTTCAAGTCCGCGAACTCGAGGCTATCGAGATGCCAGTGAGAAGGCGTCATTCCTATATCGATCTGACCCATGGTTGCATCCTTTTGCGAAGCGGCCTGGCGCCCGGGCATTGGCGGCGTGCGTTCATTCATGCACTGGTTCGCCTGGTCCATTATTCGCAGGCGGTGCTGCTGCACGAAAGCACCGAGGAGCATCTGACGCATTCGCTGGCCAGTGGCTTGTCGCAATTCGCGCGGCGCAATCCGCGTCTGACCTGGGCGCTGCTGCGAGCCATCAACCCCAATGTGCGTCGTGGCAAGCGGATGCCGGTGCGACTCGTCATCGGTTCTGCGCCATGGACGGTTCGAACGCTGACCGTCAAGACAGCGACCCGTTTGCGGCTTTTCGGGCAGGCCGATCTCGAACGACGCCGCATCGAGCTCGACCCTGCACTGTCGGGCACCCAGCTCGCGGTGATCTTTCTTCACGAGTCTGTCCACGGCGTGCATCACGAGACAGGCGTCACCGACCAAACGCCACTGCGGATTGCCCATTCGCGTGAGGCCGATGCGCTTCTCGATTTTTTTGCCACCAACCCGCTCGCGGCAGGCTGGTGGTTCGGGCTGTTACAGCCGCGACCCGATGGGCTTACGCCTTATAGAAGCCCGCAAGCCGCTGGTGAATCAGGCCGTCGGCTTCGGTCATGATCCGATCGATCAGCTCCTTGCAGCTCGGCACATCATGGATCAGCCCTGCCACCATGCCGCAGCTCCAGGCGCCTGCCTGCATGTCGCCGTCGGTCATCACCTTCGGGTAGATGCCGGCCACCTGATCATGGATGTCGTCAATGGTGAGTGCATCGCCTTTTGCGTGCTCGATCTCGAGGACCCGCTTGACGCCGTCGTTCATCAGCACGCGCTCGGTGTTGCGCAGCGAGCGCATGATCAGGCGGGTATCGAGTTCCGACGCCTCGACGATGGCCTTCTTGACGTTTTCGTGGATGGGCGCTTCGCGGGTTGCCATGAAGCGCGTCCCCATGTTGATGCCTTCGGCGCCGAGCGCCAGTGCGGCCACCAGACTGCGACCGTCGGCCATGCCGCCCGAGGCCACGAACGGGATCTTCAGTTCTTCGGCGGCACGCGGCAGCAAAATGAAGTTGGGGATGTCGTCTTCGCCCGGATGGCCGCCGCATTCAAATCCGTCGACACTGACCGCGTCGCAACCGATGGCTTCTGCCTTGAGCGAGTGACGCACTGAGGTGCATTTGTGGATCACCTTGATGCCGGCCGCTTTGATCAAGGGCATATAGGGCTGCGGATTGCGCCCGGCGGTTTCGACGGCTTTGATGCCACCCTCGATGATGGCCTGGATGTACTCAGGGTAGGGCGGCATTGCGAAGGTCGGCAGGAAGGTCAGATTGACGCCGAAGGGCTTGTCGGTCATTTCGCGGCAGCGCGCAATTTCACGGGCAAGCAGCTCGGGTGTCTTCTGGGTCAGGCCGGTGATGATGCCCAGGCCGCCGGCGTTCGATACCGCTGCAGCGAGCTCTGCGAATCCCACAAAGTGCATGCCGCCCTGAATGATCGGGTGCTTGATGCCAAAGAGTTCGGTGATCCGGGTTTTCATGGGATGTCTGCTCCGAGTTGATGGTGAACTGATCGGTCGATTGTAGGGGATGCCTGTCGGGGATGTCTGACGCAGTCTGGGCAGAGTCTGGGCAAAGTCGGCTGGCCTCGCGCTGTGTGGTCAGCTAAGCATCCAGATCAGCACTGTTCCGCCGATCGAAATCAGGATGTGTCCGAAGGCCACCGTGCTTGAGTAGCCGATGACGGCAACCGGGCTTTCCGAGCGCTCCTGAAGCGCGGCAAGACCTGCGGTCATGGTCTGCGCGCCGGCGAGCGCCCCCAACAGCAGCAATGGGTTGAGGCCCAGCAAATAGCGGCCCACCAGCAGGCCGACCAGTTGCGGCACGAGGGTGACCGCAATGCCACCGAGGAACACTTGCAGGCCGATCTCGCGGATGGCATCAATAAACACCGGCCCGGCCTTCAGCCCGATCATGGCCACGAAGGCAGCCAGACCGATCGATTTCATGAACTCGATGGCGCCTGCCGGAATGAAGGCAAATTCGGGATGCGTGGAGTTTCGCCAGCCCATTGCGAGACCCATCAGCAGAACCGCGACGCTGCTTCCGAGTGCGATATGAAGGCCGCCGACCGGTAAGGCCAGCGCGAGCCCCAGCAGCGCGCCGGTGAAAATCGCCAGCCCCAGTGCCACGAAGTCGGTGTGCTGGGGCGTACGGGCGACATTGCCCAGGCGCTGCGCCACCCGCTCGACAGTGGGGGTCAGCCCGAAGAGCGTGAGCTTGTCGCCCCGTTGCAAGACCGTCCCCGGCGCGACTGGAACGTCCTGGCCACCGCGCCTGATCGCTCGCAGGAAAACGCCTCTGATGAGTTCGGGGTCGGCGCGCAGCGCATCGATGGTCGTTCCGGCGATCTCTCGTCGGGTGATCTCCACGTCGAGGCTCGACTGGCCGATGTCCAGCAGTTCGCGGTCGAACACTTCCTCGGCCTGCGGCGCGAGTGTCCCGACCAGGGTTTCGTTCAGTCCGATCACGGCAACCACATCGCCGGCTTTCAGGACGGTGTCGGGTCGCGCCTCGACAATCGACGCGTCGCGCCGGATGCGTTCGATAAAGAGCCATGCCGGCTGCGCCATGGCCTCGGCCTGAGCAATCGTTTTGCCGACGACCGAATACGACGGATCCAGTCGATAGGCCCGCAACTCGAACATCCGCCAGGCGGAGGTGACGTCCTGGCGATCGCGATCCATCCCCATCGCGGTTTCGAGCTTCAGGGCCTCGGCCTTGAGATCCAGACGCAGCAGCCAGGGACCGATGTACGAGCAAAAGAAGATCACCCCGAAAGTACCGAAGATATAGGTGAGCGCATCGGCGACCGGGATTTGCCTGATCAGGCGCTCCTTTTCATCGGCCGGCAGCGCAAGCGAACGGATCGCCTCGCTGGCGGTGCCGATCACCGGGGATTCGGTCAGCGCGCCCGACATCATGCCGGCGGCATAGCCGAGGTCGAGCTTGAGCAGGCGAGCCATGACGAAGGCGGTCAGTACCCCGGCGACCGGGATCACGACGCCCAGCGCCACCCACCGCCAGCCGCCGTCCTGGACGCCTCGCACGAAGCCCGGTCCCGCTGAATAGCCGATTCCGAACATGAACAGCATGAAAAGAAACTGTTTTGCGGTATCGGCAACCGGGACATGGAACAGGTAGCCGATGAGCAGTCCTGCGATCAGCGACCCGGTCACCGGCCCGAAGCCCACACCCTTGAATTTGAATTTGCCGATCCAGTAGCCGATGCCGATTGCAAGGAAGACCGGCAATTCGGGATGCTGCGTCATATACGGCGTCAACCAGTCCATGGATTCTCTGCCAAGCTCAAAAAAGTCATTTTATCTGCGGTTCGGACTCTGGCCGGAGAAGGATAGACTCGCACCTCAGGACAGCCTGACCCGAACATCATCGGGGACCCCACCATGACGCCCGTCACGACGATTTCTCTCGACTCCTGGACCCCATCCTGCACGCCTGAGGACCAGGAGCGTGCCACCCGTGCGCTTGAGGCCGGCGGCGTGCTGTTCATGCCGTCCCTTGTCTTCGCGCTTCATGAAGACGAGCGCGACTTCCTGTCACCGGATACCGCTGGCGAGGGCAAGAATGTCAGCTTCGATGGCGCTCGCAATCGCTTGAGCGGCAGCAGCGCCGACGCGGCGTCGCAGCGTCGCCTGCAGGCCATGCTGGCGCGCTATGCCGCATCCAGCCGATCCTTGCTGGGCAGCCTCTTGCCGCATTACGCGCCGACCTTGCAGCAGGCACGCACCAGTTTTCGACCGGTCGAGATCTCCGGTCGCGATATTTCATGGCGCAAGGACGATACCCGTCTGCATGTCGACAGCTTTCCGTCGTCGCCGACCGGAGGCGATCGGATTTTGCGTGTCTTCAGTAACGTCAACCCGAATGGCCAGTCGCGCGCATGGCGTCTGGGCGAGTCTTTCGAGGCGGTGTCGCGACGGTTTCTGCCGCAGATTCGGGGTCCTTTACCTGGCGCCAATCAGGTCTTGAAAGCAGTGGGCGTCACCAAACGGCTGCGCAGCGATTACGATCATTTCATGCTCGGTCTTCACGACCGGATGAAAGCCGACCTCGGTTATCAGGCCAAGGCCGATCAGAGCGATGTCGGTTTTCCGCCCGGTTCCAGCTGGATCGTCTACACCGATCAGGTGTCGCATGCCGCCATGGGTGGTCAGCACGCCTTCGAGCAGACCTTCCATTTGCCGGTGGCCGGCATGCTCGACCCGGCGCAAGCCCCGCTCGGCATCCTCGAGCGCCTGGTCGGCAGGACGCTGGTGTGAGCCCGGTGCCCCCCCGGCCTGTGGCTCGAAAGCCCCGGGCCGATCAATCAGCCCGGGCCACGGAGTCGATGCTGGCGAGCGCCGAACGCGACTTCGCGCTTGTCGCACGTGATTGGCTCGATGCCGGGCTGACCCATGCGAGCATCGACCAGCTCCTGCGTGCGGCCTTTGTCGACGCGGCCGTTGCGATGCTCGAGAACACCGGTAAAAAGCCGACGATCAGTGCAGTGAGTCTGGCGACCGGCTTGCATCGGCGAGAAGCCAAGCGGCTGATCGATCGCTCGCCTCAGGCATCGGTGCCGGTGCCGGTATCGATGGCCAGCGCATTGATCGACCTCTGGCTCACCGATCGACGTTATCTCGATGCCAAGCGCCGGTCCCGCCAGTTGCCGCGCCAACAGCGCGCCCGGGGTGCCAGCTTCGAGCAGCTGGCCCGATCGGTCAGCCGCGATATCCATCCGCGCAGTCAGCTCGACGAGCTGGCCCGTCTGGGTCTGGTTCGAATCGACGGGGACACCGTGGCGTTGGCGCTCGAGCGCATCGACTCGAGCCTTCGCCGCAAGGCCTCTCCGCCGCTTTAGTTGCTGCCGATCGCGGCCACGCGTTCGAGATGCGAGACCATCTCGGACGCCTTGCGATAGCCGATCACCCGGCTGCCGTCGATCTCGCCTGCGCCGGGTTTCATGAAGACCAGGCCGGGCGGCCCGAAGAGGCCAAACCGCTTCATGAGCGCCTTGGACGCGTCATCGTTGCGGGTGACGTCCGCGCGCAGCAGCTCGAAGCCCGCAAGCTGCGCCTTGACCTTCGGGTCGGAAAAGGTAAACCGCTCCATTTCTTTGCAGGCCACGCACCAGTCGGCATAGAAATCGACCAGCACCGGGCGCGCTGATTGTCCGAGCAGGGCGTCGAGTTCGCCGCTTGAGGCAACGCTGCGGAATCGCAGTTCGCCGGCACCTGCTGCACGATTCGCCCCGGCGTCGGTATTCGCGATACCGGCTGATGCTGTCGATGCCTGAGCCAGCGGTGCAAGTGGCTTGAGCGGATCGGTGCCGCCCATTGCGATACCGGCCAGCTCCATCGCACCGGCGACGAACACCAGCATCCCCAGTCCTTTGCCTAGTCGGCGCAAACCGCGGGCATTGTCGGGCAAAGGGTCAAAGGCACGAAGCATGCTGGCGCAGCCGATGGCGAGCGCGGCCCATCCGAGCATCGATGCCCAGGCGGGCATCACCGGCGCCACCATCCAGAGCGCCACACCCAGCAAGAGCACGCCGAAGAAGGATTTCACGCCGACCATCCAGGCGCCGGCCCGAGGCAGCAGGCTGCCGGCAGACAGACCGGTGAGCAGCAGCGGCACACTCATACCGCAGGCCATGGCAAACAGCGCCGCGCCGCCCAGAACGACATCTCTGGTCGACCCGATATAGACCAGGGCGCCTGCGAGCGGCGCAGCCACACAGGGCCCGACGATCATCGCCGACAGCGAACCCATGACGAAGACCGAGGTGAATTTGCCGCCAGGCAATTTGTCGCTGGCACTCGACAGCTTGCTCTGGATGGAGGAGGGCATCTGAAGGGTGAAGGCATCAAACATCGACAGGGCCAGCAATGCCAGGATCAACGCGAAACTGCCCAGCACGGCAGGATGCTGCAGGGCACCGGCGATGCCTTCGCCGGCCAGACCTGCTGCGACGCCCATGGCGGTGTAGACCGTCGCCATGCCCATTGCATAGGCCACCGACAGCGCCAGGCCGCGTTGTCGCGTCACCGTCGTGCCCTGGCCAACAATGATCGATGACAGGATCGGCACCATCGGAAGCACGCAGGGCGTAAAAGACAGCAGCAGACCGAGCAGCAGAAACAGCGGCACGACCTGCAGGAGGCTGCCGCTCTTGAGCGCTCGGCCCACACCGCTGTCGTCCTCGATCATCGCGGGGCCTTTCGGTGCGGCACTGATCGTCTGCGTGCCAACCACCGCAGCGGCGAGAACGATGGGAATCTGTTTCGACTGCGGCGGATAGCACAGGCCTGCATCGGCGCAGCCCTGGCTGGTGAGCTCGACTTCGAAGTTGGCTGGCGCTTTCTCGATCGGGATTCTGACCTCGAAATTGCCGCCGAGGGTTTCAACCGTCTCTTTCAGGATCGGATCGAAGGCGATCTTTCCAGCCGTCCGCTGCGGTACGCCGAGTTGCACCTGCGGCGAGGCGGCAGTGACCGCCATGCGCGAGCCATACAGGTGGTAACCTTCGGCAACCTGCCAGCCGATCACGAGGCTTCGCCCGTCGGCACTCGTCGAGACGCTCGATTTGAAGGCGTCGTCGGGATCGAGAAAGTCGGCATCGCTTGCGGCAAGCGCCCCGCCCGACAGTGCGGCGACCGCAGACATCGTCACGACGAGTCGACGCAAGCCCGCCAGTAAAGAGTTCACAGCCTTGATGCCGTTTGTCTGTGCCCGGCGTCCGACTGTCTTCGGCAAGTGATTTTTATCACGGTCAAGCCGCGATGCTCCGGCCAGAGCCCGGGCACTTCGGGTTGATTCTTCAGGCAGACAGGTCATGGCGTCGGTTCCTCAGGGTACGAGTTCAAGGTGCGATTTAAATGTGTAATTTGCACATGAAAAGTATGACATCGCCGGTCGGCCCCAGGCCGCCGCCTGGAGGTCAGCCTCAACCGCTCATCCAAAGTTGTCTGCCGGCTGTCGCTGCGGGGCGAAGCATTTTTCAGCTGTTCGATCGCGCCAGTTCAGCAGGCCGCATCACGACCGTCGGCTCGACGATGGCGCTGTGTGCGCTGGCCTTGTTGTTTGGTCTGCCGATCGCTTTCGAGGCGCTTGCAAAAGGCCCGCTGGGCTGCAGTGACTCACTGACTCACGCCGGATTGTTTGATCTGCTGCTGGCCGTCGCGATTGCGCCGGTCATCGAGGAGCTTGCGCTGCGCGCCGGTTTGCAGGATGGCGTGCGAGCCGCGCTCGGCGGGCGCGATCGATCCGGATGGATCGAGGTCGGGATCGCTACGCTGGCCTTTGTTGCCTTGCACTGGGCTCGCAGCCCGTGGCCCTTGCCGCTGGCCTGGGCCCTGCCGGGTCTCGCACTCGCTGGTCTGTATGTCTGGCGTCGCAGCCTGATTCAGTCGATTGCGGTTCATGCCGCATTCAATCTCGCAGCCCTGGCTGTCTGCACGGCCTGACAGGAGTCATTCCAATGATAAAAATGCGCCACATCCTTTCAGGCTTGCTGCTTGCAGCAGTGAGCTTCGTGCACACGCCCGTACAGGCGACCTTTGCATCGCCCGACGCCGTCAACGGAAAGGCGCTGTTTTCCAATACGAATGGCGCATCCAGGTCATGTGCCAGCAGCGGATGCCATAACGGCTTTCCGACTTCGAAGATCAACAAGATCAATAATGGCGCGACCAACAAGGGCTCGCTGATCCTGAGTGCGATCAGCGGCAACACCGGTGGCATGGGTGTTCTCAACGGCTTTTGCAACAGTGATTGCGCGGCCGACCTGTCCGCCTACATCGCCAATCCGGCTGCCGGCAATGTCGTGCTCGCGCCAGTCGCGAGCGTGTCGCCCTCTTCACTGAGTTTTGCCGGCACGATCATCGCGACCAGTGCCGCACCCCAGACCGCCACGCTGTCGAATACCGGCAACGCCCCGCTGTCGATCTCGGCCGTGTCCTTCAGCGGCGCCAATGCGGCTGATTTCAGCAATTCGGGCACCTGCACATCGGGCACGAGCGTTGCAGCAGGCAGCAGCTGCACGCTCGTGGTGGGCTTCACACCGGCCTCAACCGGCAGCCGGGCAGCCACGCTCTCGGTCACTCATAACGCAAGCGGCAGTACCTCTTCAGTCGCGCTCACAGGCACCGGCAACCCGGCGCCCGCTGCGTCGATCTCGATTTCTCAGTCGCTCTTCGATTACGGCGCTGTGGTGATCGGCACCTCCTCGCCGGTTCAGACCGTGACGGTCACGAATTCCGGTACGGCGGTCATGAGCTTCAGTTCGATCTCCTTTTCGGGAGCGAACGGCGCAGACTTCGCGCGAAGCGGGGGCACGTGTGCCTCGACGCTCGGGGTCGGCGCCAGCTGCACGATCACAGTGGCTTTCACCCCGTCGGCGCTGGGTTCGCGATCGGCCAGCCTCTCGATTGCAGGCAATGCTTCAAACGGCACACCGAGCGTCACATTGGTCGGCACCGGTACGCCTGTTCCTGCGCCGATCTCGAGCCTGAACACGACGACCCTGGCCTTCGGAACCGCGACCATCGGCGCTGCGGTCAGCCAGTCGATCACGCTCACCAATTCAGGCAACGCGGCGTTGTCAATCAGTTCGGTGGCGATTTCAGGGTCGAGTGCATTCGCCGTTGCCTCCAACAACTGCGGCGCCACACTCGCGGCTTCGGCCACCTGCACGGTCGTCATCAATTTCACACCGGCATTGGCCAGTGCAGTCTCGGGGTCGCTGGTGATGATCGACAATGCATCGGGCAGTCCGCGCAGCGTGACGCTGTCGGGTACCGGCACAACGTCGCCGACTGCCCAGCCGCGCTGGGTGTCTACTGCGCCGCTGGTCTATTCGACGACCGATGTCGGTCAGGCCGGCGCGTCGCAAACCAGCACATTGACCAATGCCGGCAACGCGCCGTTTACGCCGACCGCGATTGTCCTGAGTGGCACGGCAGCAGCCGATTTCCAGCGGGGCGGAAGCTGTCAGGTGGGCACGCCTGTCGCTGCATCACAGTCCTGTACCGTCACGATCAGCTTTGCGCCGTCGCAGGCCGGTTCACGAACTGCCTCGGTGTCGGTTACTACCGACGGTGGTGCGGTGCTCGCGCTCCAGCTCACCGGGCAGGGCAATCAGCTGGCAACCACGTCCGGGTCGTTCACACCGGGCAACCTTGATTTCGGCTCGATCGATATCGCAACCGGCGCGACCGGCACGATTCATTTCGCCAATACCGGCACAGCGCCACTGCAGGCCTTCAGCGCGCAGTTCACTGGCGGCTTCACCTTGGGCATCAACGCAGTTGCGGCGGGCGACTGCGCGCCGCTGCCCTTCACTTTGCTCTCGGGGCAGGCCTGCGATCTGAAGATCGTCTTTCCGATCGCTGCGGTCGGTGCGGTCACCGGATCGATGACCCTCACCACCAATGCACCGACACCAGCGATGACTGCAACGCTGGGCGGGACAGCGACCCAGGCCGTCGCGACGCAACCGTCGACTTCGGCTGCCGCTTCGACTTCCGGATCAGCGTCGAGCGCCGATCCGACGCTGGCTGCAGGGACTTCGCCCGCGGCAGTGCCAGTGTCGAGCAGCTCGAGCGGGCTTGCGGCACCCAGCACCTCGGCAGCGTCACCGCTCAATGCCGGTGCAGGGGGCTGCGTGGCGGGTTCCGGATTGCCGGCCGATCCGACATTGCCGCTGCTTGGTGTGGTGGCCCTGATCGCCTTGGTCCGACGCCGTTTCGCCAGCGTGTTGTCGAAGTGATGCCAGTCATGGACTTAGTCAGTTCATCTCATTTCTGATCTTCAAGGAGGTCTCAATGCAAAGCCCGATTAAAACTCTTTTGGCATTGTCTTTCGCGGTATTGAGCTACGCCGGACCGGCGCTGGCCCTCAAGCCCGGTGATGTGACGCCGCCGGTGAGTCTGACTGGCCCGCAGGGTCCGGTGTCACTCGCCGACCTGCGCGGCAAGGTGGTTTACCTGGATTTCTGGGCCTCCTGGTGCGTGCCTTGCCGCAAGTCCTTTCCCTGGATGGGCGAGATGCAGCGCAAATACGGCGCCAAAGGCTTCTCGGTTCTTGCGGTGAATGTCGATGCCAAGCCGGAAGACGCCAATCGCTTTCTCGCCGAGACGCCTGCGGGCTTTCCGATTGCCTTCGATCCCAAGGCCGAGTCGCCCAAGGCCTATGGGATCAAGGGGATGCCGAGTTCAGTGCTGGTCGGTCCTGATGGCCGGGTGATCGCGACGCATTCCGGCTTTCGCGATGAGGATCGGGCCACGCTCGAGGCAGCGATTGCTACCGCACTCGAGCAGGTCAAACCATGAGGCCACGACTGAGAACGCTTGCCGGCATCGTGATGTCCTCGATGGTGCTGAGCGCCTGTGCGGGGTTGGATCCTGTGCAGCCCTGGGAAAAGGGCAACCTCGCCAAGCCATCGATGACCTTCGAAGGTGATCCGCTCGAGACCAAATATGTCGAGCATATCTATGCGAGCAAGGAAAGTTCATCCGGCGGCATGGGCGTCGGTGGCGGAGGCTGCGGATGCAACTGAACGACACGTCGATACCGGGTGTTGCAACCGGTGCAAGCCGCACGAAGCGGGCACTGGGCAGCGCGATTCTTGGCGCAGCGCTCGCATTGCCGGGTGTTGCACCACCGGTGCATGCCGAAGGCGCACCCGAGAGCGGCGTCATTGGCGTGCGGTATCTGAATTATCGCGACTGGCAACCCGGTTTCGATCGGATTCAGGTCTCGGCGCCGTCGGCCTATTTTCTGGTGCCGATTGCCGGCAGCTGGTCGGTATCGGGCTCGGGTGTGATGGATACCGTCTCGGGCGCGTCACCGCGCTGGCACTCATCGGTCTCGAGTGCTTCGCATTTGGCCGACTTTCGTCGCGCCGGTGATCTGCGGGTCACGCGCTACGAGTCGCGCAGCTCCTATTCGCTCGGCGTGGCCGGTTCGACCGAGCATGATTACCTGTCGAAGGCGACATCAGGCCAGGCGACCTTTTCGAGCGATGACAACAACACCACGCTGGCAGTCGGGTTCGGTCGGGCCTGGGATGTGGTCAACCCGGTCAATCAAGTCGTGAGCTATCAGCACAAGAGCACGAGCGACATGCTGCTGGGTGTGACGCAGACGCTGACCCCCAAAGACATCCTGCAGGTCAACATGACCTACGCGATGTCCCGCGGTTACCTGAATGATCCCTACAAGCTGGTCGATCAGCGGCCTAACGAGCGCAATCAGGCGGCACTGCTGCTTCGCTGGAACCATTATTTCGATGGCCCCGGCACCACGCTCAGGCTTGCGCATCGCTTTTATTCGGATACTTACGGTGTTCGCTCGAATACCAGCACCGTCGAATATGTGATGCCCGGCGCCGGGGGCTGGACCTTCACGCCGCTGCTGCGCTACTACAGCCAGAGCGCCGCCAATTTCTATTACGATCCGGTCTATGACGCGACGTTGGGCGCGCCCTATCCGCCAGGTTATGGCAGCAATCCCACCGCACTCGCATCGGCCGACGCAAGGCTGAGTGCCTTCGGTGCCGCAACGATCGGTGCCCGGATCGCCAAGGACTTCGATGAGACCTGGACGGCCGACATGAGGGTCGAGTATTACCAGCAGAAATCCTCGTGGCGTCTGTTCGGTACCGGCAGTCCGGGTCTTGCTCCGCTGAGCGCGATCTTCGTGCAGACCGGAGTCAGCAAACGTTTTTGAACGGGTCTCATGACGATTTCAAAGCAGGCATCGCCGGGTGAACTGGGTTTCGAATTCGGTGCCATGGCGAGCGCCTGCGAAGTGCGCATCGCCGGCCTGCCCCAGAAGCAGGCCAGCCTTGCTGCCCAGGCGGCGATCGATGAAGTGCACAGGATCGAGCGCAAATATTCGCGTTATCGCGATGACGGCATCGTCGCGAGGATCAATGCTGGCGCAGGCGGTTCAGCGATCGAGTGCGATACCGAGACCATCGACCTGCTGCGTTATGCCGCCACGCTCTTTGAGGCAAGCGATGGTCGCTTCGATCCCACCTCAGGCGTTTTGCGTCGAGCCTGGGATTTCGGTCGCAAGATCGTTCCCTCCAGCGAGGCGCTTGCCGCGCTCTTGCCGCTGATCGACTGGCCCGCGGTCGAGCTCGGGCCCACCAGTGTGCGACTGCCACGCGTTGGCATGGAGCTCGACTTTGGTGGTTTCGGCAAGGAATACGCGGTCGACAGGGCCTGCGCGGCCCTGCTCGCGCAGGGGGTCAGGCATGGCTGGGTCAACCTTGGCGGGGATCTTCGCGCGGTCGGACCGCAGCCCGACGGCTCGCCGTGGTCCATGGGTATTCAGGATCCCCGTGATGCCTCGCGAACGATTGCCTCGCTGCCTCTGTCGGTGGGGGCAATCGCCACCAGCGGCGACTACGAGCGCTATTTCGAGCTCGACGCAAAGCGGTATTGCCATGTCTTCGACCCCCGCACCGGGATGCCGGTGAGCTACTGGCGAAGCTTGAGTGTGCTTGCGCCGGTGGCGGTGGCAGCCGGCAGCTGCGCCACGATCGGAATGCTGCTTGAGAATGATGCGCCGCAGTGGCTCGACGATGCCGGCGTCCCGTGGCTCGGTATTGATCACACCGGCAAGGTGATTCGCGGCGCCCTCGACCCGGATGTCATGGCCTAGCTTGCGGCTGCACTGAGCCGAAGCAATCGTCATTTCAATGATTGCGGCGCACATATGACGCGCGACTGGCGGTGTGAGACGCTGTCTGCTCATCAAGATGCGAGGAGACGACATGAGCCAGTCCGGTTTGAGGGTGACCCCTTATTCATCTGCGCTGGGCGCGCTCATCGAAGGCATCGACCTGGCAAAAGCGGTGTCGCAGGATGAGTTCTCGATCATCCAGCAGGCGTTTCAGGATTACGGCGTCATCTTTTTTCGCGATCAGGTCATCACGCCGCAGCAGCATCTTGATTTCGCAAGACGCTGGTCGCCGATCGATGTCAATCGTTTCTTCAAGCCGGTCGAGGGCTATCCG
Organism: uncultured Burkholderiales bacterium; assembly: GCA_903903975.1. Lineage (GTDB taxonomy): Bacteria > Pseudomonadota > Gammaproteobacteria > Burkholderiales > Burkholderiaceae_E > UBA4615. The sequence goes on from CAIVAS010000100.1 coordinate 46,376, forward strand.
GAGATCGCGCAGGTGTTGAAGGAGCCCGATCAGCGCACCAATATCGGCGGCGATTGGCACACTGACCACAGCTACGACGAAGTGCCCGCCATGGGTTCGATGCTGCTGGCCCGTGAAGTGCCGCCACGTGGCGGAGACACCTTGTTCGCCAGCATGAGCATGGCCTATGAAGCGCTGTCGCCGGGCTTGCGGGTGATGCTTGATGGACTGCGTGCAGTGCATTCATCAGCCCATGTCTTCGGGGCAAATGCGCCTTATGTGAAGAGCTCCGGCGCGCGACTCGCCAACCCGGAAGCCGCGACCCAGAATGTTGTGCATCCGGTGGTCATCCGTCATCCGCAAACCGGCAGGCGCACGCTCTACGTCAATCGCGCCTTCACGCTTCATTTCGAAGGCTGGACGCCGGCCGAAAGCAAGCCTTTGCTCGACTATCTCTATCAGCATTCGGTGCAGCCTGAATTCACCTGCCGTTTCGAATGGCAAAAGGGGTCGATGGCGTTCTGGGACAACCGGGCAACCTGGCATTACGCGCTCAATGACTACCACGGCCACCGCCGGCTGATGCATCGGATCACGCTGAAGGGGTCGCCGATCGCCGCCTGATTCGCAATGCGGAATCGCGTGAATACCGTTCCCTGTCCAACGTCACGGAAAAAAGTTAAGCTGAAATGTTTCTTTTCAGTCAGAACTGATTCCAAGTAGCGAGGGATGGATGATTGATCGCGTTTGTACGGTACTTGTCCGCTTGATGATAGTGATGGCGTGCGGCGCGCCATTCACGTCATCGGTTCATGCGCAGGCCGACACCTCAGCCCTGTTGATTGGAGCCGTCCCGAATCTGAGTGCGCGGGTGGTGATTGCCCAATACCAGCCCGTTCGCGATTACTTTCAGCGAACGCTCAAACAAAGCGTCGAGATTGCCACCTCGACCGATTTCCCGACTTTCAGTCGCGAGACGCTCAAAGGCAATTATTCGATGGTCTTCACACCGGCAAACCTTGGCCGCCTTGCGCAGGTCGATGGCGGATGGATTCCGCTCGCCTGCCTTGAGCCGGGCATTCCTGCGGTTCTGGTCGGCATGGCGAACAACCTGAATTCAGATCCCACTCAATTGTCGGGCAAGCTTCTTGCCACTTCCAATCCCTCGTCGCTGGTGGTTCTGGCTGGCTTGAACTGGTTGAAGGGTCGCAAGCTCGAAGTGGGACGCGACTACACGTTGTCTACCGTGCCTAACGACGACAGCCTGTTTGCGGTCTTGCGTTCGGGCGAGGCGCCCTTTGCCATGATGAGCAAGGGCGAGTTCATGGCAAAATCCGAAAACATGCGGCAAGCGACCCGCATTGTCAGCGAAATGGAAATCGTCTCGGGCTTCTGGATTTTGACCAATCCGAAGATGCCTCTCGCGCAGCGCCAGCGCATCAGGGAACTGCTCCTCGCCTTCCCCGACTCCGAGGAGGGAAAAGTGTTTTTCGAATCGCCGGGACGCAGTGGTCTGAGTGCCATCACCGATGCGCAGATGAAAGAACTCGATGTCTATCTTGAATCGACGCGAAAGGCCCTGGCCCCCTGACCCGCTGAGCCTTTTCAGACGATGTTTACGAGCCTCGGCTTTCGGGCCAAGTTGGTCCTGCTGGGCGTGGCGCTTCAGATTGCCACGCTCGCAGCCATTATTTTTACGGCCTCGCTGCTGATTGATCACTATCTCGAGGCATCGCTGGCTGAGCGCGGCGCTGAACTCAAGCCCCTGATCAATGCGAGCCTGGCAACGCCGCTGGCGCAGCGCGATTACGCCTCGGTCGAGGCCATTCTGCTCGAATCAGTCTCTGTCGATGGCATTGTCGCAATCTCGGTATTCGATCATCGCGGGCGACTGATTGCATCGGCGGGCAAAGAATCGACATCCGCTGGCGCATCGGTCGACAGGCAGGGCGGTCAGAGCAATGCTGACCTGATCGAGTTTGCCAGTGCGATCACGCTGGCTGATCGGCCTCTCGGGCAAGCCCGGTTTTCGCTCTCCAGAACATCGCTGGTGGATGCGCGTCGCAGCCTGCTGTCGAGTCTGGCGCTGATCACCCTTGCGGGGCTCGGTCTGTTTATCGCTTTGCTGGTGGCAGGCTCCTATTCGCTTACTCGACCGATCGAAGCCCTCATTACCGCAAGCAAGGCGATTCGCGACGGCAATTTCTCGATCACCCTGCCCAAGGCGCGTGGTGACCAGATCGGGGCATTGATTGATGCATTCGCGCGAATGTCGCAGGAAGTGCGGCGCAAGATCGACGAATTGACCCACAGCGAGGCAAGGCAGCATGAATACCTGCAGCTCTCGGTGCAGCGGCAAGAAGAAGCCGAGAAGGCGAAGGAAACCGCGGAGCAGGCAAACCGGGCCAAGAGTGATTTCGTTGCGAATATGAGTCACGAAATTCGGACCCCCATGAATGCCATCCTTGGGTTTGCCGAATTGATTCGCGACACATCGCTGACAGCAACGCAATCCGAATACATCGATACCATCTGCTCGTCCGGCGATTCGCTGCTCGCGATCATCAACGATATTCTTGATCTCTCAAAAATCGAGGCAGGTGAACTCAGACTTCAGATCGAGGCATTCAGTCCTGCAGCGCTGGTCCGGAAAATGGATGCGCTGTTTCGGTCGCAATGTCTTGCCAAAGGCATCGAACTGCAGATCGATCTCGATGCCCAGATGCCCGATGAGCTGTTTGGCGACGTCGTTCGGATCGAGCAGGTACTGATCAATCTGGTCTCGAACGCAATCAAGTTCACATCGCGCGGCTCGGTGCGGGTCATGATCCGACCGGACAAGTCAGAGGCACCTGAGTGCACCGTCGTCGTCACCGTTGCGGATACTGGCATCGGTATCAGCGAGGACGCCCTGACCCGTCTGTTTCAGCCGTTTTCGCAGGCCGATGGCTCCATCACCCGGCGCTTCGGTGGGACCGGGCTCGGGTTGGCAATCTCGAAGCGGCTGGTTGAAATGATGGGTGGAAAGATCTCGGCGCGCAGCCGTTCAGGCATCGGATCGACCTTTATTTTCACCGTGGTCTGCCAGCGTGCTTTGGGCGACGAGCAGGGCAGGTCGATCATCGGGCACGACGCTTCGTCGGGTTCGATGCTTGTGATGCAAGACGAGGAGGCGGCCTCGATTCGGGAGCGCTTGCGGGATAAAAAGGTTTTGCTGGTTGAAGACAATTCGGTCAATGCGACGCTCGCGAGCCGATTCCTCGCGGCCTTGAACATGCAGGTCACGCATGCCGAGAATGGACTGCAGGCTGTTCATCAAGTGTCGGTTCAGCAATTTGATGTCGTGCTGATGGACCTGCAGATGCCCGCGATGAACGGCTTTGAAGCGACTCAAGCGATCCTGGCCCAATTGCGTGAGCGGGCTCCCCCGATCATTGCCTGCTCGGCCTCGGTGCTCGATCAGGACAAGCAGGCCTGCCTGGACGTCGGAATGGTTGATCACATCGCCAAACCGATCGTGCGTGAGCGTTTGGTCGAGACGCTGCTGCGCTGGGTTCGTCAGGTCGACGCGCGAGCGACCGACTCGACCTGAGCGGCGAATCGGCGAGTTGCCGATTCGCCGATTCTCGAGCAGCCTTACTTGCCGACCAAGGGCTGCCTTGACCACTCGAAATGTCCTCTGATCGCCAAGCTTGGCTTAGGTGAGCCTTAGCCGACGACAAAAATCGACGTCCTGATCCGGCGCCTTTTCTGACGCAACGGCGTCGCTTCAAAGCGCTGCGTTTCCAACCTTCACCGCGCAGACTCGACAGCGGGTCGGGCATTGGGCCAAACCCAGTTTTTCGAAACATTTTCAGGATTAATGATGAAAAATGTGACTGGATATTGGTCAAGAACGCTGATCTCGACGGCGATTGCCGCAGCGGTGTCGGTGCCTGCGTCGGCCGCGATTTTGAACGGCGTTTTTGATGTGTATGTTTATCAGGGTTTAGGCAGCGGCAATATTGCAGACCCGAATAACCAGGCTGTAATCGGCAATCCGCTGATCGTTCCTGGCGCTGAGATTGCCCACATCACTTACACCGGAGATCTGAATTTCAATGCCACAACCAACTCCGTACTGGTATTTTTTCAATCCGGCGGGGGGGCATCTCAACGATCACAGGCGATCTGGCTTTTCCGATATCGACCGGCAATTTCGGAACCACGACAGTGATGACCTTTTCCGGCTCGACCTTCGGTCAGTCATGGGGTGGCACCATCACCCATGACGATGGCGTTACGCTGTACAGCACCTTCGGCGACGCTGGTTCTGCCCTGGCAAGCAGCGCCGGCCCGACATCGTCGGTATCGACAAGTTTTGCCAACCTGAACAGCAACAAATGGGAACTGGTCTACGTGGCGGCCAATGACCTGCCCGAAGTGCTCTCAATGGATGTCACGTCTCGGGTTCCCGAGCCGGCGACACTTGGCATCATCGGGTTGGGGCTTGGCCTCATCGGCACGGCGAGCCAGCGCCGCAAGAAAGTCTGAGCGATTGCTGCAGCGACTGCGGATTGACTCTTCCGCAGTCGCGCGAATCGTCAGGCGATGGCAGCCAGTCTGCTGGCCTGATCGATCGCCCGCTTGGCATCGAGCTCGGTTGCTTCAAACGCGCCGCCCACCAGTTTGCTGGCGATGCCCATCGCGGTCAGTTCGTCATGCAGTTTGCGAAGCGGGTTTTGCCCGGCACACACGATCACGGTATCCACCTCGAAAGTCCGGGGCTCGCCGTTGACCAGCGCATGCAGTCCTGAGTCATCGATTTTCAGATACTCGACACCGCTCACCATGTTCACGCCCCGGCGTGCGAGGGTCATGCGATGCGTCCAGCCGGTGGTGCGCCCCAGCGAGCGGCCCGGCGCCTCGGGCTTGCGCTGCATCAGATAGATGGTTCGGTCGGCCGCCGCCACTACCGGCTCGACACCGGTGACACCGCCTCGCGGATGGTTCTTGAAGTCGATACCCCACTCGCGTGCAAACACCTCGATATCGACTGCGCCAGATACGCCTTCATGCGAGACGAGTTCGGCCACGTCAAAGCCGATGCCGCCGGCTCCCATGATGGCAACCCGCTTGCCGATCGGCTTGCGGCCCAGGATGGCATCGACATAGGGCACGACCTTCGGATGGTCGATGCCGTTGAGCTCAGGGCGGCGCGGCTCGATGCCGGTGGCGATGATGACCTCGTCGAAGGCCATCTCGCGCAGCATTGCGGCGTCGACGCGGCAATTCAGTCGCAGGTCGATCGCGTGCACATCGATCATTCGACGGTAATAGCGCAGGGTCTCGTTGAACTCTTCCTTGCCGGGAATTCGCCTTGCAAGGTTGAACTGGCCGCCGATATCGGCACCCGCTTCAAACAGCGTGACCGCATGACCGCGGCCGGCCGCCACGGTGGCATAGGCCAGCCCGGCAGGGCCTGCGCCGACCACCGCGATACGCCGCGGCTGATCGGCCTGCGGGTAAGTCAGCAGGGTTTCGTTGCAGGCCCTCGGGTTGACCAGGCAGCTGACCTGCTTGCGTCCGCCGAAGGTGTGGTCCAGGCAAGCCTGGTTGCAGGCGATGCAGGTGTTGATTTCGTCTTCGCGACCCTGCAAGGCCTTGATGACCAGATCCGGGTCGGCCAGCATCGGGCGGGCCATCGAGACCAGATCGGCATCGCCGCGGGCCAGCACCGCCTCGGCAACTTCCGGCATGTTGATGCGGTTGCTGGTGATCATCGGTACCGACAGTTCCTTGCGCAGCCGGCCGGTGACCTGGGCAAAGGCGGCCCTGGGCACCATGGTGGCAATGGTGGGCACTGGCGATTCGTGCCAGCAAAAATGGGTGCTGATGATGTTTGCACCGGCAGCTTCCACCGCCTTGCCCAGCGACACCACTTCATCCCAGGCAAGACCGCCATCAAGCATGTCCATGGCCGAGATCCGGAAGATCAGGATGAAGTCGGGGCCGACCGCCTCGCGAACCCGTTTCATTACTTCGACCGGAAACCGCATCCGGTTTTCCCAGGAACCGCCCCAGCGATCGGTGCGCAGGTTGGTCTTTTGCACGAGAAAGGTACTCAGCAGATAGCCTGCTGAACCGATGACTTCGACGCCGTCGTAGCCGGCTTTGCGGGCAAGTGCTGCGCAGTTGGCAAAGTCGGCGATCTGCTGCTCGATCCCGGCCTCATCGAGTTCGATCGGCCGATAGGTGCCGATACGCGACTTCACCGCCGAGGGCGCCACGCAGTCCGGGACACGGGCCAGCGGCCCGGAATGCAGGATCTGCAGGCAGATCTTGACCTCGGGGTCGGCCGCATGGACGGCTTCGGTGATCTGGCGATGCTGCGCGGCTTCGGCAGGCGTTGAGAGCTTGCTGCCGACGCCACCCTGCGCATTCGGGGCGATGCCGCCGGTGATGATCATGCCAACGCCGCCGCGGGCCCGTTCGGCAAAAAACGCGGCCATCCGCTCAAAACCGTTCTCGGCTTCCTCGAGGCCGGTGTGCATCGAACCCATCAGGATCCGGTTTTTCAGCCGGGTGAAGCCAAGTTCGAGGGGCGAAAACACATGCGGGTATCGGGTCTGGCCGGTCATGGCGATGTCTCTTGTTATGGGATATCAGGCTGAAATTACACCAGATCAGCCGGAACTGACACGGCATCCTGACGCCGGCTGTGGCAATATCGACGGGCTTTTGAATTCATAGACCGCCAAGAGGGAGATAAGACCATGAACAATTTCACAGTGAAACCCAAAACCGGGTTCGGCCTGAACCCGCTCGATGAACTCAACGATCTGCGCATGTCCGAGGCTGCGATGCCGCTGCTCGAACATGTCCGCCGATTCGTCACCGACACGGTCGAGCCGATGTCCGAGAAGTTCGAGAAGCTCGGCGAAGGTCGTACTGATCGATGGAGCTACGCCCCGGGCCAGCTCGAACTGCTCGAAGGCGCCAAGAACCAGGCAAAAAAAGAAGGTCTCTGGAATTTCTTCCTGCCCGACGCCGAAACCGGCGAAGGCCTGAAGAACCTCGACTACGCTTACATCGCTGCCGTCCTCGGTCGCAACCGGATGGCTTCCGAGACCATGAACTGCGCCGCGCCCGATACCGGCAACATGGAAGTGCTTGAGCGCGTCGGAACCCCTGCCCAGAAAGAGCGCTGGCTCAAGCCGCTGCTGGCCGGCGAGATCCGCTCGGCTTATGCCATGACCGAACCGCATCGTGCATCGTCCGATGCGAAGAACATCGGCATGCAGGCCGTGCTCGAAGGCGACGAATGGGTGCTCAACGGCGAGAAGTTCTACATCTCGGGCGCCGGTGATCCGCGCTGCAAGATCATGATCACGATGTGCAAAACCAGCCCTGATGCGCCGGCCCACAAGCAGCAGTCGCAGATCCTGGTTCCCATCGAAACACCCGGCGTCAAGATTCTTGGCCCGATGTGCGTCTTCGGTGAAGACGATGCGCCCCATGGCCATATGCACATCAAGTTCGATAATGTGCGCGTCCCGAAAGACAACATGCTGCTCGGCGAAGGCCGCGGCTTCGAGATCTCGCAGGTTCGCCTCGGCCCGGGCCGGATCCACCACTGCATGCGCTCGATCGGCAGCGCTGAAAAGGCGCTCGAGCTGATGGTCACCCGTGGTCTGTCGCGCGAAGCCTTCGGCAAGAAGCTGGTGCATCTGGGTGGCAACATCGAGATCATCTCGCGCGCCCGGATCGAGATCGAATCGATGCGCCTGATGGTGCTCAAGGCCGCCAAAGCCATGGACGTCCTGGGCAATCGTGAGGCCCGTGTCTGGGTTCATATGGTCAAGGCGCTCGTGCCTGAGCGTGTTTGCCAGATCATCGACCAGGCGATCCAGATGCACGGTGCAACCGGTGTGTCGCAGTGGACCCCGCTGGCACGCATGTATACCCAGCAGCGCACGCTGCGTTTGGCCGACGGTCCGGACGAAGTGCATCACCTGGTGGTCGGTCGCAACGAAGTTCGCCGCTATGAAGGCGGCGAGGAAGACACCAGCAGCGCAGCAGTGTTCCGCAGCTGAGTCTTAGGCTGAGCTTGAAACGGGGCGGGTCGATTATCGGCCCGCCCCGTGTCGTTTCAGGCAAGCGAAACGCGGTGAGCGATTCGCCGGTCGAAAAGAAGATTGACTAGTCGTAAGCCAGCATCACGTCGTCGACCGCACGTTCGAGATCGGCCGCGGTGGCGCAGTGATAGAGCTTCGTGATCAGCGGTTCGTAGCGCAGCATGCAGCTGTCGCCTGTGCCCCATCTCATCGGTGGCTCGGGGCACAGCCAGACCAGGCGTTTGGCGCGGTCTGCAATTTCCTGAACGATATCGAGCCGGGGGTCGCTGTGATTGGAGCGGCCGTCACCCAGCATGATCACGGTCGTTCGCCGGTCGATGGTGTCGAAGTAGCTCTCTTGCAGCTCGGCCAGTGCCTGCCCGTAATCAGTGCTGCCCGATCCGGCGACATCGACAATGCGATCCATGGCCGCCTCGGGCGAGAGGCGGGCGAGGATATCGCCGACGTCGTGCAGCTTGTTGGAGAAGGCAAAGGTGTCGACGTCTGAGACTTCATCGCGCAGCGTGTGCAAAAAGAGCAGCAGGAAGCGAACGTAACTTGCGACCGATCCAGAGACATCGCAGATCGCGACGATCTTGGGGCGATCCTTGCGCTTGTATCGCCAGATGAGGTCGACCGGTACCCAGTCATTGGCGGCGCTCGCCCGTAGTGTTCGGCCGATATCGAGGCGGCCGCGATTGCGCATGCGCCGCTTGCGGGAGTGCCTGACAGCCAGCCGCTTGGCCATCCGCGCGACGATGAACTTCATTCGTTCGAGATCGCGGTACTCGAGCTGGTCGATCGAGCGATTGGCGATCGTCTCATTCATGAAGTTCTCGGTGGCACTGCGACCGAACACTTCATAGCGCTGTTTGATGTGCGCACGGGCCTGCTGCTGAACCGCCATACGTGCGTCGATCAGCTCCTGTGCCTGGGCCTGCGATGAGGGCGACGGATCGTCGAGCTTTTCGAGGAGGCGGCGCTCCAGCGCCTCGACGCCAAGCTGCTCGAGCATGCGGCGCACAAAATAGCCGGTCTGCGAGGCAAAGCGGATTTCGTCGGCACCCACTGCCGTGGCGGCTTTTTGCAAGGCCATCGCCACCTGAGCCGGATTCTTGTTGCTGGCCAGTGCCAGAAAGCGCCCGATCTGATCGGCGTCCGGATCACCGCCGGTTTCGTCGGTCGGGGTGTTGTCGCTGAGGGCTTGCGATTCAGAATCGTCGTTGCCCTGGCCCTGCGACTCGCCCTGACCCGGCATCAGATTCGAATTGTCTTCGCCTTCGGCCGAGTCGGCATTCGGGTCGTCCTGCTGCTCGCGTCTGGGCGAGGCGTCGACCGTCTTGAAGAAGACATCGAAGAGATGGTCGTGAAGCACCTTTTCTTCTTCTGATTTGGCCAGCACCATCGACAGCGAGGTCTTCATCACCTCGCGATCGGCATAGCCCACCAGTGCGACCGTGCGGGCTGCGTCGATTGCTTCGGTACTCGAGACATCGGCACCGGCCGAGCGCAAGGCCCGGATGAACCGTGTCAGCGCACGTTCCATTTAAGATGCCGCGCCGGGTCCGGTGATGGCTGCATGGGTCAGCGAATCGAGTTTTCCGTCGAGCGAGATGACGTCGGTCTGTCGCTTGAGCAGGACGCTGAGCGTCGAACGAACCAGTGCAGGGTCGAGCGACTCTGCATGCATCAGCAGCAGGGTACGCGCCCAGTCGACGGTTTCACTGATTGACGGCAGCTTGCGGATGTCCTGCTCGCGCAGCGATTGAACGAAGTCGACCATCTGCTTGAGAAGGGACTGTGCAATATCGGGGACGCGCGCCCGCACGATCTGCTGCTCGCGGTCGGCATCAGGGAAACCCACATGCAGATGCAGGCAGCGGCGCTTGAGCGCATCGCCAAGCTCGCGTGTGTTGTTGGAGGTCAGGATCACCAGCGGTGGGATCTGCGCCTGGATCGTGCCGATCTCGGGGATGGTGACCTGATAGTCGGCAAGTACCTCAAGCAAAAGGGCTTCGAAAGCCTCATCGGACTTGTCGATTTCGTCGATCAGCAGCACCGAGCCACCTTCCTGCTCCATGGCTTTGAGGACCGGACGTGGCGCAAGAAATTCGCGCGAGAAAAACAGATCACGAAACCCCGAGAGTTTGGCAAGCGAGGCCTCGATCGAGTCGGCATCGCCGATGAGGTGGTTGATCTTGTCCTTCAGGACCTGGGTGTAGAGAAGCTGCTTGCCGTACTGCCACTCGTACAGTGCTTTGCTTTCATCGAGCCCTTCGTAGCACTGCAGCCGCAGCAACGGGTAGCTCAGGGCCTTCGAGATGCAGACCGCCATATCGGTCTTGCCAACGCCTGCCGGGCCTTCGACCAGTACCGGCTTGCGAAGATGGTGGGCCAGGTACAGCGCGGTGGAGATCGACGGCGTCGAGATATAGCCTGCCGAGCCGAGCGCTGCAGTCACCGCGTCGATCGATGCGAAGCCCAACTGATCGGCAGATATGGAAGAGGAGACAAGCCGCGGCGATGAAGTCATCTGGAGTCGGCGACAGGGGTCGCGCAGGAAAAGGACGAGATCGAGTTTAACGCAGCCGATCGGCAAGCCCGCTCGAGCGTTTCAGTTCTGCGGTGCGCTCAAGGGGCACCCGAGCCAGGCTTGTCGATGCCGACCGGGTCTCTTGCCCGCGCCGATCAGACCGACTGCAACTTCCGTCGGCTGTTCGGCAGCTGATAGGTGAGCATCGGCAGGGCGTCGTGGTGTTGCAGGATCGAGCTCACGGTCTGCAGAACACGGGTGCGCAACGAGTCGAGCGACATGTCAGAGCGATAGAAGACTTGGGCCTCCATTTCGACATTGCCGCCCTCGAGGTCGGTGCAGACGATCTGGATCGGACGATTGTGATTGACGCCCGGGTCATTGGACAGCGCCGCCGAGACGCCCTGCGCAACGATCTCGACGATCGCCTGAAGATCGGCATTGGAGCTGACTTCAAAGGGCACGACAGCACGGGTGAACCCCTGATTCATCGAGAAGTTGGACAGCGTGTTGGTGACGATCATCGAGTTGGGAACGAAATGCACCTGATCGTCGCGCGATCGCAGCCTGACGGTACGCCAGCCTAATGCCTCGACCACACCATAGAGCGAACTGCCGCTGGTTGACTTGGTCATGACCCAGTGACCGACTTTTGGTGCGCCTTCAAACACGATGGCGACACCGGATATCGCATCGAGGATCAGCTCGCGAAGTGCCAGGCCGACGACCGTCAGCACCACCGACGATGTGGCCAGCAAAGGCAGAACGTCACGGCCGAGCACGTTGGTGTAATAGGTGGCAAGAACCGACATCACGACGGTAAAGCTGATCAGTACCTTGATCGTGCCTTGCAAGGGGTTTCGGGTTTCTCGGGACCCACTCCGCAGGAAGCCCCAGATGAGCGCGTCGATGGCATAAGCGGCGGCAAGATAGTAGGCCAACGTGAAGGTGTTTCGAACGACCAGCAGCCATCCGCTTGGCAGTTTCTCGAGCAGCGGACTGCCGAAGCTTGCGACTTCGATCAGCAGCAGCGTGCCGGCAACCAGGCCCACGCGAATCAGATCGAAAGTGAGCGAGAAGCGGCGCAAAAAGCGCTGGATGCCTCCCAGCAAGGCGTAGATCCGCATCTGCGGCGAATCTTTACCGATAACGGCGCTTTGCCTCTGTGCCGAGAACCGCCGTGTAAAGCGCTGGAGAATACCGACCAGGGCAAAAAGCGTGACCAATAAACCGGCCATTGCCATGGCGCCTTGCCAATGAACACTGCGCGCAAGCGTTGGTCCGAGGTTGCTCGATTTCGATTCGAGCGTCATCCGTTCGCCGATGGTTGAAAAGCGCAATGAACCGGTGGTGGAGCGAGGGTCGCCAAGCGCACGCGCGGCACGATTTTCGACAGCAATGACCGAACCTGTGGCCTTGAAACCGAGGGCAGGTGCGATTGATGCCTCACGGTTGACCTGTTCGAAAAGCGGGTATTTGACCGAGTCGTCGTTGTAGCCGCTCGAATCGACCACGAAGCGAAGCTGGGAACTGTCGAGACTGCGATGTCGCCACGACAGCGGCAGCACGACGCGTTCGAGCAGCACCTGACGCGGGCTTGATTCGAACTTGAATTTCCCTTCAAAGCGCATTCGCCGGTATTTCTGGTCGGGGTTGTCGACCGATTCGACGATCTCACCCTTGACGCTGTCTTCCACTGCATTGGGAAAGTAGATGTCCTCGGGCTTGAGCGGGATGGTGGACTTGAACCACAGGTCGAATTCAGCGGTGTAGGCGAGGTTGGTGAAGTCGACTTCGCTGATCGATTGAAACCGCAGACCTGAATACACCACCGGCACGAGATCGTAGTAGCGACTGTCGACTTCAACCTGCTTATCAATGCTGCTGGTCTGGACTTTCTCGATATGCGGGGCGCCATCGCTGTATTGCTCGAGATAGGGCATCTGTCGCCCATCGCGGTAAACGACCAGCGTCGGCGGCACTTCACGCTGGTGGGTCGTGTCAAAGCGAAGCACGCCGGTGAAGCCGGAGTTCGGATTCGGACTGAGTCTTGCCCGCTCGAGATAGTCGCGCAACGCGGCGCGCCATTCCTCGGGTGGGGTCAAGGTGAGGCTATGCCCGCTTGCGATGAACTGGGCGGCGAAATCGGCGAGCATCATGCCGGCATCGTAGCCATAGGCATAAGCCCATGAGGGCTCAGCGCGATACTTGTCGGCGTATTCGTCTGCCAGCGCGCGGCTGCGCTCGCCGCTGACATCCGGCGTGAAGGGCGTCCAGGCGAACAGGCCATTCGTGTAGAAGCCGGGCGATGCCTGCTCGAAGGGCAGGCCATTGAAGCGTTTTGGAAAGTCGGGCAAAGCGAGCTCGTTCAGACCGACGATCGTTCCCTTGTAGCCGTCTTCCTTCAGCGTTTTGACCAGGGTGACCGCCATGTCGCTCGGCAGGTCGACGAACAGGACGTCAAAGCTCTCGAGGGCGCTGGTCTCGCCTTCCAGAAACACCGAACCGGCTTTGCCTTGCAGACGCTTGATCGCAAGGCCGACACCGTCGCGCTCGCTGAAGCTCTGCGCAACACCCCACCAGTAGCCGCTCTCGACCATGCCCTCCGAAATCACGAAGCCGATTTGCTTTGCCGCGCGAATCCTCTGGACGATCTGCCCGGCAAATTCGCCCTGGCGGGGCTGACTGGGCTGCAGCGAAAAGAGCCAGTTGGGTTTGAAAAGCCGATTGGGCGGCGCCACCGGAACCAGAGCGGGTACCTGACCCTGCTCCGCAGCGCTGGCAAAGGATTGAAATCCGGTTGCCTGGGTCGGACCCACCAGCGCAAGCGTCGAGTAGCCTGACGCCGCGCCTTCAGCCAGTGCCTCAACCGCTTCGGCGCGGCCCTGATCGTCCCGAACCAGAATGCGCATGACGCCTGTTCCAGGCCTTGATGCGATCGCGTCCTTGAACCCTTTTGCGAGGTTCTCCCCGACTTCCTTTCCAGGCCCCGAGAAATCGGCGACAAAGACGACATCGAGTGGCTCGACGGTTTTGGTTTCGGTCTGATCGGCTGAGGGGCGTCCAAGCAGGCCGAGGACGGTCGCCCACTTTTGCTGTGCGCCTGCAATCGCACCCGGATCGAAAAACAAAGCGACCCCAACCGCGATCGCCATCAGCGCAATGCCAGCGAGCCATATTCGCCACGACTTCAGCAGAGTCGATGTTCGAGTTGAGGAACTCATAGACGGCGAGCAACTGTGATAGCAAAGCCTTTGAGTGTACCCCGTTTCGGCTGCATCCTGACGACACAAAGGTGACTTTTCTGCCGAGATTTCAGGGTCTTAGCCCTGTCGCCAGGGTCGGTCAAACGCCGAAGAGACGGGGCCGTCCTGAACCGCCCCGTCTTTCGAGGAGGCTGGTTGGGTTAAGTGCTCATGTCTGCGGGACCGCTTGCGCGGTCTGCTGACGGTAGTAGTTTGCCTCGTACTCGGCCGGCGGGAGATAGCCCAGCGGTTGCATCAGTCGATGGTGGTTGAACCAGGACACCCAGGTCAGGGTTGCCAGCTCCACGGCTTCCCGTGATTTCCATGGCGCCCGACGATGAATCAGCTCGGTCTTGTACAACCCGTTGATGGTCTCGGCTAGCGCGTTGTCGTAACTGTCGCCACGGCTGCCGACCGAAGGCTCGATGCCCGCCTCGGCCAGTCGCTCGGTGTACCGAATGCTGACGTATTGCGAGCCGCGGTCCGAGTGGTGGATCAGTGCATCGCGGTCGGGCTGTCGGTCGTACAGGGCTTGCTCGAGAGCATCGAGGACGAAGTCAGTGCGCATGGTCTTGCTGACGCGCCAGCCCACGATGCGTCGAGCGTAGACATCGATCACGAAGGCCACGTACAGCCAGCCCTGCCAGGTCGAGACATAGGTGAAGTCCGACACCCAGAGCTTGTTCGGGCGGTCGGCCTTGAACTGGCGTTTCACGTGATCCAGCGGGCAGGCTGCATTGGCATCGGGAATCGTCGTTCGTACCTTCTTGCCCCGAACCGCGCCGTGCAAGCCCATGCGGCCCATCAGACGCTCAATGGTGCAACGGGCCACGCGGGTGCCTTCGCGGTTCATCTGCATCCAGACCTTATCTGCACCGTAGACCTGCATGTTGGCGTTCCACACGCGCTCGATCTGCGGCATCAGCTGAGCATCCCGTTGCGCACGAGCGCAGACTCGCGAGCCGTCACGCTGGCGCGCTGCATGACGTCGGTAGGCCGACGGGGCGAACTGCAAAACCTTGCAGATCGGCTCGACCCCGAATCGGCTGCGGTGTTCATCAACGAAGGCCTTGGTCACTTCAGCCGGCGGTCGAGCTCCGCCTGGGCGAAAAACGCGCTAGCCAGCTTCAGGATCTCGTTGGCTCGGCGCAGCTCCTTGACCTCGCGCTCCAGATCCTTGACCCGCTGCGCCTCGGCCGTGGTGACGCCCTCGCGCACCCCACTGTCGATCTCCTGGCGTTTGACCCAATCGAGCAGCGTTTGCGGCACACATCCGATCTTGGGCGCAATCGACTCGACCGCCGCCCACAGCGAGGGGTACTCCCCACGGTGTTCCTGCACCAGGCGCACCGCGCGCTCGCGAACCTCAGGTGAGAACTTCTTCGTCTTGTTCATGGCTCCATCTTCTCAAGAGTAGGAGCCTCCTCAAAACCCGGGGCGGTTCATCCTGTGTTGCGCAAGGCGATCCATAAGCGCGACATGAGCGCGACATGAGCGCGACATGAGCGCGACATGAGCGCGACATGAGCGCGACATGAGCACGACATGAGCACGACATGAGCACGACATGAGCACGACATGAGC
>CAIVAS010000101.1 GCA_903903975.1 uncultured Burkholderiales bacterium
GCCAAGTGCCACCGACGCAAAGCCGATAAAAAGCGCGAGCCGGGCGCCGTAGAGCAGACGCGAGAGCACATCCTGGCCAAAGGAATCAGTTCCCAGCCAGTGCGCCGCGTCGGGTGCCTGCAGGGCATGCTCGAGGTCCTGCAGCACCGGGTCGTAGGGCGAAAGCAGCGGCGCGAAAACCGCGAGCACCACGAAGACACCGACAATCGCCAGTCCCAGCATCGCGCTGCGCTGGCGACGGATCGGTCGCCATCCGCGCGCCAGCCAGGCGGCAAACCGGGCGAGCGGCGAGGCCTGCACGGATACGGTTGCGGGCACCGGCAACGCCGCGGGGCGAACCTGGCCTGCAGGCGTGACAGCGGACGCAGGGGGCAAAGGCGTCGCAGGCGATACAGGGGTCATGGCGGATTCTCAGCGCAGCCGCAATCGCGGATCGAGGAAGCGATAGGTCTGATCGACCAGCAGGTTCACGCCGACGAAAAAGATGGCGGTGAGCATGATCCCGGCCTGCACGACGCCGTATTCACGCGACAGCACCGCAGTCGTGATCATCGTGCCCAGCCCGGGCACCGCGAAGACCACTTCGGTCATGACTGCACCGCGCAGCAGACCCCCAAGCTGAAGTCCGATCACGGTCACCAGCGGCATCATCACGTTGCGCATTGCATGCACACCGACCACCCGCGACATCGGCTCGCCACGGGCCCGCACCGCCTTGATGAAGGGCTGGTTCATGACGTCGATCAGGCTCGAGCGGGTGGTGATCGCAATCAGGCCGGCATAGTAGGACGCCAGCGTAATTGCCGGCAGCGCCAGATGGTGCAGGCCACTGGCCAGATCGTCCCAGGGTCGCACGAAACCCAGGGTCGGAAACCAGCCCAGGCCCACGCCAAAGACCCATATCAGCACGATGCCGAGATAAAAGCTCGGAAAGGCCGACCCGAGCACCGACAGCGACGAGACCGCCAGATCGATCCAGCGGCCGCGATAAAGCGCCGCCAGCAATCCTGCCGGAATGCCAACCAGCAGCGCGAGCAGCAGCGACATGCCAGCCAGGCACAGGGTCACCGGCAAGGCCTGCAGCACCGCCTGCTTGAAGATGTTGTCGCGGGTGATGTAGGACACGCCCCAGTCGCCCTGCACGAAGCGACCCAGCCAGTGCAGGTACTGCCGATAGATCGGCTGATCCAGGCCGAGTTCGTGAATCAGCTTTGCATACGCCTGGGGCGAATATTCAGACCCCAGCAGCAGCATGACCGGATCGCCCGGGGCGAGTTTCAGAAACCAGAAGGCCGCCACCGAGACGATCAGAAGCACCAGCAGGGTCTGCAGGAGCTTGCCAACGATGCTGCGCACGACGTGAGAACCCCCGCCCGCCTCAGCCCTTCTTGAGGTAGACGGTGTGCATGTTCATCAGGTCGACCGGCACGTACTTGAAGCCCTCGACCCGCTTGTTGAAGATCTTGTAGACCTTGGTGTGGGCCAGCATGGCGATCGGTGCGTCCTGCTGCATCATCAGGTCCTCGGCGCCGTAATAGAGCCGCTTGCGCTCGGTGACATCGACGTTTTCGGCAGCCCGCTTGATCATCACGTCGAACACCGGATTGGTATAGCCGACATAGTTCCAGGGCATGCCGGAGAGCCACTCGGGGCGAATGGTTTCATCCGGATCGAGGTCGGCCTGCCAGGCCTCGTCATAGAGGTCGAAATCGCCGGCATTGCGACGCTTGGTCAGAATGGCGCGGTCCATCAGCTCGAGGGTCACCTTGATGCCGATCTTGGCCAGCATCGGCACGATCAGCTGGGCATTGCGACTGCCGCTGCCACCATTGCTGGTAAAGGCCTCGGTCGCGATATAGGTTGCCGCGATCTCGCCCTTGTTGGCCACTTTGTCACGATAGGCCTGGGCACGCTTGAGATCGAGGAACTGACCGCGACCGCTCTTGGAAATGTTGGGATCGTAGAAGGCGGTCATCGGCGGCGAAATCGGGCTGTAGGCCGCAATCGCATCACCGAAATAGCCCTGCTTGACGATCACACTGCGATCGATCGCAAAGGCCACCGCCAGACGCAAATTGACATCGTCAAACGGCGCGCGCTTGTTGTTCATGCCGAGGAAGGCATAGTTGCCTTCGACCTCGCCATAGATATTGAGATTACTGTTGGCGCGCAACTGCGACATGAACTGGAAGGGGCAGGCGTCCATTGCATCAACCTGACCCGATAGCACCGCCGCGACCGCTGCGGTCGGTTCCTTGATCAGGATGATCTGCACCTTGTCGAGATAAGGCAGACCCTTCTCGAAGTAGTTGGGATTGCGCTCGAGCTCGATGATCTCGTTTTCCTTCCACTGCACAAAGCGGAAAGGGCCGGTGCCAACCGGATTGCGGCCGAAATCCTTGCCGTATTTCTCGACCGCCGAGCGGCACACGATCGTGCCGGCGCGCCCGGTCGCACCGGTCATGGCGACCGGGAAAAAGGCGAAGGGCTTGCTGTAGACGACGCGCACGGTCAGCGGATCGATCACGTCGACGCTGGCGAGATCCTGAACCATCCAGGCATGGGGCGAGCCGGTCTTGGGGTCTTTGACCCGCTCGACACTCCATTTCACGGCCGCTGCATCGCAGGCGTCGCCGTTATGGAACTTCACGCCCGGACGCAGTTTGAACACATGCGTGCGGTCGTTGACCATGGTCCACTTCTCGGCGAGGTCGGGATCAAAACTGACCTTCTTGCCGTCATACGTGACCTTGAGCAGGCCATTGAAGATGTTGTTGTGAATCTTGATCGCACCGAGCGAGCCGGTGAAATGCGGATCGAGGGTATCGGGCGCCACAATTTGCGCCCACTTGAGCGTGCCGCCGCGCACCGGTTCGCCAGCCGCCATCGCCGGCCCGACGAAGGAGCCACCGGCCATCGCGGCGGCCGAACCCGCCGCCGCATTCATCAGGAAGCGTCGACGCCCGAGATCACGGGCAATGTTCTGTGCAAGCTGGTCTTTCAGATCAACGATGGTCATGCCAGGCATCCTTCAGGAAAATCAAGCGGGTGACCTGCAAGAGCACGCATCGTGCCAAGCAGGCCCCGCGACTTCGGAACGCTCGGATTAATAATCGTCGATTAACCAAAGATCGGCTCCAGGCAAGGGTTTTGAAGCATTAGCCTAAGGTCTGACCCGCATCACAAGCTGTAGCCTTGGCCGAGGATCAGACAGGCTCGCACAGGCGATCAACCGAATCCGTGCATGCATCGGCACCACTTCAGGGCGAATCGATCGTCTGGCGTAAACTTGAAGCAGAGCCATCAAGGGGACACACCATGAACATCGACGCGAATCTCGTCGAGCGCGAAAAGGTCTGGTCGATGCCGATCGACCAGATCGACGTCAGCAAGGGCTATCTTTTCGAGCAGGACATCGTCGAGCTCTACTTCCAGCGCTTGCGCAAGGAAGACCCGGTGCATCGGTCGTTCAGCAAGCGTTATGGCCACTACTGGTCGGTGACCAGCTACCGCGACATCATGGCGGTGGATACCAACCATGCGAGCTTCTCGTCGGAGTCGGGGCTGGGCGGCGTGGCACTCGCCCAACGGCCGCCCTCGGAGGTCTTTCCGAGCTTCATCGCGATGGATCCACCGCGCCACGACGAGCAGCGCAAGACGGTGAGCCCGATCGTGGCGCCCGGCAATCTCGCGATGCTTGAATCGACCATCCGCAGTCGCGCAGCCAGCATCCTCGATTCGCTGCCGATCGGCGAGGAGTTCGACTGGGTTCAGCGCGTGTCGGTCGAGCTCACCACCCAGATGCTCGCCACGCTCTTCGACTTTCCCTTCGAGGACCGGCACCTGCTGACCTGGTGGTCCGACATGACCACCGGCGACCCGGACGGCAATGGCGCGGTCACCTCCTGGGAGATGCGGCTCGAAGAGCTCGGCAAGTGCCAGGACTACTTCACGCGCCTGTGGAATGAACGGGTCAACGCAGCGCCCGGCAACGACCTGATCTCGATGCTGGCCCACTCACCGGCCACGCGCAACATGTCGAAGACCGAGTTCCTGGGCAATCTGCTGCTGCTGATCGTGGGGGGCAACGACACCACCCGCAATTCGATCACCGGCGGCCTGCTGGCGCTCAACCGGCATCCTGCGCAATTCGAGAAGCTGCGCCAGAACCCGTCGCTGGTCGAGACGCTTGTGCCCGAGATCATCCGCTGGCAGACACCGCTTGCGCACATGCGTCGCACCGCGGTCAAGGACACCGAGGTCGGCGGCAAGCTCATCCGCGAAGGCGACAAGGTGGTGATGTGGTATCTCTCTGGCAACCGCGACGAGACCGCGATCGAGCGGGCCGACGAGTTCCTCATCGACCGGGCGCGTCCTCGCCAGCACTTGTCGTTTGGCTTTGGCATTCACCGCTGCGTCGGCAACCGTCTGGCCGAGCTTCAGCTGAAAGTGCTGTGGGAAGAGATACTCAAGCGCTTTGACCGGATCGATGTCATTGGCGAGCCGATCCGAACCAAGTCGAATTTCGTGCACGGCTTTGTGAGCATGCAGGTCAGCATCCCGGCACGACGGGCAAAGGCTGCATCGAACTGATCGAGAGGTCAGGCGAAAAGTCAGGCGAGACGTCAGGCTCCGGTCAATCGGGCGCCTGACACCTCACCCGCCTCACGCCTTCAGAGGCGGCGCCGGCTGAGTGGAAGTGAGCAGACCGGGCATGGCGGCGGCTCGCTTCTGGAGCCACCATCCACCTGCCGGCGGGATGATCGAGAAGTCGATATCGACGCCCATCTTGCGGGCCGCATCAAGCGCCCAGTTGGGGTTGTAGAGCATCTCGCGGCCGATGGCGATCAGGTCGGCGCGGCCTTCCTGCAGGATGGCCTCGGCATGCTCGTGATGCACGATCAAGCCGACTGCCATGGTCTGGATGCCGGCCTGCTCGCGCAGGGTCTGGGCAAAGGGCACCTGATAGCCGTAGCCGATCGGCGCACTGCTCACCGGCCGGGCGAGGATGCCACCGGCGCTGCAGTCGATCACATCGATGCCGACCGCCTTGAGCTCGCGGGCCAGCACGACGCTGTCGTCCGGGCTCCAGCCCGCGTCATCGTCCACTGAGAGGCGCATGAAGACCGGCAGGTCGGCCGGCCAGTTGGCTCGCACGCTTTCGGCAACTTCGAGCGCAAAGCGCCGGCGATTGGCCGGGCTGCCACCGTACTGATCGGTGCGCTGATTGGCCTGCGGCGACAAAAACTCGTGAACCAGGAAACCGTGGGCGCCGTGAATTTCGACGGTATCGAATCCGGCGGCTCGGGCGCGTGCTGCTGCCCGCCCGAAGGATTGGGCCACCTCGCCGACTTCGGCGGTGGTGAGCGCCCGCGGCACCGGCGCATTGGCATCAGCCGGCAAGGCGCTCGGCGCCACCAGCTCCCAGGCGTCCCAGTCGTTGGCCACACCGCTTGCTGCCGACAACTCGGCGAAACCCGCCTCGGTCAGGGGCTTGCCGCCCTCCCAGGGGCGACCAGTGCGGGCCTTGCGACCCGAGTGGCCCAGCTGGATGCCGGCTTTCGTGCCACAGCCGTGAATGAAATCGACGATCCGCTTGAAATGCGGCACGAAGGCGTCGTCCCACAAGCCGAGGTCGCCCACTGTGCCGCAGCCACGCCGTTCGACCTTGGTCGACTCCATCATCACCAGACCGACGCCGCCCGCTGCATAACGCCCGGCATTCATCAGATGCCAGTCGGTCGGAAAACCGCTGGTCGCTGCGTACTGGTGCATCGGCGCGACGACCACCCGATTGCGCAGCGTCAGGCCGCGCAGGGACATTGGCGTAAAGAGCAGGGGAGCGGTCATTGAGGTGGGTCTCAGACGGTTTGCGCGACCGCGCGCTTGGCAAGCACGGTGATCAGATGGGCGCGATAGGCCGCGCTGGCGTGGATATCGCTATTGAGACCGGCAGGCGAAATCGCCACGCCGTCGCAGGCCGAGGGTGACCACTGCTTCTCAAGGGCTGCCTCAAGCGCCTTGGCGCGGAAGGCGCAGGATCCCGCGCCGGTAACCGCCACCCGCACGCCAGCAGGGCCCTTGCTCACGAACACGCCCACCATCGAGAAACGCGAGGCCGGCTGCTTGAACTTCATCCAGGCCGCCTTCTCGGGAATCGGGAAGATCACCTCGGTGATCAGCTCACCCGGCTCAAGGGCGGTTTCATACAGGCCCTTGAAAAAGTCATCGGCTGCGATCGTGCGCCGGTCGGTGGTGATGCTGGCGCCCAGGCCGAGTACACCGGCCGGATAGCAGGCGGCCGGATCGTTCAGACCGAGGCTGCCGCCCAGCGTGCCGCGGGCGCGCACCGCACTGTCGCCAATACCGTCGGCCAGTCGGGCCAGCGCCGGGATCAGCCGGATGACGTCGGCATTGGCGGCGACGCTTGCATGGGTGGTCATGGCACCAATGTGCAGGGCCGGCTTGCCGGCGCCGGGGGCGCTGGTGCAGATGCCTTTGAGCTGCGCGATCTTGTCGAGCCCGACCAGATCGGTCGGCATCGACAGGCCGGTTTTCATGGCGGGCAGCAGCGACTGGCCACCGGCGAGATAGCGACCGTCGTCGCCGGCGCCAAGGGCCTTGATCGCATCGGCAACCGATGCGGGGCTGTGAAAGTCGAAGTTGTTCATCGTATCGGTCTCGAGGATAGAGGTCAGCGCTTGGCGACCAGGGCTTGCCAGACTTTCTCGGCGGTCAGCGGCATCTGCATCGCCAGTGCGGCCTCGGGTGAGCCATGACGCCAGACCGCATCAACCACCGCATTGACCACCGCAGGGGTGGCGCCAATCGTGCCGAGCTCGCCCACACCCTTGACGCCAAGCGGGTTGGTCTTGCAGGGCACCGACTGGTCAAGGCGCGTCTTGAAGCTGCGGACCATATCGACCCGCGGCAGGGCATAGTCGCTCAGCGACCCGGTGACCAGCTGGCCGGAGTCGCGGTCGTAGACCACCTCTTCGCACAGCGCCTGACCGATGCCCTGGATCGCGCCGCCATCGAGCTGCCCGATCACGATCATCGGATTGACCACCCGGCCGACATCATTGACCGATGCATAAGCGCTGACCTCGACCTCGCCGGTGTCCGGGTCGACCTCGACCTCGCAGATGTGGCAGCCGTTGGGCCAGCTCGGACCGTCGACCTTGGTGGTGGAATCGATGAAGACCTGCTGGGAAGGCTGGCGCGCGGCCAGATCAAAGAGGCCGATGCTGCGATCGGTACCGACGATGTTGAACGACCCTTCGCGGTATTCGATATCGGAGGGCGCCACCTCGAGCGCGTCGCCGGCCAGCTGTGTGGCCAGGTCGACGGTCTTTTTCGCGGCCACTTCGACCGCCGAACCGGCGGTAAAGAGCGAACGCGATCCGGCGCTGCCGAATCCCACCCCGCGGTCGGTATCACCCTGGATGATGCGGACCTTGTCGATCGGCACACCGAAGGTGTCGACCGCGAGCTGGGCATAGCAGGTTGCAATCCCCTGCCCCATCGCCTGGGTCGAGGTGAAGATTTCGATGTAACCGTCACCAGCCACCTTGACCGTCACCCGCTCCTCGAAGGCATTGCCGCTGGTCCACTCGAGGAAGGAGGCGATGCCGCGTCCGCGCAGCTTGCCGCGCGCCTTGGACTCGGCGAGCCGGGCATCGAAGCCCGCCCAGTCGGCGAGCTCGACCGCCTGCGTCGTCATCTTTTCAAAGGCGCCGGTGTCGTAGGTCTGGCCCATCTGATTCTTGAAGGGCATCTGGTCGGGGCGAATCATGTTGCGTCGGCGCAGATCGGCCTGATCGATGCCCAGGCGGCGAGCGGCCGCATCCATCAGGCGCTCGATGATGTAGATCGCCTCGGGACGACCGGCACCCCGATAGGCCCCAGTGGGCGCGGTATTGGTCAGCACCGCCCGCAGGCGGAAGTCGATCACCGGGATGTCGTAGATGCTGGTGGTGACCCAGGGGCCGATCAGCAGCTGAATCGCCACGCCGGTGGGCGTGGCATAGGCGCCGACATTGGCATGCGAGCTGACGCGGAACCCCAGCACCTTGCCCTGCGCATCCAGCGCAAGCGAGGCATTGCTGAGGAGATCGCGTCCGTGCGTGGTCGCCAGAAACTCATCGCTGCGATCGGCGGTCCACTTGACCGGCTGACCGAGTTTGAGCGCACACCAGGCCACCACCGCATCCTCGGGATAGAGGCCGGTCTTCATGCCGAAGCCACCGCCGACATCGCCGACCACCACCCGCACCTTGTCCTGCGGAATGCCAAGGATCGCATCGCACAGCGTGGCGCGGGCGCCCGACGGCATCTGGGTGGACATGCGCATCGTGAGGCGGCCGGTCTGGGCGTCTGGGACGGCCAGCACGGCGCGCGGCTCCATCGGATTGGCAACCAGGCGCTGATTGACCAGATCGAGCGTGACCACATGGGCGGCGGCCGCAAAGGCGGCATCGCAGGCCGCAACGTTGCCATAAAGGGTTTCGTTGCAGACATTGCCGGTGGCCTGCGGCCAGACCAGGGCTGCGCCGGGCTCGATCGCGGCGTCGGTGGCCACCACCATCGGCAGTTCTTCATAGTCGACCATGACCGCGTCGCGAGCGGCGAAGGCCTCATCGCGGCTCTTCGCGACGATGGCGGCAACCGCCTCGCCAACGAAACGCGCGGTGCCATCGGCCAGGCACAGGCGCGGCGGCGACGCATGGGGCTCACCGCCCGGACGCTTGAAGCCCGCCGCATTCGGGAAGGCCTTGACGCCGGCAGCGGTCAGCTCGGCACCGGTGACGACCGACACCACGCCCGGCATCGCCAGGGCCGCTGAGGCATCGATGGAAACGATGCGGGCATGCGGATAGGGCGAGCGCAAAAAGCACAGATAAAGCTGGCCGGGCACCGAGACATCATCGACAAAGACACCCTTGCCGGTGACCAGGGTCGGATCTTCGATCCGTTGGACCGAATGGCCGCTGCCGAAGCGGCCGTAGTTGGTTTCAGCGTTCACGATCGATTCCTTGCAATGAGGTCAGCGAGTCTTGTTGATCTCGGCGGCCGCCTGGCGCACCGAGGCCACGATGTTCACGTAGCCGGTGCAGCGGCACAGATTGCCTTCGAGCGCATGCTCGATCTGGGCATCGGTGGGATTGGGGTGTTCGGCCAGCAAGGCGGCGGTCGACATGATCATGCCGGGCGTGCAGTAGCCGCACTGCAGGCCGTGGCATTCGACGAAGGCCTGCTGGATCGGATGCAGATTGCCCGGGGTGCCCATCGATTCGATGGTCGAGACCTTGCTGCCGTCGGCCTGGACCGCCAGCATGGTGCAGGCCTTGACGGTCTGGTCATCGACCAGCACGGTGCAGCATCCGCACTGACTGCTGTCGCAGCCGACATGCGAGCCGGTCAGGCCCAGGCCTTCGCGCAGCAGTTCGATGAGCAGGGTACGGTTTTCGACCTCGTGGCTGACGGCCTGGCCGTTGACATTCAGATTGATTCGGGTCATTCGAGCCTTCCTGGACATTCCCGGTGGTGGATCCGGTCGAGTTTAGCCCGGATCACCCCGTTCGGCTGCCGCAAGGATAGGGCAGCCGATTCGAAATCTCGTCAGTTGGCAGTGCCGGCCTTGTCGACGGCGGCAAGTCGGGCGGCCATGGCCTTGCGGGTGGCCTCGGGCAGCCCGGTCGGATCGATCAGCATGCTGAAGACCTTGAGGTTGTGGGTATGCGCGAGCTGGTGAAGATGGAAGGCGTTTTTCATCGCGATGTCGCGACCCGAGGCGTCGGCCACGCCGTTGATCGCGAGCTTGGTCATCTTCAGGGCAAATCGCGACTTGACCGCGATCTTGCGGGCCAGCGCCAGCGTGGCTTCGGGCAGCTGCTCGCGGGGCACCACCTGATTGACCATGCCGAGCTTGAGCGCATCGTCGGCACCGATCGCATCGCCGGTGAACAGCATTTCCTTGGCCTTGCGCGCGCCGAGCTCCTGGACGTGCTGGAACCACTCGACGCCACCGACGCCGAAGCTCACCACCGGATCGGCGAAGGACGCATCGTCGCTGGCCACGATCAGGTCGCAGGGCCAGGCCAGCATCAGGCCGCCGGCGATGCACTTGCCCTGCACCGCGGCGATGGTCGGCTTGGGGATGTTGCGCCAGCGCTCGCAAAAACCGGTGTAGATCTCTTCTTCGCGGGCCATCTGCGCCTCGGCGCCGGCACAACCGAAGCCGCACATGGTGCCCACCGTCTGGTGACTGCGCATCGCGCCGGCCGAATCGGTCTCGGACAGATCATGCCCGGCCGAGAAATGCTTGCCCTCGGCCGCCAGAATGATCACCCGCACCTCGTCGTCATGCGCGGCCCGATCGAAGGCGGCATTGAGCTCGTAGAGCAGTTCGGTGTCCTGCGCGTTGGCGCGGTCGGGT
This sequence comes from uncultured Burkholderiales bacterium, assembly GCA_903903975.1. GTDB lineage: Bacteria > Pseudomonadota > Gammaproteobacteria > Burkholderiales > Burkholderiaceae_E > UBA4615. The sequence continues at coordinate 10,439 of CAIVAS010000101.1, forward strand.
CGGTTGAGCCGGATGCGGGCGATATGCGGCTCAGGAATCTCATAAATCAGGGTCTTGAAGTCGGACTCGGTCATGGGGTGTCTCCGTGTTGTCGGTTTTTTTGTGAGTCTTGTGATGGGTCTGGCCAGGGATATCAGACGATCCGGCCTGTGCGACCGGCCCAGTACTTCTCGCGCAGCGGCTTTTTATAGAGCTTGCCGGTGGGCAGCCGCGGCAGGGCCTCCAGAAAATCGATCGAGCGCGGGCATTTCGGCCGAGCCAGGTGCTGCTGACAGAAGGCAATCAGTTCGGCCGCCAGCACCGCGTCGGGCGTAACGCCGGGCATGGCCTGCACCACCGCCTTGACCTCCTCGCCGAGATCATCATTAGGCACGCCGAAGACCGCGGCATCGCTCACCTTGGGATGGGTGATGAGGAGGTTCTCGCATTCCTGCGGATAGATGTTCACGCCACCCGAAATGATCATGAAGGTCGAGCGGTCGGTGAGATAGAGGTAGCCCTCTTCATCGAGATAGCCGACATCA
>CAIVAS010000102.1 GCA_903903975.1 uncultured Burkholderiales bacterium
ACGCCCTTCGCGCCTTGCCGCTCATCTGTGGACTTACACCACTTCCCGGGACATCAACTAAAGAATGAATCTGCACGCATGCTTGATACCGTAAAGGTCACGTACACCACCTGCGGCATCACACGAACTTTGATCTATAGCCACACCGCTCAGTTTCGGTCGGAACCGGCCCCAAAGCTGGTTTCAATGCAGCTTGTTCTTTGCGGAGAAGGTAGCCACACGACCGAAACAGTGTTCAGCGATGGTCACATTCTCATGACCGAGGGTTCTTACATTGAGGGCGGCTACGTCATCGCTGAGCGGATCACTGATGCGGGAATTAGCTCTGAATACACTCGTACGCAGCCGTAACCACCGAAGTGCGGCCTAACCTATCGTTCAACCGGACCCGCAACGGCATGCCACCTCCGGGCCACATTTCATTCTGGCCCTGCGGCGTCTTGCCGTCGCGGGCCGGTTGGCTCAAACGTCAGGCCGCAGAAAGAGTAATGGCGCGCTTCGGAAACGCTCGTAGAAGCTTCTTGTCCATGGTGACCATTTTCGTGTCGAGCCTCATCGCAAGGGCAATGAACTCGCAGTCGTATGCAGAGCAGTCACTGTCGCGTACGAGTTCAAGCACAGCAAGAGATTCAACCTCGAACTCCGCACCCTCAAGCAAGCTCTCCGCTTCTCGTTGGAGGCTGTACGCCTGTTCAAACGTGATGGCTTTGCGCCGCATGTATCCCGCCAGAATGTTGCGAAACTCACTGCGCCAGAGAATAGGCGCGGCCCAGTCCGAATCCTGCTCAAGTAGCGCTTCAGCGGCGGCTGTGTATTCACCAGGCAAATACAAATACGCCAACACGTTGGAATCGACCACGATCATGGGCGGTCCTCGCGCTTCGCGGCATCAATGTCACGCGCGCGGAACTTGCCGGTGGGTAAGGCTGCACGTAATTCCCGAGCACGGGCAATCCGTTCGCTGGGCATCATCTTTGTCGGCAACAATACCGACTCAAGGCACACGATGGCCTCGCTGTTCAGGCTCCGGCGGTGCATTTCTGCAGCAAGCTTCAGTCGGTCATACACGGCGTCAGGAATATTCTTCAGTGTCAAAGTTGTGGGCACGGCATTCTCCATCCATAATGGAACCATTATGGTTTCATTTGGCTGCGTCGGTCAAGGTGCTGTGGGCTAACCCGGCGTTCGAGTCGACTCGCAACGGCTGGTCACTTCAGGCCCCCATTTCACTCTGAGCCTTCCGTGCCGAGCCGTCACTCGCGGCTCAACTTCGATGTTGAGTGACGGCTTTCGGGCAACTCATTCGTCTAGGTCGACTTCCGCTTTGGGTCGCAAATCGGTGCTGGCTGCCGGACGTCGACAGACCGCTATGTAACGCAGACCGGAATTTCGCAGCCGTAGGGCCGCTATGCGCTGTTTAGCTGTCAGCCGCCGCGGGTTGGTGGAAGGCGCTTACCGGCCGGGAGCGGGCATAAGATCGGTCAGAAAATCGCCGTTCGGATGACCACCCAGTGCGGGCTTTCCCGCAGGTAAGGATTCTCTGTATGGTTTGGATCTTGGCGCATTGATAGTCTGATGTGGCCAGCCTGCCGGGGGTGTCGTTGAAGCGGTACTTGAATTGGATTGTCTCCGTGGTTCTGGTGGTCTTCTTTGGCGTGACCATCGCCGCCATCGCCTTAGGTCAGCCAGATCCCGTCTTCACCGCGGGGGCGCTGACGTTTATTGATCTGGTGATATTCACGGCCTTTCTTGCGCTATACGCAACGGCTAGAACGGCCACTCGGCTGGCCGACGCGATGCACCTGCGCGGTGTTGCCTGGAGACTCTGCGGCCTACTTCTTCGCGTGTTGATGGGTCTAATCGGCTTTACCTTCTTTGGCTTAGCCTATGGCGTTTTCTTCCGAACCGAGAATAACCCTCTGCAGGCGTGGGGCGTGGGTTTGCCGGCAATTCTGTTCGGAACGCTGTTGTTGGTGAGATCGCTGGCCCCTCGGGAGATTGATCTCGCTTTAGCGGATGTTTTCCAAGACGACCGCCCGCTACGCAAGATGTGGCGGAACCTCGTTGCCCACCTTAACAGGCCCCTCTGAGCAGGCCCGTCACAGCCTCGCGCCAACCGTTGTGTCGCTGATCGTGCCGTACAGCGGAAGTGCAACGGAAGCAGTCAGTCGTGCAACGAAGGCGAGGGCCAGAAGCGGTCATACGATCGGTCGGAAAATCACCGTACCAACGACCAGTTTGAAAGTGCAGCCACCTTAGGTCGACGCCTCGCCCGACTATGCGAAGTTCAAGCCCCTTTCACTCAAGCTCGTCGACGGTCAATGAGTCGATGCGGATTGAGGTGTGACAGAAACTGTCAGAGCAGTGTCGCTTTGGCGTCTAAACCTTACAGCGACTTTTTTTCGGCTTCCCTTTCTTGAATGCCGACAGCATGTTTTACGAGGAAAGCATCCCGCTCTGCCCCTGCAAGCGGGTCGGTTGCGCAACGCTCAGTGCCGCCTTCTGCATTGCTTCGTCCGACTGACTGACCAGCCAGCTGTTGTGCTCGTCCTGATCCGGTTTCGGCTGCTGAGCTGATTCGATCTTCATGGAGATCCTCGCTGATCAAAAGTAATAGCGCCGCGCCAGGGCACAAGACGGTTCAAGGACCTCAGTCACTGAGGGGGAATCTTGCGCTGCTTCGCGACTGCGTTTCACCAGTCATTGGACCGTCTTAAGCTTCATCGACGCTGGCGGTGGTGGGGTCTTTGCCAGATGACGTGCATTTGGCCAAATCTTGTAAGGCAAGTCGTCTATCGGGCAAACTTCAGATCATGACAAATCGCCGCGCTTTTCATTCGCTTTCATGTGCCTGGTTCACCCTGACTTTGGCACCCCGAGCCTGGTCTCAAAGTGACTTCCCCAGCAAACCAATCAAGCTGGTCATGGGTTTTCCGCCGGGCGGCAGCGGCGATTTCCTCGGTCGCGCGGTTGGCGACGCAATGGGCAAGGTGCTGGGCCAATCGTTTGTTGCCGAGAACCGGCCGGGAGCCGGCAGCAACCTTGCGAGCGAGAACGTCGCGCGTTCATCGCCTGACGGCTACACGCTGCTATTGGGCGGCAGCTTCAGCCATAGCGTAAACCCGGCACTTTTCACCAGGATGCCGGTGGACGTGGCGCGGGATTTCACGCCCATTGGCAAGGTAGTGTCGTCACCAACCGTATTTGCCGTTCCAGCAAGTTTGCCTGTCAACAACCTTGGGGAATTTCTGGCCTACGCCAGGCGCGCGGGTGACAAAGTCAATTTCGCCTCAGCCGGCATTGGATCGCCTGGCCACATTGCCGGGGGCTATCTCAACAAGCAGGCTGGACTGCAGATGACGCATATCCCCTATAAAGGGGCCGGTGAGGCGGTGAGAGCCCTGATTTCCGGTGATGTGCAGCTCATCATTACCTCACCCACCTCGGTTATGGGCTTCGTCAAGCAGGGGCGGGTCAAGGCGCTGGCCCTGACCACTGCCAAGGCTTCGCCTCTGGTTCCTGGGGTACCTGGTGCCGAAGAAGCGGGCCTTGCAAATTTCGATATCGACGGCTGGTACGGCCTGTTTGGTCCGGCGGGCATGGCCCCGGCAGTGGTCAACAAACTGCATGCAACCCTGAACCAGGTTCTTGCCCGCGCGGACTTGCGCGAACGCCTCAACGAACAAGGCCTGGAAGTTGACACATCCCCCAGCCCGGAGGCCTTCGCAAAATTCACCGTCGCTGACCGTCAGGCCTGGGCAGCGATCGTCCGGGATTCAGGTGCCCGGATCGAGTAGGTAACCGACCATGCAGATCGTTCACGAACACACCGCCATCGCAAAGGGCGCCTCCTCCCACCGTCCCGGTGGCATTCGGTTCTTGAGCCTGTTGCGGGGTGAAGAAAATACGCTTGGCAACTTTCATCTGACGCTTGTTTATGCCGATGGCTACGTGGCGCCCAGGCATCGTCACAATTTCGATCAGGTGCGCATCGTCATGGATGGCGCCTTCGGGTTTGACCGTGGTCAGGTGCAGGAGGCGGGCAGTCTGGGCTACTTTCCAGAAGGCACTTTCTACACCCAGCATTCGGAAGGGCCGAGCACGACACTGCTGCTCCAATCGGGTGGCGTTAGTGGCAATGGCTACATGAGTGACCGGCAGCTCCGAGGTGCCGTGGCCGCTCTGGAGGCCCGAGGGAGTTTCAAGGACGGCGTGTATACCTGGCGCGATGAGCAGGGGAAGAAGCACAACCAGGATGGTTATGAGGCGGCTTGGGAATATGTTCGCGAACGGTCCATCTCCTACACCAAGCCTCTTTACGACCAGCCCGTGCTTTGGCGCGCTGAGCGATTTGCGTGGGAGCCCGCAGGCCAAGCCGGCGTCGCCATTCGGCGCTTCGGCGAGTTCACTGGAAAGCGTCTCAGCATCGCTCAATTGCGGATGGAGACTGGCGCGACTTGCACGGTCGACGCTGATGAGCGCGAAACACTGCTCTATTGCATCAGTGGCCAGGCTGCCATGGGTAGCGAGACGCTACGCCCCATCAGTGCCGTCCGACTGTTGCGCGGCGAACGGGCCACACTCGTTGCCGCGGTGCCAACCGAGTTCTATCTATTCGGGCTGATGGCATGAAGATCCCAGTGAAGTCGGTGGCCAGCCCGATGACCGGCAAAGCGAAGCTCGTGCTTGAGCCCTTGCCGGCTTATCGCGAGTACCCCGCTGTCGAGATGGCGCTGCGCGCAAGCGAATTCAGCGCAGACATCGCACGTCGACGGACGGTACGAGATTTCGATTCACGGCCGGTTGCGCGCGAGGTGATCGAGCAATGCCTGCTGGCGGCCGGCACGGCTCCGTCGGGCGCCAATCAGCAGCCCTGGCATTTTGCGGTTGTGACGGACCCGGCCCGCAAGAAGCGGATACGGGAGGCAGCCGAAGCCGAGGAGCGGGAGTTTTATGCGGGGCGAGCGCCCCAGGAATGGCTCGATGCCCTGGCGCCGCTTGGCACCGATCCGAACAAGCCCTTCCTGGAAGAAGCGCCGTTGCTGATTGCCATCTTTGCGCAAAAGTACGGCGTGCGCCCGGAAGGGGGGAAATTCAGCCATTACTACGTGCCCGAGTCGGTTGGCATCGCAGCCGGTTTTCTGATCGCAGCGCTGCACCACGCGGGGCTTGCGATGCTCACGCACACGCCCAGTCCGATGGGGTTCTTGAATCAGATCTGCGCTCGACCCTCATCTGAAAAACCGGTCATTCTGCTGGTCGTCGGCTACCCCAAGTCGGACTGCCAGGTGCCGGTATACGCCGGCATCAAGAAGCCGTTGCAGCAGTTCACCAGCTGGCTGGAGTCCTGAGCACCGCTGTAATCAAAACTGACAGTCCTTGCGCAAACACAGTCCCGCTCTGGCGGGTCGATCTGCCGATGGCGGTTGAAGCAGAACACCCTGGACAGAGAACATTGCTGGACAGTGCCCGACGACTCCGCTGGATTCCTCGCCGCTTGGACGTTGAATGACCGTTTATGGAAAGCGCGGGACCGTCCGATTTGGGTCGATGGCCGGTATTTACGACCGGACATCGACAGACCGGCAGGCGCAGCACATTGGTCTAAGAGGAGAATCTCGGTCCGTGCCTGCGCAACTTTCAGCCCAGGCGAATTCACAACGCAGCTTGAACCTGGACTGGAGCATGCACATCGGATTGATCGTGGGCATCGGCCCTGCGGCGACTGACTTCTACTATCGATACCTGATTGCTGCAGCCGCGCGCATCGGGAAGGATCTCGAACTGACCATGGCGCACGCCGACACACCGACCTTGTTGCGAAATCAGGGCACAGCAAACGGCCAGGCCCAAGTCGATATCTACCTCAGGCTGTCCGAAAGATTGCAGCGCGCAGGCGTTGCGCAGGTTGCCGTCACCTCGATTGCGGGTCATTTCTGCATCGACGCCTTCAAGGAGGTCTGCCCGGTCCCGGTGATCGACCTGCTGGAGGTGGTCAAGCTCGAGGTTCGGCGACGTGGTTTGAAGAAGGTCGGGCTGCTCGGAACCCGCGTCATCATGGAGTCAGGCTTTTACGGCGTGCTTGCGGGCGTAGACGTGGTGGCTCCGGCAGATGACCTGCTCGATGTTCATGAGGCCTATGTTTCGATGGCCACCGCAGGGCTGGTCACGCCCGCGCAACGTGAGGTCTTTCTGAGAGCAGGGCAGACGCTGACGAGTCAACAAGGCTGCCAAGCCGTCATGTTGGCCGGCACGGATCTGGCGCTTGTTTTCAAGGAGGAAGACAAGCCCGGCTTCGAGACCTTGGACTGCGCGGCCTTGCATGCAGGCGCGATTGCAACTGTGGCGCTGACCAGTTAGCGACGGCGCGGCGCTCGATGAAACTCCCGGCGACGACGGTCAGCGGCGACGTGCTCAATGCACTGCTCGACGAGGTGCGCGCTTGCACGGTGTGCTCGGCATACTTGACCGCGGGCACGCGGCCGGTCCTGCAAGTGCATCCAGAGGCACGTATCCTCATTGCAGGTCAGGCGCCAGGGCGCAAGGTGCACGACAGCGGGGTACCGTTTGACGACGCCAGCGGCGAGCGCTTGCGGCAATGGATGGGTGTCACCCGTGAAACCTTCTACGATGCGACGCGCATCGCCATCTTGCCCATGGGCTTTTGCTTTCCGGGCACAGGGCGCTCCGGCGATCTGCCGCCGCGTAGCGAATGCGCGCCGCTCTGGCGTCAGCGTTTGCTCGATCAGATGCCTCATGTCGAGCTGACGCTGATCATTGGCGACTACGCCCAGCGATGGCATCTTCCCAGTGCCCAAGCCAACACGGTCACCGAGACCGTCGCAAATTGGCGCAGCCACTGGCCGGCAACGTTGCCGATGCCTCATCCCAGTCCCCGCAACAACATCTGGCTCAAGATCAACCCATGGTTCGTGGCCGATGTCGTGCCAGCCTTGCAAAAGCGCATCGCGTGCTTGCTCTCAAGCTGAGCCGGCATATTGGGTCCATGACGGACTGCGACCGCCCCCCGGTATGCGAGCATCGTCCGTAGCGTGATCCGGCTACTGTGATGGGACAAGCATTCGTTTTTCGGTGGCGAATTTGAAGTCACCTATGGTTGCAACGGGTCGGTAGCGCCGGCGCTAGACCGAAAGAAGCAGTCGTCGGATCAATAAGACGTGCCAATCCGAGGCGCTAATCGGACGCCTTAGCGAGTGCCCATCCTTCGAAGTGCGGTGGTGGCGGCGCTGCCACTGAGCCGGCGCTGGCGAGGCTCCATGCGGCATTCATGCAGCGGCAAGATGCGGCCGTCTTCGGTGCGCGTCTCGAGCTTGACGGTAAATCCCCACAGTTCGGCCAGATGACGGACCACGCGTTCACATTCGGGCGCAAGCGGTCGGCGTGCATGCTGAAAATGATGCAGCGTGAGCGAGCGGTCGCCTTCCAGGTCAACCGCCACCACCTGGATGTCGGGGTCGCGCTCGGCCAATGAATATTGCCGTGCGAGCGACTCGCGAACCAGCTTGTAGCCTTCGTCGTTGTGAATCGCGCCGATTCGTCGCGTCGATTCGGCATCGTCATCCACCAGGCAGAACATCCGGAAATCGCGAATCAGCTTCGGTGACAGGAACTGCGCAATGAAGCTTTCGTCCTTGAAGTTGCGCATCGCAAAGTCGAGGGTCTTGTGCCAGTCGCTGCCCGCGATATCGGGGAACCACCGTCGGTCTTCATCGGTCGGCGATTCGCAGATGCGCCGGATATCGCGAAACATCGCAAAGCCCAGCGCATACGGATTGATGCCGTTGTAGCGCGGGCTGTCGAAATTGGGCTGGGTCAGCACATTGGTATGTGAACCCAGCACTTCGAACATGAAGGCGTCGCTGACCCGGCCTTCGTCATAAAGGGTCTGCAGGATGGTGTAGTGCCAGAAGGTCGCCCAGCCTTCGTTCATGACCTGGGTCTGGCGCTGCGGATAGAAGTATTGCGAGATCTTGCGCACGATGCGGGCCAGCTCGCGCTGCCACGGCTCGAGCAGCGGCGCGTGTTTCTCGACGAAATAGAGCAGATTTTCCTGCGGCTCGGCCGGAAAGGCTCGGGGTGCCTCGGCGTCGTCGTCGCGCAGGTTGCGCGGCAGGGTTCGCCACAGATCGTTGACCTGCTGCTGCAGATGGATCTCGCGATCTTTCAGGCGCGCCTGTTCCTGGGCGAGCGATCGCTTGTTGGGGCGCTTGTAGCGGTCGACACCATGGCTTGAGAGCGCATGGCAGGCATCAAGCACGCGCTCAACGTCGACTTCGCCGTAGCGCTGCTCGCAATCCGCGACGAAGCGCTTGGCAAAGACCAGATAGTCGATGATCGAGTCGGCATGCGTCCAGGTGCGAAAAAGATAATTACCCTTGAAAAAAGAGTTGTGTCCGTAGCAGGCGTGCGCAATCACCAGCGCCTGCATCGGCAGGGTGTTTTCTTCCATGAGGTAGGCGATGCACGGATCGGAATTGATCACGATCTCATAGGCCAGCCCCATGTGTCCGCGCCGATAGGTCTGCTCGGTCGAGAGATAGTGCTTGCCGTAAGACCAGTGGGTATAGCCGACCGGCATGCCATGCGATGAATAGGCATCCATCATCTGCTCGGCACTGATGACCTCGATCTGATTGGCATAAGTGTCCAGGCCATAGGCCTGCGCGACACGGGCGATCTCGCGGTCGTATTGCGCAATCGACTCGAAGCTCCATTCGGAGCCGCCCGGCAGCATCGGTCCGCCGCGACGCGGAGCGGCCGGGCCGCCTTTCAATGGGGAGGAAGTGACATGGGTCATCAGGCGGCCATCCTTTCCTTGCGGGCAAAGAGTTCACGCAGCACCGGATAGACATCGGCGCGGCCGAGAATGCGACCCAGCGCCATGTTGTGCGCAGCGCCACGGGCCAGTTCGTATTGCTCCCACAGCGATTGCGGTTGCGCCGCATCGATCTCGACATAGCTGAAGTACTGCACACGGGGCAGCAGCTCGTTAACCAGCAGTTCGTGGCATTTCGGGCAGTCGCTTTCCCAGTTGTCTCCATCGGAGGCTTGCGCCACATAGACATTCCAGAGATCGGCCGGGAAGCGCTCCTTGATGGTCGCGAGTGCGAGTTCCAGCGCGCTCGACACCAGGGTGCCGCCCGATTCGCGCGAGTGAAAAAAGCCCTCTTCGTCGACCACGGCAGCGGTGGTGTGGTGACGGATGAAGACGATCTCGATGCGCTCGTAGTGGCGGGTGAGAAACAGGTGCAGCAGGATGAAAAAGCGCTTGGCGAGTTCCTTGCGGTTCTCATCCATCGAACCGGAGACATCCATGATGCACAGCATCACCGCTTGCGCGATCGGTCGCGGCTGCGGGATCCGGTTGTTGTAGCGCAGGTCGAATTCGTCGATGAAAGGCACGCGCGCAATGCGCCCGGTCAGGCGTTCGTGTTCGGCTCGCAGCGCGGCGAGCTGGGCATCGGCCTGCTCGCGTGATGCGACATCGAAGGGCTCGCCGTCCGCATCGACGCGTTGTGCGATTTCGGCGGCGATGGCCTCGTCGATCCTGGCCAGCTGATGACGATACGGTGCCGCCAGTGCGATGCGCCGCCCAAGCGATTCGCGCATGGTTCTGACGATGGCAAGGTTGGAGGGCGTGCCGTCATTGCGATAGCCGCCGCGCTTGAGTTTTGACTGCGTGATCTGGGCAAGCTGCGTCTTGACCAGATCAGGCAGCTCCATATCCTCGAAGAAGAACTCCAGGAATTCCTCGCGACTCAGCGCGAAGGTGAAGGCGTCCTCGCCTTCGCCCGAGTCGCTGGCCTGCCCGCTGCCCTGGCCCCCGCCGCCGCCCTGCGGCCTGGGAATGCGATCGCCAGTGTTGAAGGAATCGTTACCCGGCAGCACCCGTTCGCGCATACCGCCCTGGCCGACCGAAAAAGTCGGCTCGTTCAGATCGCGCGACGGAATCGTGACATTGCCGCCCTGAGCAGTGTCGGCGATCTTTCGCTGCGCGACGGCGCGCGCGACCGCCTCGCGCACCTGCGCCTTGTAGCGTTTGAGGAAGCGCTGCTGGTTGGCAGCGCTCTTGCGTCGTCCATTGACACGGCGATCGATGATCTCGGACATGGTGGCTCCGACGGCAGTCGTGGCGGGATCAGGAGGACTTGCGAACACGCAGGTACCACTCGACCAGCAGTCGAACCTGCTTGGAGGTGTAGCCTTTCTCGACCATGCGATCGATGAAGTTCTGATGCTTGCGTTGCTCGTCGATCGAGGCCTTGGCGTTGAACGAGATCACCGGCAGCAGATCTTCGGTTGTCGAAAACATTTTTTTCTCGATGACGCCGCGAAGCTTCTCGTAGCTGGTCCAGGACGGGTTGTTGCCGTTGTTGTTGGCCCGGGCACGCAGCACAAAATTGACGATCTCGTGGCGGAAGTCCTTCGGGTTGGCGATGCCCGCAGGCTTCTCGATTTTTTCGAGCTCGTCGTTCAGGTGGTTGCGATCGAGGATCTCGCCGGTGTTCGGGTCGCGGAACTCCTGATCCTGAATCCAGAAATCGGCAAAGCTCACATAGCGATCAAAGACGTTCTGGCCATACTCGGAATAGGACTCGAGATAGGCGGTCTGGATCTCCTTGCCGATGAACTCGGCATAGGGGCGCGACAGATGCTCCTTGATGAAGGCGAGGTACTTCTTTTCGGTGTCGGGTGCGAACTGCTCGCGCTCGATCTGCTGCTCGAGCATGTAGAGCAGATGGACCGGATTGGCAGCCACCTCGCCGTGATCGAAGTTGAAGACCTTCGAGAGCACCTTGTAGGCGAAGCGGGTTGACAGGCCACTCATGCCCTCGTCGACACCGGCAAAGTCACGGTACTCCTGCAGCGACTTGGCCTTGGGATCGACATCCTTGAGGTTCTCGCCGTCGTAGATGCGCATCTTCGAAAAGAGCCCCGAATTTTCGGGCTCTTTCAGCCGGGTGAGGACCGCGAACTGCGCCATCATCCGCAGCGTGCCGGGTGCGCAGGGCGCTTTCGAGAGCGAGCTCGATTCGAGCAGCTTGTCGTAGATGCGCACCTCTTCCGAGACCCGCAGGCAATAAGGCACCTTCACGATATAGATGCGATCGAGGAAGGCCTCGTTGTTCTTGTTGTTGCGAAAGGCCTGCCACTCGCTTTCGTTGGAGTGGGCAAGGATCACGCCGTCAAAGGGAATCGCACCGAAGCCCTCGGTGCCCTTGTAATTGCCCTCCTGCGTGGCGGTCAGCAGCGGATGCAGGACCTTGATCGGCGCTTTGAACATCTCGACGAATTCGAGCAGGCCCTGATTGGCCAGGCACAGGCCACCCGAGTAGCTGTAGGCGTCGGGATCGTCCTGGGAGAAGCGTTCGAGCTGGCGGATGTCGAGCTTGCCGACCAGGGAAGAAATATCCTGGTTGTTTTCGTCGCCCGGCTCGGTCTTGGCGATCGCGATCTGCTGAAGAATCGACGGGCGCAGTTTGACCACCCTAAAGCGGCTGATGTCGCCATCGAATTCATTGAGGCGCTTGACCGCCCAGGGCGACATGATCGAGCCGAGGTAGCGCCTCGGAATGCCGTATTCGGCTTCGATGCTCGGGCCATCGTCCGTCGGCGAAAAAAGCCCCAGCGGCGATTCGTTGACCGGCGAATCCTTGATGGCATAGAAGGGCATCTGCTCCATCAGGTGCTTGAGCTTTTCGGCGAGCGAGGACTTGCCGCCGCCGGGCGGGCCGAGCAGGTAGAGGATCTGCTTGCGCTCTTCAAGGGCCTGCGCCGAATGCTTGAAGAAGGAGACGATCTGCTCGATCGTTTCTTCCATGCCGTAGAAGTCTTTGAAGGCCGGGTAGACCCGCATCACCTTGTTCGAGAAGATGCGCGACAGGCGCGGATCGGATCGGGTGTCGAGCAGCGCCGGTTCGCCGATCGCGGTGAGCATTCGCTCGGCGGCCGAGGCATACGCGCTCGGATCGCGCTTGCACAGCTCGAGATACTCCTGCAGCGAGTATTCCTCTTTGAGATGCGAGTCGAAGCGCATCTTGTAGCGGCTGAGAACGCCGCCTGATGGGGTCGAGGGTGAATGCGTTGCGCCCTGTGCGCCCGTGGTGCGAGTGGCTTCGTCAAATCCAGAAATCAGCTTTGTCATTCCGGCGTCCATGTGCGAGCTCCTGTCACGTCAGCAGTGAATCGATGGTGGACCTGTTTGAAACGATACATCCGTCAAATTGCGACAAATACGACACACGCATTCGTCATGCCGATGGGCGGTCAGTCAGCCAGTTAAAGAATCTCCTACCGTGGCCGTGTCGCAAGATCCGTACCCGATCGGGTCGGTATTGCAGCAGTAAGGCGTTGCTGACGACGCTGACCGAACTCATCGCCATCGCGGCGCCTGCGATCACCGGGGACAGCCATCCGAAGGCCGCCAGCGGAATACCGACGATGTTGTAGATGAAGGCCCAGAAGAGGTTCTGGTGGATCTTGGCGACGGTTCTTGCCGACAGGTCGATGGCGATCGGTACGAGTGCCGGATCGCCGCGCATCAGGGTGATGCCGGCGGTGTGCATGGCGACATCGGTGCCGGTTGCCATGGCAATGCCGACATCGGCGGCGGCAAGCGCCGGTGCGTCGTTGATGCCATCACCGACCATGGCGACCACCGCATCCTTGCCGGTTCGCAGCCGGTTGACCGCGTGGGCCTTGTCGATCGGCAGGACATTGGCGATGACCTCGGTGATGCCCAGTTCGCGAGCCATCGCCTGAGCCGCGCCTTCGTTGTCGCCGGTGATCATGACGCTGCGGATGCCCATCGCGCTCAGTTGCGCAATCGCTTCGCGCGCACCGGGTTTGACGGTGTCGCCGAAGGCCAGCAGTCCGATCGCGCGGGCCTGTCCGGTGTCGTCTTCGTCGATCACCCACGAGACCGTGCGGCCAGCGCGCTGCAGATTGGCCGCCTGTTGGTAGAGCGTCTGGTCGTCGTGCGTTGCGCCGGATTCGATGATCGATGCGTCAGCTGTTGGGCCAGTCGATTCAATGCGGGCGGTGGCGTCGATGTCGTGGATGGCGCCGAGCTCGCGAGCCAGCCGCTCGCTGCCGATACGCAGCAGTCGGCCTTCGACACGACCCTCGATGCCTCGCCCCGGCAGCGCACGAACATCAGTGGCAAGCAGCACCGGTGCCTGGGCTTCGGTCGCGGCCGCCAACACCGCCCGGGCGAGCGGATGCTCGCTGCCCGATTGCAGGGCGGTCGTCAGGCTGAGCAGGCGCATCACATCGGCAGCGGCGGTCGGGATCGTGTCGGTGAGCACCGGATGACCGACGGTGAGCGTGCCGGTCTTGTCGAAGGCCACGATCGTGATGCGCTGCGCGAGTTCGAGCGCCTGAGCGTCGCGGATCAGGATGCCCTTTCGGGCAGCCACGCCGGTGCCGGCCATGATCGCTGCCGGGGTGGCCAGGCCGAGCGCGCAGGGGCAGGCGATGACCAGTACCGCCACCGCGCTGATGGTGGCCGGCTCAATCCCATGGCCGGTGGCGAGCCAGCCGACGAAGGTGAGGACGGCAATCCCGAGCACCGCCGGTACGAAAACCGATGAGACCCGATCGACGATGCGCTGGATCGGCGCCTTGGCAGCCTGGGCGTCCTCGACCATGCGGATGATCCTGGCCAGCACTGTCTCGGTGCCGATTGCCCCGACCTGAAGCACGATCTGCCCCTCGCCGTTGATCGAGCCGCCGGTGAGGCGATCGCCGACCTGCTTGTCGATCGGCAGTGGTTCGCCGGTCAGCATCGACTCGTCGACCTGGGTACTGCCTTCGAGCAGCAGGCCATCGACCGGCAGGCGCTCGCCCGGGAGCACGACCACTCGATCGCCGACCGCGATGCGCGCAATCGGCACGGTCTCGATGCGCGTTCCGAGTTGTCGGCGCACGATATCGGGTCGCAGCGCGTTCAGGGCACGGATGGCCTCGGTGGTCTGGCGTTTGGCACGCGACTCAAGGTATTTGCCGAGCAGCACCAGCGTCACGACGACCGCTGAGGCTTCGAAGTAGAGATGCGGCGGGTGGCCTGAATGGGCGGTGAGCCACAGCCAGGTCGACAGCCCCCAGCCGGCCGATGTGCCCAGGGCCACCAGCAGATCCATGTTGGCCGATCCGGCTCTGACCGCCTTGAAGCCGGCGATGTAAAAGCGCGCGCCGATCCAGAACTGCACTGGCGTTGCGAGGGCGAATTGCCCCCAGGCCGGCAGCATGAGCGAATAGCCGAAGGGTGCTGCCAGCATCGGCAGCACCAGCGGGGCGGTCAGCAGCAGAGCCAGGGCGAGCTGGCGCCGATCGTGCCCCAGACGCTTCGTGGCGGCATCGGCCGGGGCGTTTCGCGGGGGGGCGTTGGTGGCGTTCTCCGCGTCGGCGGCGGTCGAATCGGAGGCTGGGTTGCCGGGCTCGGCGGCCGCCGGTGCAAGGGGTTCAGCAGGGCTCTGGTAGCCCGCCCGGACGATGGCATCGATCAGCGTCTGGCGCGACAGCGCGTCACCGCTCACGCTGGCAGTCTCGGTGGCGAGGTTGACGCTGGCATCGCTCACGCCAGGCACCTTGCGCAGCGCGCGCTCGACCCGGGTCGCGCAGGAGGCGCAGGTCATGCCTTCAATCGGAAGCCTGAGGGTATCGGTGATGTCGCTCATGGTTGCGTCGCAGCCTCTTCGGTCAGCATGCACCCAATTGAGCTTGATCCGAAATCGAAAGAATCAAGTCAGGGTCGGGTCATGATGGCTGTGGCACCATCGCTGGCTTGACCGACCTCCAAAGGCGCCACAGGACCATGTCGACACGCCGGAATTTCATCCTGGGAACGATTGCGGCGGTCGGCGGTCTGACGATCGGCTGGGGCCTGCTGCCGGTACGACAGCGCCTGATGCCGTCGGCCTTGCCGCCGGTAGCGCCAGGGCAACTGGCCTTCAATGGCTGGGTCAGCCTGGGCACTGATGGCACGGTCACGGTTCTGATGTCGAAATCGGAGATGGGGCAGGGTATCCATACCGGGCTGGCCATGCTGCTGGCCGACGAGCTCGATGCCGACTGGGCGCAGGTCCGCACCGGGTATACCGGCATCGATCCGATCTACAACAACATCGCGTCAACCGTCGACGGCTTGCCCTTTCATCCCGACGATGAGGGCAGCGTCAAGCGCTTTGCCGGCTGGATGACCGCCAAGGCGATGCGCGAGTTCGGCGTGATGATGACCGGCGGCTCATCGAGCATGAAAGACCTCTGGATGCCGATGCGTCAGGCGGGCGCCAGCGCTCGGGCGATGCTGGTGGGGGCTGCAGCCGACCTGTGGGGCGTGCCGGCAGCCGACATCACCGTGGCGAGCGGTCAGGTCAGTCATTCGTCCGGCCGCAAGGCAGGTTTTGGCGAACTGGTCCAGGCCGCGGCGAAGCGGCCGGTTCCGACCGAGGTCCGCTTGAAGGACGTGTCGGCCTTCACCTTGATCGGCAAGCCTTTGCATCGCCTCGACGGGCCGGTCAAGTCGGACGGTCGCGCGGGCTTCGGCATCGATGTGGTTCGCCCGGGCATGCTCTACGCGAGCGTGCTGATGTGTCCGACGCTGGGCGGCAAGGTGAAGTCCTTCGATGCCGGCAAGGCAGCAGGCTTGAAAGGCGTGAAAAAGGTGATCGAGGTGGCGGGTCATCATGGCGGCACCGGCGGCGTGGCGGTGATTGCCGACAATCCGTGGCGGGCGATGAAGGCGCTCGAGCAGGTGCAGGTCTCCTGGGACGAGGGTGCCGCCGCCGCGGTGTCGAGCGCCGATATCTTTGCGCGGCTTGCCGCAGCGCTGGACAGCGGCAAAGGCTATGCGTTCAGGAAAGTCGGCGATGCCGATGGCGCGATGGCGGTCGCGGCGAAAAAGCTGTCTGCCGAATACCGGGCACCGTATCTGGCTCATGCAGCGCTTGAGCCGATGAACTGCACGGTGCAGGTCAGTGATGGCCGGGCGACCGCCTGGGTCTCGACCCAGGTGCCCGATCTGGCCCGGCGCGCGGTGGCCAAGGCAACCGGTCTGGCCCCCGACAAGGTTGATATCCAGGTCCAGTATCTCGGTGGCGGATTCGGGCGCCGGCTCGATGTCGACTACATCGGCCAGGCAGCCGCGATTGCGATGGCCGCCGACGGCGCGCCGGTGCAGACGCTCTGGTCGCGTGAGCAGGACATGACGCATGACTTCTATCGACCGGCGACGCTCGCCCGTTTCGAGGCGGGCTTCGATGCGCAGGGGCGTCTGAGCGCCTGGCGAAACCTGTCAGCGGGTCAGGCGATCGTGCCGGCGGTGCTGGGCCGCATTTTCGATCTGCCGGTGGGCGGTCCGGACAAGACCACCAGCGAAGGGGCCTTCGATCAGCCGTATGAGTTTGCGGCGGCGCGAATCTCGCACGAGGCGACGGTCGAGCCGGTTCCGGTCGGCTTCTGGCGCTCGGTCGGCCATTCGCATCAGGCCTTCTTCAATGAATGCTTCATGGACGAAGTGGCTGGTGCTGCGGGTCAGGATCCGATGGCGTTTCGGGCCGGCTTGCTGCAGCGTCATCCCCGTCATCTGAAGGTGCTGCAGCGGGCGGCCGAGCTCGGCGGCTGGGGTTCGCCCTTGCTGATCGACAGCGAGGGCGGCAAGCGCGGTCGGGGTATCGCGCTGCATGAATCCTTCGGCTCGATCGTGGCGCAGGTGGCCGAGGTCACGGTGAGTCGCGACAGGCAGATCCGCGTCGACCGGGTGGTCTCTGTGATCGACTGCGGTTATCCGGTGAACCCGAATCTCATCCGCCAACAGGCCGAAAGCAGCGTGGTGTTCGGTTTGAGCGCGGCGCTGCACGGCGAGATCACGATCGACAAGGGGCAGGTGAAGCAGTCGAACTTTCATGACTACAAGGTGCTGCGCATGAGTGACGCGCCGGTGGTCGAGACCGAGATCATCGCCTCGACGGCGGCGCCTGAGGGTGTTGGCGAGCCGATGGTGCCGCCGGTGGCTGCAGCGGTTGCCAATGCGGTGTTCGTCGCGACCGGGCAGCGCCTGCGGTCGTTACCGCTGAAGCTCGCCTGAAGGCTTGAGGGAAATTCTCTTCTGACCCTGATTTTTCCTGATTTTTCGGAAATGTCTTACGACCCCAATTAATTCAGCGCAGCCGGGTGGCCAGGGCGTGGGTCGTGCGGTCGAGCCCTTGTCCGGAGCCGCCCGCCAGCAGCGATTCGACTTCGCCCGCCAGCACCTTGCCCAGCTCGACGCCGAACTGATCGAAGGGATTGATGCCGAGCACCACCGCCGCGGTAAAGGTGGCGTGCTCGTAGCAGGCCAGCAGCGCGCCGAGCGCCTGGGCATCGAGCTGCGCAATGATCAGCATCGAACTCGGTCGATTGCCCGGAAAATACCGGTGCGGGTCGTCAGAGGTCTTGCCGATGGCCAGCGCCGCTGACTGCGCGAGGCAGTTGGCCACCAGGATTCGATGGCGATCGTCATCGGCACCCAGGGCATTGGCGCGACTGCGCCGCGCGACGATGAAGTCGACCGGCACGATGTCCGGTCCCTGATGAAGCTGCTGAAAATAAGAATGCTGCGCATTCGTGCCGGACGTGCCCCAGATCACCGGTGAGGTCTTGAGCGCAACCGCGCCGCCGGCAAGCGCAGCCGACTTGCCGTTACTCTCCATCACCAGTTGCTGCAGCCAGGCCGGCAACAGTCGCAGGCGCTCGGCATAAGGCACCACGGCCTGCGACGACAGACCGAGAAACGACCGGTTCCAGACCGAGATCAGGCCGATGCGCGCCGGCAGGTTCTCTGACAGCGGCGCATCACGAAAATGCCGGTCGATCAGCGCCGCGCCATCGAGCAGGGCATCGAAGGTCTCGACACCGCAAGCCACTGCCACGCCAAAACCGACGCTCGACCACAGTGAATACCGCCCGCCAACCCCCTCCCGGAAGGTGAGCATCAGCGAATCAAGGATGCCCCAGCGCCGTGCGACCTCGGGTGCCGCGGTGATGCCGATGAGCTGTGCGGCCAGACCGCTCCGGGGACATCCGCCGGCGAGCAGCCAGCCGCGTGCCGCCGCTGCATTGGCGAGCGTCTCGCGGGTGGTGAAGGTCTTGGAGATGACGGCAAAGGCGGTCGTGTCGGCCACCAGCCCGCGCAGTTCGCGCTCGAGGTCATCCGGGTCGACATTGGCGACGAAGCGCACATCGAAATCGCCCTCGCTTGTCAGGGCATCGCAGACCAGGCGGGGTCCGAGATCGGAGCCACCGATGCCGAGGCAGACCAGGGTGGAAATCGGCATTCCGCGAAAGCCGCGCAATTCGCCGCGACGGATGCGACCGGCGAGTTCGGCCATGCGCTGACGTTCGAGCGCGACCGCTGCCGCAAGCTCGGGGCCGCCGCCGACGCCGCGCAGCACGGTGTGCAGCGCGGGGCGCTGTTCGGTCGGGTTGACGACACGGCCTGCGAAGAGGTCGTTGCGCGAAGTTGCAAAGCCGCAGCGCAGCGCCCAGTCCTCGAGATCGCGCAGCACCGCGGTGTCGATGCGCTGGCGCGCGAAGTCGGCGTGAATCGGGCCGGCATCGAGCGCCAGGCGTGTCGATCGGTCGGGGTCGTCGCGAAGCAGATCGCGCAAGGCAAGCGTCTGAAGACGCGCAGCATGCGCCTGCAGCGACGCGATCTCAGGCGGGGCGATTGGTCCTGGTTCGTGGGAGGCTGCAGTCATGTCCGAATATGGCGAGCGCTTAGGTTGGAGCAAGCGGATAATCCGCTCCATGT
This sequence comes from uncultured Burkholderiales bacterium, assembly GCA_903903975.1. Lineage (GTDB taxonomy): Bacteria > Pseudomonadota > Gammaproteobacteria > Burkholderiales > Burkholderiaceae_E > UBA4615. The sequence goes on from CAIVAS010000102.1 coordinate 18,812, forward strand.
CAGGGATGCTGCCACAAACCACCGACGCTGCCTTGTACTGGCAGATGCTTCGCGCGCGGGACGCCCGTTTCGATGGGCGCTTCTTCGTGGGCGTGACCAGCACTGGCATCTACTGCCGGCCGATCTGCACCGCCAGGACACCGCGTCGCGAGAATTGCCGCTTTTATTCGAGCGCAGCCGCGGCAGAGCACGCCGGCTTTCGGCCCTGTCTGCGCTGTCGCCCCGAGTTGGCGCCGGGTCATTCGAGTGTTGATGCCAGTGCCCGGCTCGCGCAGTCGGCGGCGGCGATGATTGAAGATGGCGCACTCACGGTCGGTGGCCTGCCCGAGATCGCGCGGCAACTCGGTGTGACCGACCGCCATCTGCGGCGGGTTTTCGATGCGCAGTTCGGCGTCTCGCCCATCGACTATGCCCAGACGCAACGGCTGCTGCTGGCCAAAAGGCTGCTGACCGACACCGCCTTGCCAGTGACCGACGTGGCGCTTGCTGCCGGCTTTTCGAGTCTGCGCCGCTTCAACGACTGCTTCGTGCGTCGCTATCGGCTGGCACCCTCCGGCCTTCGCCGTGCGGCCCGACCGGCCCACGCCGGCGACGACGGCATCCTGCAGTGCCGGCTGGCCTATCGGCCGCCACTCGACTGGTTGTGGGTGACCGAATTTTTGGGCCGCAGGGCGATTGATGGTGTCGAGTACGTCGATGTTCCACCGCCTGTCGAGAGGCGTGGTCGTGGACCGTCCCGAGAGCACCGTGGTTTGCCGGTCTATCGGCGCATCGTGAGACTGCCCGCACCCGGGGGCGGTCATCGCATCGGATGGATCGAGGTCGCCCAGCCTGCAGGTCGGGCCGCGGCGCGGCATGTGCTCGAGGTGCGGATCGATGCCGCGCTGGTGGGCGTGATCCCGGCGGCACTCGGACGAGTGCGCCGCGCTTTCGATCTCGGCGCACGACCCGACGAGGTGGCGCAGGCCCTGGGTGATCTGGCGGCCGGCTTCGAGGGCGTGCGATTGCCGGGGGCGTTTGATGGCTTCGAGATTGCGGTGCGGGCGATCCTCGGCCAGCAGGTGACGGTGAAGCAGGCCAGTGTGCTGACCGGCCGATTTGCAGTCGCCTTCGGCGAGCCGGTCGCCACACCCTGGCCCGAGTTGTCGCGGGCGTTTCCATCGGCCGCGGCAGTGGCCGTGCTGTCGGCTGAGGCGATCGGTGCGCTCGGCGTGACCCGGCAGCGCTCGCGCACCCTGATTGCTCTGGCCCGAGCCGTCGCCGATGAGGGGCTGATGCTTGAATCGGGGGTCGATGCCGATGCCACCATCGCGCGCCTGAAAGCGGTGCCCGGTATCGGCGACTGGACCGCCCACTACATCGCCATGCGTGCGCTTGGCTGGCCGGATGCGTTCCCGGCGGCCGATGTCGGAGTGATGAAGGCGCTGGGTGTCACCACGCCGCGCGCGGCGATCGCCGCGGCCGAGGTCTGGCGGCCCTGGCGCGGCTATGCGGTGATGCATTTGTGGCGCTCGCTGACGGTGGCTTCGGCGCTGAGGCAGGCCGCATCCTCAAACCTCAATGCTGAACAGGAGCACTCCTCATGAACCATGCCCTGCTGCCGAGCCCGCTCGGCCCGATCGCGCTGGCCTTCGATGCCGGCGCGCTGACCGGCCTGTATTTCGATGGCCAGAAGCATCAGCCTGCGGTCACGACATTCGGCCCGCGACAGGATGACAATCCGCTTGCAAAGCGGATAGCCGCGCTGCTTGAACGCTATTTCAAAGGCGATCAGGTCGAACTCGATCTGCCGCTTGCGATGCACGGCACGCCCTTTCAGCGCAAGGTCTGGGCCGCGCTGCAAACCATCGGCCGCGGCCGCACCAGTACTTATGGTGAGCTTGCCCGGCAGATCGGCTCGCCTGCGGCCGTGCGGGCGGTGGGCGCGGCGGTCGGCCGTAATCCGGTATCGATCTTCGTGCCCTGTCACCGGGTGATCGGCCGCGACGGTTCGCTGACCGGCTATGCCGGCGGCCTCGAGCGCAAGCAGCATCTGCTGGCGCTCGAAGGTGTGCTGCCCGCCGCCTCGCTTACGCTGCCCGGGATGCGATCGCTGCCCGTGACGCCAGAAACTCGCTGAGTACCCGTCCGGTATGGCTCGAGGCTCGCGCCGCCAGATCGAGCGGTGGCCCGACCTCGACGATGCGTCCACCGCCGTCGCCGCCCTCCGGGCCGAGATCGATGATCCAGTCGGCCTCTGCCCAGATGTCGATGTCGTGTTCGATCACCACCAGCGTGTTGCCGGCATCGACCAGCCGGTGCAGCACGCGGATGAGCTTTTCGACGTCGGCCATGTGCAGGCCGACCGTGGGTTCATCGAGCACATAAAGCGTGTGCACCGGGTTATATCGCGAGGCGGCGCTTGCGCCGAGGTCACGAACCTTGGCCAGTTCGGTGACCAGCTTGATGCGCTGCGATTCGCCGCCCGACAGCGTCGGACTCGGCTGGCCGAGGGTGAGATAGCCCAGGCCGACATCCTGCAGCAGCTTGAGCGGATGCTCGATCGAGCGATGCGCCGAAAAGTAGATCACTGCCTCGTCGACGCTCATCGACAGCACCTCGCCGACATTCTTGCCGCGCATCGTGACCTGCAGGGTCTCGCGGTTGAAGCGCTGGCCGGCGCAGACATCGCAGACCACCTTCACATCGGGCAGGAAACTCATCTCGATGGTCTTGACGCCCTGTCCTTCGCAGGCCGGGCAGCGGCCGGCGCCGGTGTTGAACGAGAACCGGGCCGCCTCGTAGCCGCGCACGCGTGCCTCGGTGGTGTCGGCAAAGAGCTTGCGGATCGCATCCCAGAAACCGACATAGGTGGCCGGGCAGGAACGCGGTGTCTTGCCGATTGGGGTCTGGTCGACCTCGAGCACCCGGCCGATCGGCTCGGTCCCCTCGATGGCATCACAGCCGATCGGCGCCGCCAGCAATGACAGCGCCTTGTCGGCACCGGCGCGACCGCTGTTGCGCGCGGTGACCACCGCATAAAGATTGGCCAGCACGACATCTCGCGCAAAGCTCGATTTGCCTGAGCCTGACACGCCGGTGACCACCGTGAGCCGGCCCAGTGGCAGACGGGCATCGAAGCCCTGCAGATTGTGCAGTCGCGCGCCGCGCACGGTGATCGCCGGCCCGTCGGCGGCAACCGGGCGGGCCGGCTGCAGCGGATGCTGGAGCGGATGGGCGAGAAAGCGCCCGGTGAGGCTGTCGGGATGCGCGGCGAGCGTTGCATGCGTGCCCGAGGCGACGATATATCCGCCCAAGCGCCCGGCGCCTGGGCCGATATCGATCACATTGTCGGCACGGCGGATGGTGTCTTCATCATGCTCGACCACCAGCAGGGTATTGCCCTTGTCGCGCAGTGCGACCAGGGTGTCGAGCAGCACCTGGTTGTCGCGCGGATGCAGGCCGATCGTGGGCTCGTCGAGCACATAGCAGACACCCTGCAAATTGGAGCCCAATTGGGCCGCCAGCCGGATGCGCTGCGCCTCGCCGCCCGACAGGGTGGGCGCGGCACGCGCCAGCGACAGATAGCCCAGCCCGACATCCGACAGGAACTGCAGACGCGAGCCGATCTCGGCCAGGATGTCGCGGGCGATCTCGGCCGATCGCCCCTCGAAGCCCACGCCGTCGAGCCAGCGCCGGGTGGCATCGACCGGCATGCCGGTCAGTGCGGTAATCGACTGGCCCTGCAGCCGCACCGCGAGCGCCACGCGATTGAGACGCTGTCCGTCGCAGGACGGGCAGGCGGCGCTGCCGTATTCGATGCCGGCATCGGTGGCGCCTTCCATGCCGGGGGTGAGTTCGTCGGTGCGGATCTTGCCGATGGTTTCGAGCCCGGCGCCCAGGCACGCGGTGCACCAGCCGTGCTTGGAGTTGAAGGAGAACAGGCGCGGGTCGAGCTCGGCAAAGCTGGTGCCGCAGGTGCCGCAGGCGCGCTGGGTGGAATGGATCGCGGTGTGCATCGCAGCGTTGGCGCCGGTCGGGTCACCGGCATCGATGGCTGCCTTGAGCGCATCGAGGCCGGTGGCGACCTTGATGATCCCCTTGCCGAACGCGAGTGCCGAGCGCAAGGCGTCGCGCAGTTCGGGTTCGCGGTGCGGCGAGACCACCAGATCGGCCACCGGCAGATCGATGTCGTGCTCGGCATAGCGGTCGATGCGCGGCCACTTGCCGGTCGGCAGGAAGGCACCGTCGACACGCAGATGGGTGAAGCCCTTGGCCGCCGCCCACTTGGCGAGGTCGGTATAGATGCCCTTGCGTCCGACCACCAGCGGGGCCAGCAGCCCGATGCGCTCGCCGCGGTGCTCGCGCAGGATGCGCGCGGCGATCGCGTCGAAAGACTGCGGCTCGATGCGGCTGTCGCAGGTCGGGCAATGCTGGGTGCCGAGCTTGACGTAGAGCAGCCGCAAAAAGTGATAGATCTCGGTGAGCGTGGCCACCGTGCTCTTGCGTCCGCCGCGACTGGTGCGCTGCTCGATCGCGACCGTCGGCGGAATGCCGAAGACGCCGTCGACATCGGGCCGAGAGGCTGGCTGCACGAACTGGCGCGCATAAGCATTGAGCGACTCGAGATAGCGGCGCTGACCTTCGCCGAAAATCACATCGAAGGCCAGGGTTGATTTGCCGCTGCCCGAGACACCGGTGATCACGGTGAACTGGTTGCGCGGCACCTCGACATCGACATTCTTCAGATTGTGCTCACGGGCGTTGTGCACGACGATCGCATCACGCGCCCGGTTGCGCAGGCGGGTCTGCAGCGGCACGCCGTAATCGGTCTCGCCGGCAGGATCGCCGATGCGATGCGCGGTGGCGGCGATCGTCGCGCCGGCATCGTCTGCGTGCAGCACGGCCAGGGCCGACGCACCGGCTGCCGATCGATCCGGCGCCGCCGCAATCGTCGCCGACTCGGCCATCTGAACCTGATACTCGCGCAACGAGCGGCCGGTCACACTCAGGGGATGCGCCGCAATCGTCTGCGGTGTGCCCACTGCCACCACTTCGCCGCCGGCGTCGCCGCCGTCCGGGCCGAGGTCGATCAGCCAGTCGGAGGCACGGATCACGTCGAGGTTGTGTTCGATCACCAGCAGCGAATGACCGGCGGCGAGCAGCTTGCGCAGCGCGCGCAGCAGACGGGCGACATCGTCGAAGTGCAGGCCGGTGGTCGGCTCGTCGAAGAGAAACAGCGTGCCGCGCTTGCCGCGGGCCTTGTCCAGCCCCTTGCTCGCGGCTTCGGCCAGAAAGCCGGCCAGCTTCAGGCGCTGGGCTTCGCCGCCCGAGAGGGTGGGCACCGGTTGACCGAGCCGCAGATAATCGAGTCCGACATCTTCGAGCGGCTGCAGGCGGGTCGCGATGTCGTAGTCGTCGGCAAAAAAGGCCAGCGCCTCATGCACCGTGAGGTCGAGCACATCGGCGACCGAGCGGGTGGCGCCGCGTCCGGCAATCGCGACCTCCAGAATCTCGGGACGAAAGCGCCGGCCGTCGCAGTCGGGGCAGCGCAGATAGACGTCGGACAGAAACTGCATCTCGACATGCTCGAAGCCGTTGCCGCCGCAGGTCGGGCATCGGCCATCGCCGGCATTGAAGCTGAAGGTGCCGGCGGTATAGCCGCGTTCGCGCGAGACCTCGGCGGCCGCAAAGCGTTTGCGGATCGAATCGAAGGCGCCGACATAACTCACCGGATTTGAGCGGGTGGTCTTGCCGATCGGCGACTGGTCGACGAAGACCACGTCTTCCAGCCAGTCGTCGCCAAGCAGGCGATCGTGGCGCCCGGGCGACTCGCTCGGCTTGCCCTTGGCCTTGAGCAACGCCGGCAGCAGCACATCCTGCATCAGGGTCGATTTGCCGCTGCCCGAGACCCCGGTCAGACACACCAGCCGACCCAGCGGAATCTCGACATTCACCGACTTGAGGTTGTGCTCGGTAGCGCCCTCGAGCACCAGCTTCGGCGTGGACGCGGTGATCGGCGCGAGCTGCGTGGCCGGGATCGATTTGCGGCCCGAGAGGTAATCGCCGGTGAGGGTGTCGGCGCGGCGCAGGCCCTCGGGCTCGCCCCAGTAGACAATGCGCCCGCCGCGTTCGCCCGGCCCAGGGCCGATGTCGAGCATGCGGTCGGCGGCAAACATCACCTGCGGATCGTGCTCGACCACCACCAGCGAATTGCCGGCATCGCGCAGCCGCTTCATGACGCCGATCACCCGGCCCATGTCGCGCGGATGCAGACCGATGCTCGGCTCGTCCAGCACGAACAGGGTATTGACCAGCGAGGTGCCGAGCGCGGTGGTCAGATTGATACGCTGGACCTCCCCGCCCGACAGCGTGCGCGACTGCCGGTCGAGGGTGAGATAAGCCAGGCCGACATCGGCCAGATAGCGCAGGCGAGCGCGCACTTCGGTCAGCAGCAGGGCGGTCGCCTCATCGAGCGGCGCCGGCAGCTCGAGCCGGCCGAAGAGCGTGGTGACTCTCTCGATCGGCAGCAGCATGACATCGTGCACGCACAGCCCCGGCAGGGCTTGCAGTTGCGGATCGGACCATTGCGTGCCGGCGGGTGCGAAGCGCTGATAGCGACCGGGGCGCGAGCCGTGTTCGTCGCAGGCATCGAAGACCGCGTCGGCATCGGCCCCCGAGCCGATCCGCCAGAGCAGGGCATCAGGGCGCAGCCGTGCGCCGCGACAGACCGTGCAGGGGGTGTAGGCCCGGTAGCGCGACAGCAGCACCCGGATATGCATCTTGTAGGCCTTCGATTCGAGCCAGTCGAAAAAGCGCCGGATGCCGTACCACTGCTTGTTGAAATTGCCCGTCCAGTCGTCGCCGCCCTCGATCACCCAGTGCCGGTGCGCCTCGGGCAAGTCCCGCCAGGCGATGTCGAGCGCCACACCGCGCAGCTTGGCGTAGCGGACCATGTCGGCCTGGCATTCCTTGAAACTCTCGGTCTGCCAGGGCTTGACCGCGCCACCGCCCAGGCTTCGCGCGGCGTCGGGGATGACCAGCCCGAGGTCGACACCAATGACGCGTCCGAAGCCGCGGCAGGTCTCGCAGGCGCCGATCGGCGAGTTGAAGGAGAACAGGCTCGGACTCGGGTCGGCATAGGCGATGCCGCACTCGGCGCAGGCCAGTGCGGTGGAGTAGCGCCATTCGCTCGCATCGCTGCCGTCCTCCGTCAGCGCATGGACGGTGAGTCGGCCGCTGCCCCGGTGCAGCGCGGCTTCGATCGCCTCGGCCACCCGCGCTTCATCGGCACCGGCCACCCGAAAGCGATCCTGGACGACGTTCAATGTCGGGCCGAGGGCGCCTGTGCCGGGGGTGCGCGAATGCACCCGGGTATAGCCCTGCGCCAGCAGATGCTGCTCGATCTCGGCTTCGGTGAAGTTGCCCGGCACCTGCACCGGAAAGCTCACCACCAGCCTCGGGTCGCCGGCCTGCGCGGCGCGCTCGGCGACCGAGGCGCGGATGCTGGCCACGGTGTCGCGGGCGACCGGCCGGCTGCACTGTCGGCAATGCAGGCGGGCGGCGCGGGCAAAGAGCAGCTTCAGATGGTCGTTCAGCTCGGTCATGGTGCCGACGGTCGAGCGCGAGGTGCGAACCGGATTGGTCTGGTCGATGGCAATCGCCGGCGGCACGCCCTCGATCCGGTCGACCTGCGGCTTGTCCATGCGGTCGAGGAACTGCCGCGCATACGCCGAGAAGGTCTCGACATAGCGACGCTGGCCCTCGGCATAGAGCGTGTCGAAGACCAGCGAGGATTTTCCCGAGCCCGACACGCCGGTGACCACCACCAGCTCGCCGGTGGGAATGTCGATGTCGAGGTTGCGCAGATTGTGCTGACGGGCCCCGCGAATGCGAATCGGCGGGGAGTCCGGGCGTTGGCGGGTCGGATCGGACATGGCGGTGTGTCGGCGCAGGAGGGCAGGAGATGGTACGGGAAACGCGCTTTTCGGCGCCGAATGAGCGCCATGCAGGAGCCGGCGCTATATAGTGAGGTCACAAGCAGACACAGGAGACGCCATGAGCTACCCGATCATCTCGGCTGATTCTCATATCACCGAGGCACCCGACACCTACACCGCCAACATCGACCGCGCCTGGCGCGACCGGGCGCCCCGCCTCATCTCGATTGAAGGGCAGGGCGATGCTTTCCAGATCGACGGCATGAAGCGGCCGATTAATCTGGGTCTGGTCGCTGCGGCCGGCAAACGGCCGGAAGACATCACCGAGACAGGCGTGAAATTCAGCGACCTGCATCGCGGCGGCTGGGATCCGGATGCCCGCATGGCCGATCAGGACCGAGACGGCGTGGCTGCCGAAGTCATCTACCCCACCGTGGGCATGCTGCTGTGCAATCACGCTGACTTCGATTACAAGAAGGCGTGCTTTGACGCCTACAACCGCTGGATTGCGGCCTTCTGCGATCGGCATCCGACCCGCCTGCTCGGCTGCGGGCAGTCTGCCGGCAGCTCGCCCGCCGAAATGATTCAGGACTTCAAGGCAATCAAGGCGCTCGGGCTGCGCGGTGTGATGATGCCGGGCAATCCGGCGATCGAGGATTACGACTCGCCGATCTATGACCCGGTGTGGGAGGCGGCGATCGAGCTCGACCTGCCGCTGTCATTCCACATCCTTACCGCGCGCGGCAACGCCACCGTGCGCGGGCCGCGCATCAACACCTTCCTGTCGATCATCCGCGGCAACCAGGACATCATGGGCACGCTGATCTTCGGTGGTGTGTTCCAGCGCCATCCGGCCCTGCGCGTGGTGTGCGTCGAGGCCGATGCCGGCTGGGTGCCGCATTACCTCTACCGCATGGACCATGCCTACAAGCGCCACCGCAACTGGCTGGCACCGGGCGTGACGCTTGAGAAGCTGCCGAGCGAGTATTTCTCCGAGCATATCTACACCACCTTCCAGGACGACTGGGTGGCCTTCCGTTCGGCCGATCAGATGAACTGGCGCCGACTGATGTGGGCCAACGACTTTCCGCATTCGGATTCGACCTGGCCGTGGTCGCAGGAGATGCTCGCTGAGCAGTCGAAGGTGCTGAGCGGCGAACAACGGCAGGCGATCCTGTGCGACAACGTCGCGCAGCTCTACAAGATCGATCTGGCGGCACTGCACAAGACCCCGCTGGCGGCCTGAGGCCGGTCTGCCCACGGCCCGACCGGCCTTGCCCAGGCCGGGCCCGGTCGGTGGCCGGTCTGCTCGCTTGGGCTAACATCGGCGGATTCCCTTACGGAGTCCGTCCATGAGCAAATCCATTGTTTCGAGCGCCGGCGCCCCGGCCGCCATCGGCCCCTATTCGCAGGCGGTCAAGGTCGGCAACACCGTCTATCTGTCGGGTCAGATCGCGCTCGACCCGGTGAGCGGTCAGCTGGTCGAGGGCGGCTTCGAGGCACAAGTCCATCGGGCTTTCCGGAACATGTTGGCGGTCGCCGAGGCCGCCGGCGGCTCGCTGGCCGACGTGGTCAAGCTCACGCTTTTTCTGACCGATCTGGCCGATTTCCCCAAGGCCAACGAAATCATGCAGACCTACTTTGCGCAGCCTTATCCGGCACGCTCGACCGTCGGCGTGGCAAGCCTGCCGCGGGGCGCGCTCTTCGAGGCCGAAGCGGTCATGGTGCTGGCCTGACCCCTCGCTTGCGGTGACCGACCTCGGCAAGTTCGCACGGCTCGGCATCCGCACCGAAGCCGACCTGCTGCTGCATCTGCCGCTGCGCTACGAAGACGAGACCCGCATCGTCGCGATCGCCGACGTGGCGCCCGGCGAGGCCGCCCAGGTGGCCGGCGAAGTCTGCAGCAACGAAATCGTGACCCGACCGCGGCGCATGCTGCAGGTCGAACTCGACGACGGCAGTGGTCGCATCGGTCTGCGCTTTCTGAATTTCTACGGCTCGCAGGTCGCGCAACTCGCAGTCGGCCGGCGCCTGCGTGCCATGGGCGAGGTGCGCGGTGGTCTCTTCGGTCTGGAGATGGTCCATCCGCGCTATCGGATGCTGGGTGGCGCCGATCGGCTGCCGGCGACCCTCACGCCGGTCTATCCCACGGTGGCCGGCATCGGCCAGTCCGATCTGCGACGCACCATCCTCGAGGCGCTGTCCCGCACCGACTGGGCCGATACGCTTCGTCCCGGCTGCGCCGAGCGGCTCGGCCTGCCGGCGCTGATGCCCTCGCTGCGTTTGCTGCACCAGCCGCCGCCCGAGACGCCCCTGTCGGCCATCGAGGACCGCTCGCATCCGGCCTGCCGGCGTCTGGCCTTCGATGAACTGCTGGCTCAGCAGTTGTCGCTCAAACGGGCGCGCGCCGCCCGTGCCCAACAGCGCGCGGTGCCTTTGCCCGATCATGTGCAGACACAGCGACTGTTGGCCGCGCTGCCCTTCGCACTCACCGGCGCCCAGCAGCGGGCCTGGCTCGAGATCTCGCGCGACCTCGCCGGCAGCGAGCCGATGAACCGGCTGCTGCAGGGCGACGTCGGCAGCGGCAAGACCGTGGTGGCGGCACTGGCCGCCATGCAGGCGATCGGCAGCGGTCGGCAGGCCGCCCTGATGGCGCCCACCGAAATCCTCGCCGAGCAGCATTTTCGCAAGCTCGGCCCCTGGCTTGAGCCGCTCGGTGTAAGGGTGGCCTGGCTGTCGGGCTCGCTCACCGCCTCGGCCAAGAAGAAGGTGCGGGCCCTGGCCGCCGCCGGCGAGGTCGATCTGCTGGTCGGCACGCATGCGCTGGTCGAGGAGTCGGTCGAATTGCCAACTCTGGGGCTGGCGATCGTCGACGAGCAGCATCGCTTCGGCGTCGCGCAACGCCTGGCGCTGCGCGCCACCCGCGGTGATGCCTTGCCGCACCAGCTGATGATGAGCGCGACACCGATTCCGCGCACGCTCGCGATGAGCTATTACGCCGATCTGGATGTCTCGGTGATCGACGAGCTGCCGCCCGGTCGCACGCCGGTCATCACCAAGCTGGTGACCCAGTCGCGCCATGCTGAAGTGGTCGAGCGGGTGCGGGCGGCGGTGGCTCAGGGCCGGCAGGTCTACTGGGTCTGCCCGCTGATCGAAGAGTCCGAAACCCTCGATCTGCAGACCGCGTTCGATGCCTTCGAGTCGCTGTCGGCCGAACTCGCCGATCTGCGTGTCGGTCTGATCCATGGTCGGCTGCCGGTGGCCGAGAAGGCCGCTGCCATGGACGCCTTCGTGCGCGGCGAGCTCGATCTGCTGGTGGCCACCACCGTGATCGAGGTGGGTGTGGATGTGCCCAATGCCTCGCTGATGGTGATCGAGCATGCCGAACGCTTCGGTCTGTCGCAGCTTCATCAGCTGCGCGGGCGGGTCGGGCGCGGCAGCGCGCAAAGCGTGTGTGTGCTGCTTTATCGGCCGCCGCTGTCGGTCAATGCCCGCGAACGGCTCAAGACGATGTACGAGACCACCGATGGCTTCGAGGTTGCCCGCCGCGATCTGCAACTGCGCGGTCCGGGTGAGTTTCTGGGGGCGCGACAGTCGGGGCTGGCCCTGCTGCGATTTGCCGACCTCGAGCGCGATGCCGACCTGGTCGATGCGGCGCGCATTGAGGCCGATGCGATGCTCGCCGGCCCCCCAGAGCGGGTCGACGCGCATCTGGCGCGCTGGCTGGCGGGGCGTGAGGAGTTTCTGAAGGCCTGAGTTGACGCGGGTCGATCAACGACGCGCGTCAGCCTCAAGCGATCACTCGATCTCGATCCCGGTGGCCACCAGTACGCGCGAAACCATGTTGTAGGCCGCAATCGTCGTCACCAGCTCGAACACCTGGCGATCGTCGGGCAGCACCGCTTTGACCGCGGCCATGGTCTGCGGGCTGACCTTGATGGTGCGGGTCATCTCGATGGTGAGGGCCAGCGCGGCGCGCTCGGCAGCATCAAAAAGGCCTTCGTTTTTCAGTGCCGCGATCGGGTCGCGAAGCGCGGCCATCTGTGCCGGCGTCGCACCGGCCTCGATCAGCAGCGGTGCATGGTGAAACCATTCGTACTCGGCATCGTTGAGCATGGCCACCGCGCACATCGCGAGTTCGCGCAGCTTCGGACTCAGCGTCATGTCACGGCGCACCGAGCCCAGCAGGGCGTTCCAGCCGGCGGCCACCGGCGGGCTGTGCAGCAGGATCCGGTCGAGATGCTGCAGGGTGCCGCCGCGGCGGCTGCGGATCACATCGACGATCTCGCGAGGCTCGGCAATATCAGCAGGCAGATACGGAATGGTCGGCATGGCGGGCTTATGTCGGGTTGAGGGTGGCGTGATGGGTCCGATGATCGCATGCCGGGCTGCGGGCCTGCCGCTGCTAGAATTTGGCGCATGACGCTGACCGAACTCAAGTACATCGTCGCGGTCGCGCGAGAGCTGCACTTCGGACGCGCTGCCGAGGCCTGTCATGTGAGCCAGCCGACGCTCTCGGTCGGCGTGCGCAAGCTCGAGCAGGAACTCGGGGTGCTGCTGTTCGAGCGCGGCGGCACCGAGGTGAGCGTCACCTCGGTCGGTCGGCAGGTGGTCGAGCAGGCCCAGCGCGTGCTCGACGAAACCGGCACCATCCGCGAAATCGCCCGTCATGGGGTCGATCCGCTCGCCGGCGCGCTGCGTCTGGGCATCATCTACACCATCGGCCCTTATCTGCTGCCGCTGGTCATGCCTCGCATCATCAGCGACGCGCCACAGATGCCGCTGCTGCTGCAGGAAAACTTCACGGTCAGGCTGATCGAACTGCTGCGTCAGGGCGATATCGATGCCGCGATCATGGCCGAACCCTTCCCGGATCAGGGCTTTGACAGCTGCCCGCTCTACGAAGAGCCTTTCGTCGTGGCCGTTCCCTGCAGCCATCCCTGGGCGCAGCGCGAGTCGATCTCATCGGTCGAACTCAAGCAGCAGACCATGCTGCTGCTGGGCGCGGGTCACTGCTTTCGCGATCAGGTGCTCGAGGTCTGCCCCGAGCTGTCGCGCTACTCGCAGGCCAGCGGTGGCATCCAGAAAACCTTCGAAGGCTCGTCGCTCGAGACCATCCGGCATATGGTGGCTTCGGGCATCGGCATCACGGTGCTGCCCTGGCTGTCGCAGCCGGCAGCCGTGCTGGCGGGCAAGGCCCGCGATGACGGCCTGCTGGCCTATTTGCCCTTTGCGCCGCCGCCGCCCACCCGCCGGGTGGTGCTGGCCTGGCGGCGCAGCTTCACCCGACTCGCAGCCATCGATGCGCTGCGTGACTCGATCCTGAATTCCGACCTGCCCGGCATCCTCAAATTGGCGACCGTTCGATGAATACACCCGCACGACAGCACTATCCCACCATCGACGCCGTGATCGGCCGCACGCCGCTGGTTCGCCTGCAGCGGATTCCGGGCGAGGCCCAGGCGCGTCGCGGCAACGTGATATTGGGCAAGCTCGAAGGCGACAATCCGGCCGGCTCGGTCAAGGATCGTCCGGCCATTGCCATGATCGCCAAGGCCGAGGCGCGCGGTGAGATCCGACCCGGCGACACCCTGATCGAGGCCACCTCGGGCAATACCGGGATTGCGCTGGCCATGGCGGCTGCGATCAAGGGCTATCGCATGGTCCTGATCATGCCGGACAACCTCTCGGTCGAGCGTCGTCAGACCATGAAGGCCTTCGGCGCCGAACTGGTCCTGGTGAGCAAAGAGCAGGGGATGGAATATGCCCGCGACCTGGCCGACACCATGCAGGCCGAAGGCAAGGGGCGGGTGCTCGACCAGTTTTCCAACGACGACAACTGGGCGGCCCATTTCGAGACCACCGGCCCGGAGATCTGGCAGGACACCGCCGGCCAGGTCACGCATTTCGTCTCGGCCATGGGCACGACCGGCACGATCACCGGCGTCTCGCGCTATTTGAAGTCGCAAAACCCGCAGGTGCAGATCATCGGCGCGCAGCCCGATGAAGGCTCATCGATTGCCGGGATTCGCAAGTGGCCCGAGGCTTACCTGCCCAAGATCTACCGGCATGCCATGGTCGACCGGATCGAGTTCGTCTCTCAGGCCGATGCCGAGGCGATGGCCCGACGCCTTGCGGCCGAAGAAGGCATCTTCTGCGGCCCGTCTGCGGCAGGGGCCTGCTGCATCGCGCTTCGCATCGCCCAGGAGGTCGACAACGCCACGATTGTGTTCATCGTGTGCGATCGCGGTGACCGCTATCTCTCGACCGGTCTTTTCCCCGGCTGAGCCGCCACAGGGGCATTGGCCGCGCCCCTGAGCGCTCGTGCCAGGTCAATCACCGACATGGCATAGAAGTAGGACCGGTTGTAGCGGGTGATCACCCAGAAGTTGTTCGTGCCCAGCACGAACTGGGTGGGCTTGTCGCCATCGGGCAAGTCGATCAGCGACAGCAGATCGGTCGCGGCAATCGTTTGCGGGCTGCTCACGCCGAGTGCTGCAAGGTCGGCCATGCTCAGTTTCGGCGGCACGCCGGCCTCGACCGCAGGCCTTGCGCGCGTCTCATCATCGACGAGGGCTTGAAAGTGCGTCGGCTCGCCCGGTCGCCAGCCGTGATTCGACAGAAAACGCGCCACGCTGCCGATCGCATCGCTCGTGCTCGCGCGAAGGTCAATCCGGCCGTCGCCGTCGAAATCGATCGCATGCCGGCGGATGCTGCCGGGCATGAACTGCGGCAGCCCGATGGCGCCGGCATAGGAGCCCCGCCACAGCAGCGGATCGACCTCACTGTCGCGGCTGAGCAGCAGGAACTGCTCGAGTTCTTCCCGAAAGAAAGCGGCGCGGCGCGGGTCCTCGAAGGCAAGCGTGGTCAGGGCGTCCATCACCCGGAAATCGCCGGTGTTGCGGCCATAGACCGTCTCGACGCCGATGATCGCCACGATGATCTCCTGCGGCACGCCAAATCGGTCGGCGGCGCGCCGGATCGGATCGGCCTGTTCTCGCCAGAAGCGTAAACCCTCGCGAATCCGGATCGGTTCGACGAAGCGGGCCCGATAAGCCGACCACGAGCGCTTGCCGGTCACAGGGGCTGGGCTCATCAGCTTGAGCGCGACATCGGCGGTGCGGGTGCGCTCGAAGACATCGGTCAGCGTGGCCTGGTCGAAGCCATGTCTGTCGACCATCTCGCGAACGAACTCGACGACGTCAGGGCGGCTTGCCCAGCCGCCGGCCGCAGGCGGCGCAGCCTGCAGCGTGGTCACAGCAATGGTCAGGATCAGAGCGGCGAACCAGCGTTGCGCCGCGCGGGAGGCTTGCATCAGGGTTTGAAGGCCTTGACCAGGCGTTGCAGGTCGCGGACCCGGTTGGGTGACGAGGTGTCCGGATCGTACCGCAGCTGCGAATAGGTCTCGACGATCTCGCGCGCAAGATCGGCGTCATCGGGCTCGAGCAGCGGATCGATGCGCTCGAGGTATCGGCTGGCGGTTTCGGCCAGCAGGCGGGGGGCGCCGATGGCGGCCACGCGCGCGCAGAACAGATCGTAGGCCCGCTCGACCTCATCGCGCTTGACCTGCGGTCGCAGGGTGGTCAGCGCAACGCCAGCGATCGCCAGCGCCAGAACCACGCCAAGTGCCGCGGCAATTTCCTGCGGCTGGGTCGAATCGAGTCCGATGCTGCCAAGCAATGATTTCTGGCGGCTGCTGTCGTAGCTCAGGACCCACTGATTCCAGCCGTGGGAGAAGGCGTCGATCGAAAAGCGCAACTGGCGGTAGAGGTCGAGATCGCCGAGGCTCGGCAGGCCGTCTTTGCCCAGGCCGCGCTGCCGGCTCAAGGCGGCCGACCCCTTCTCGATCCGCTCGGGCGCGACCGCACTGGTCGGGTCGATCCGCACCCAGCCCTTGCCATCGAGCCAGACTTCGGCCCAGGCATGGGCGTCCGACTGACGCACGATCCAGTAGTCATCGGCAGGATTCGCTTCGCCGCCCTGATAGCCGGTGACCACGCGCGCCGGAATGTCGAGCGCGCGCATCAGCACGACGAAGGCGCTTGCATAGTGTTCGCAAAAGCCGGCGCGGGTCTCAAACAGAAACCGGTCGACCGGATTGTCCTCGAGCAATGGCGGATTGAGGGTGTAGCGGAAATCGGCGTCATGAAACATCGCCAGGGTGCGCTGGACCAGCGCACCGTTATCGGCTTCTTCATTTCTCCAGCGTGCGGCGAGCTCGAGCGTGCGGCGATGGTGACCCGGCGGCAACTGCAGCCAGTTCTGCAGCGACAGCGGGGTTTCGTTCAGGCCGATCGAGGCATCGAGGCGAGCGGTCGCATCAAAGCGAGTCCGGGTGGTCAGCGGGTCGGCGGCGAGCATGTCGAAATCGGGCGACGCCGCAACCGCCAGCCCGGGTGCGCTCGGCAGGGATGCCGGGACGTCAAGGGCAAAGAGCCATCGTCCCGAATGGGGCTCGAGCGTGGTCTGGTAGCGCAGCGCCGTGCCATCCTCCGGCAAGGTGGCCTGTGCCGCCGGGCGCGGGACGATGTCGGCTCGCACCGCGCGCCAGACCTTGCCGTCGAAATTGCCCAGCGTCGGGCCGCGCCAGTACATCTGCGACTGCGCCGGTGCACGTCCTTCGAACTGCACCCTGAAGGCCACCTCGTCGTTATTGGCCAGATCGGAAATCTGTCCGGGCGACATCGTGTCTGACATGCCGGTGCTGCCTGAATGGGCGTCGCTTGGCAGTCCCCACAAGGGTCCATTGATTCGCGGAAAGAGCACGAACAAGGCGGCTGCCAGCGGCAGCGCCTGCAGCAGCATCACACCGACGGTTGTCAGTCTCTGGCGCAGGCTGACTTCGCGCTGCCCGAACTGCATGGTCAGCAGGGCGGCCAGCAGCCCCACCACCGCGATCAGGCTGAGGGCGGCAGCGAACACCGACTGCGATTCGAAAAAACCGGTCACCAGGACGAAAAAGCTCAGAAAGATCACGATGAAGTGGTCGCGCCGCGCGCGCATTTCCATCAGCTTGAGCCCCAGGAACAGCACCAGCAGCGCGACGCCCGCATCACGTCCGAACAGCGTGCCGTACTGGGCCAGGACGCCGGCGGTGCAGGCGGCGGCCGCCGCGATGCTCAGTACCTTGCCGGGCAGTGGTCGGCCGGAAAAGACCAGGCCGGTGCGCCACAGAAACAGCACCGCGAAGCCGGCCGCGCACCACAGCGGCAGATTGAAGAGTTGCGGCCCAATGGCGAGCGCGATCGCGCCCAGCAGAAAGAGCGTGTCGCGACGGTCGCGCTCCCAGACGCCACCGAGCGTGCCACCCATGACCCGCATCGAAAACACCATGCCCCGGTCGCGAAAACCTGCCATCGGTGTGCCTTCGCTCAGACCTGTGCCAGCGCGAGTGCCTGCAGGCACTCGGCTTGATGACTTGCGCCTGAGGCGCGATCGATGGTGAGCGAGTTCAGTCTCAGGCCGTAGCTCAGCCCGGCCGATTCGGCATCGACCACCCAGCGGGCCAGCCGCGAGAGGCGATCCTCAGGCGACAGCGACGCTGACAAGGCCGACCACTCCAGCCACATCTGGCCGCCGCCACCCCCCTCGAATTCGAGCACCAGCAGATCGTCCCGGCCGCTTCGCGCCATGGCTTTCCAGGCCAGTCGCCGCGTCGAGTCACCGTCGCGAAAAGCGCGGATCGCCGAGAAATCATCTTCGCCGCGTCCGCGTCCATTGAATTCATTGCCGATCGAACTGGATTCGGGCAGCGGCGCTGCCGGCGTTTCGAGCTGCGGCAGGACCAGCATCCGCACCTGGGGATGCCACCAGGCCCAGGCCTGCCACAAGCCCAGCGGCCAGCGTGACGACAGGCGCATGCGCGGGGCGGTCTGCC
This sequence comes from uncultured Burkholderiales bacterium, assembly GCA_903903975.1. Taxonomy (GTDB): domain Bacteria; phylum Pseudomonadota; class Gammaproteobacteria; order Burkholderiales; family Burkholderiaceae_E; genus UBA4615. The sequence goes on from CAIVAS010000102.1 coordinate 36,608, forward strand.
AGCCGCGTCGATGGGTCGGCAAGGCCACGCTGATCAGTTGATCGACCCCGGGCGCAATATCGATCAGGGTCGACTGCGCATTGCCCGGCACCGTCAGTTCGATCGCATACCGTGCCCGGCCTCGGCTGTTCTGCAGGGTCAGGCCAAGTTCGGCGAGTTCGCCGGCGTGGACCGGTTCAGCACGACCGGCCCGCAAGGTCAGGCCGAGCAGATTTCGCCAGGTGTGAAGCATCGAGACCAGGCCCACTCCGATCAGCAGGAAGGTCAGCGCGTAGCCGAGCGACAGCGCATAGTTGACCGAGGTCAGCAGCATGACGATCAGCAGCACCCCGAACATCAGCCCGGCTCGGGTCGGAAGGATGAAAATCTTGCGACGGTCAAGGCGCAAGTCGCCATCATGCGGACCGCGGGCGATCCTGATCACCGGCGCGATCCGCTCGACCCAGTTCATGGCGGCTGCGAGCATCGCGAATCAGGCCACGCTGCTCAGGGCACACCCACCGACTTCGAGAGCTCGGCGACCATTTCGGCGCGGGCCCGATGGCTGGTGGCTGCTCCCTTGGCGGGCTTCAGGCGATGGCCCGCGACGGCGGTCAGCACCGCTTGAACATCGTCGGGGAGAACATGGTTGCGGCCGTCGAGCAATGCCCAGGCTCGCGCCGCCTGCAGCAGCGCCAGACCGGCACGCGGGCTCAGACCTTCCGCAAAGAACGGCGAGCGGCGGCTGTAGGTCAGCAGGTTCTGGACATAGTCGAGCAGCGCCGGTGCGGTCCGGATCAGCTTGAGCGAGGCTTGGGCATCCACCAGGTCGCCCGCCGTCATTTTCGGCTTGAGCGATGCGAGCAACTCGCGCCGGTCGTGGCCTTCGAGCAGGGTGCGCTCAGCCTTCGGGTCGGGGTAGCCCAGTTCGATGCACATCAGGAATCGGTCGAGTTGCGACTCGGGCAAGGGAAAGGTGCCGATCTGATCCTGAGGATTCTGGGTGGCGATCACGAAGAAGGGATTGGGCAGACGCCGTGGCTCGCCGTCGATCGAGACCTGCCTTTCTTCCATCGCTTCGAGCAGCGCGCTTTGCGTCTTGGGCGAGGCGCGATTGATCTCGTCGGCAAGCAGAACCTGCGAGAACACCGGGCCGGGATGAAAGGTGAAGCGGTTGTTATCGCGCTCGAACACCGAGACCCCGACGATGTCCGCCGGCAGCAGGTCGTTGGTGAACTGCACCCGTTTGAAAGCCAGTCCAAGCGAGATCGACAGCGCTTGTGCAAGCGTTGTCTTGCCGACACCCGGGAGGTCTTCAATGAGCAGGTGGCCGCGTGCCAGCAGACATGCCAGCGCCAGACGGATCTGCGGCTGCTTGCCGACCACGACGCTGCCGACCTGGGCGGCGACAGCCTGAATACGTTCGAGCATTGCGCATATTCCTTTAGAGCGCAGTGTAATCTAGGGTTTGAATACGACCGACGGTCGCCCGATGGTCGGCGGAAACTGCGGTATTGCGTCACATTTTGTGGTGTCTTGGCCGCAATCAGGACGCCTTTGCGACCCTTCGTATTTTCGACCCTTGGTTTTTGCAACCACCCCTCTTCCAGGAGACTCCGATGGCCGGTCAATCCGTAGCAAGCAGCCACTTGCCGACTGCCTCCGACAGCAGGCCACCTGAACAGAGCGGCGAGGTGCTCGAGCGCATCGATCGGGGGCCGGTCGCCTGGCTGTGGCTCAATCGCCCGTCGGCCTATAACGCCTTGTCGGAAGACCTGCTGATCGCGCTTCAATTCCAGCTCGATTCAATTGCGCGTGATGACGCGGTCAGAGCGGTGGTCATCGCCGCACGAGGCAAGGCTTTTTGCGCCGGCCACGACCTTCGCGAGATGCGCGCGGCGCCCGAGCTGTCGAGCTATCAGCAACTCTTTGCGCGCTGCAGCCGCATGATGATGACGCTGCAGCGCATGCCGCAACCGGTGATCGCCCGGGTGCAGGGCCTGGCGACTGCCGCAGGCTGCCAGCTGGTGGCCGCCTGCGACCTGGCTGTGGCGGCTGACGACGCCCGCTTTGCGGTTTCGGGCGTCAATCTCGGTCTGTTCTGTTCGACGCCCTCGGTACCGCTGTCGCGCAATCTCTCGCGCAAGGCGGCCATGAAGATGCTGTTGACCGGCGATTTCATCGACGCCGCCCGGGCCCGTGACGACGGTCTGATCAACGATTGCGTGCCGCCCGGCGAGCTCGATTCGGAAATCGAGGCCCTGCTGGCACGCATCGTTTCAAAACCCCGTGAAGCCATCGCAGCCGGAAAGGGTCTTTTTTATCGGCAGCTCGAAATGGGCTCGGAGGCCGCCTATCAGCTCGCAGGCCAGACGATGGCCTGCAACATGATGAACGACAGCGCCCTCGAGGGCGTCTCGGCCTTTATCGAGAAGCGATCGCCGAACTGGTGAGCCGGTATCTCGAATCACACAAAAAAGTTTTTTCTGGAGATTTTCAATGACTTCTGCTGCCACGATCAACCGTCGGGTTCTGCTCGCATCGCGCCCGGTTGGCCTGCCCACGCCCGCCAACTGGCAGATTGCCGATGCGCCGATGCCGGCACTGCCCCCGGGCGGCGTCCTTGTCAAAAACCTCATGCTGTCGCTCGATCCGGCGATGCGCGGCTGGATGAACGAGGGGCGCAGCTATATCGAGGCGGTCGGAATCGGTGATGTGATGCGTGCCGGCGGTGTCGGTCGGATCATCGCCTCCGATACCTCGGCCTTTGCGGTGGGGGACCCTGTCAGCGGCATGCTCGGGGTGCAGCAGTTCTGTGCGATCGAGGCCAAGGCACTGGTCGCCACCGGGCTGTCGCGTATCGACCTTGGCATCGCGCCGCTGCCCAAATGGCTCAATGCGCTCGGCATGCCGGGCATGACCGCCTATTTCGGACTGCTCGATGTCGGGCAACCCAAGGCCGGCGAGACGGTTGTCGTCTCGGGCGCGGCCGGTGCGGTCGGTCAGACCGTCGGCCAGGTGGCCCGAATCAAGGGCTGCCGTGTGGTGGGCATTGCCGGCGGCGCCGCCAAATGCGAGTTCGTGGTCAAGGAACTTGGCTTTGATGCCTGCATCGATTACAAGGCCGGCAGCGTGCGCGACGGCTTGAAAGCTCATTGCCCCAAGGGTGTCGATGTCTATTTCGACAATGTCGGTGGCGACATTCTCGATACCGTGCTCACCCGGATCAACATGAAGGCGCGCATCGTGATCTGCGGCGCGATCTCCCAGTACAACGCCACCACAGCGGTCAAGGGTCCGTCGAACTATCTGTCGCTGCTGGTCAACCGTGCCCGCATGGAAGGCATCGTGGTCTTCGACTACGCCAAGCGCTATCCCGACGGGGTCCGCGAGATTGCCGGCTGGATGGCGCAGGGCAAGTTCATCTCGCGTGAAGATATCGTCGAGGGGATCGATCATTTCCCTGAAACACTGCTCAAGCTGTTCTCGGGTGAGAACTTCGGCAAGCTGGTGCTCAAGGTCGGCGACGACGTCTGACACCCGTGCGCAGCAGCCGGCGGCTCAAAGGGTCAATGGGTCGCCAGCCCGCCTGCTGGCTCGATAACTACCCGGTCGATCAGCCGGCGGCCGCGTCGCCGACGGCCGCTCCACCCGAGAGCGCCCGGGTCACCCGCTCTGCCAGCGCACCCAGATCGCCGGCCAGTGCCTTGACGCGGGCGGTATCAAGCTGGGCGCTGAAGGACGCGCCACCGATGGTCATGGTCGGTTTGCGCGACGGATCAAAGACCGGCACGGCGAGGATGGTTGCCCCGCGCTGATATTGCCCGTCATCAATGGCGTAGCCGCGCTCGCGGGTTTTCACCACCGATGCCCAGTAATCCTCGAAGCTCGGCGCGCTGTCCCAGCGCAGTGCGCCGAACCGGCTGCGGATCTCGGTTTTGGTCATGCCGCTGAAGGCCGCCATGCAGCGGCCCGATGCGCCGGCGAAGGTGGGGATGCGCGTGCCCACGGTCATCTGCACCCGGATCGCATTGTGGTTCTCGGCCACATGCACCAGCGCCATCCGCTCGCTGTTGAGCGCCTGCCACATGACCACGGTGACCTCATGGCGCACGGCAATCGCGTTGAGATGGGGCTCGACAAGTTTGACCAGCGAAGCCCGATCGAGCGCGCCCTGGGCGAGTTCGACCACGCCAAGACCGATCGCATAAGACTTGGTTTCGTCGTCGAAGGTCACCAGCCCTTCGTGGACCAGCGTGCGCAGCAGGTTGAAGCAAGTGCTGGCATTCAGGTCGAGGTCGCGGGCGATGCGGGTGACGCCGGTCGGTCCGTGGTTGTGAGCCAGATAGCGCAGCACCCCCAGTCCGCTCACGAGTGCACCCACCAGTTTGGGGGGCGACGAGGCGCGCGGCTCGCTCATTGGGCTGGCACTGGCACGGCCTGCGGCAGTGGCCAGGGCGAGGCGTTGGCCTCGAAGACCACGCGGACCCGATCACCGATCCTGACGCTGGCCGGGTCGCTGCCACGCCAGTTCATCATCATGCGAAAGCCCTCGTCCAGATCGATCAGCGCGATCACATAGGGCACATCGTCCTTGAACGCGGCGGTGGGTGCGCGATGCACCGTGGTGTGCGAATGGATGCTGCCGTTTGCGGCCGACTCCTGCCATTGCAGCGCGCGATTGCCGCAGGCCGGGCAATGGTTGGCTGGCGGAAACTGGGCGCGCGCGCAGGTGGTGCAGCGCTGGAAAAAAAGTTTTCCCTGCGCTGCCGCCTGCCAGAAAGGCAGGGTTTCTGCGGTGGGCTTGGGAAGCGGTTTGGCGGGCGTCATGAGCGTCCCAGAATGAGTGAGCAGTGCGCCGACAGGATGCCGCCATCGCCATGAACGAAGGCGGTTTGGGCGTCCTTGACCTGGCGGACGTCGGCCTCGCCGCGCAACTGGCGGACCGCCTCGACGATATGGAACATGCCGCCGGCAGCACCCGAATGTCCGAAGGACAGCAGGCCGCCGTGGGTATTGCAGGGCAGCTTGCCGCCCAGGCCGAGTTCGCCGGCGAGTGCTGCGACGCCCGCCTGCCCGCGCTCGAAAAAGCCCATCGATTCGAGCTCGACCAGCAGGGTGATGGTGAAGGAGTCGTAGATCTGCGCGACATCGATGTCCGCGGGCGTGAGGCCGGCCTGCGCAAACGCCCGCTGCGACGACTGCTTGCAGCCGAAATCGGTCAGGCTGGGCGCAGCCACGATGTGTTCATGGGTATGGCCCTGACCCATGCCAAGCACCTTGAGCGGCGCTCGCGTGTCGCGAGCGGC
>CAIVAS010000103.1 GCA_903903975.1 uncultured Burkholderiales bacterium
CGCGGGCGGGCGGTGCCGAGCATCGCATTGCGATGCAATTGGCCACGCAGGCCAACGAGGCAAATCGCACGCTCGCCGATCCGGCCCGCCGTGCGGCCTATCTTTGTGAGCTGCACGGAGCGCCGATTCAGGCTGAAACCAATACCTCGATGTCGTCCGCCTTCCTGATCGAACAGATGGGCTGGCGTGAGTCGCTCGACGAGGCGCGTGAGTCCAAAGACCCTGCTGCGCTTGCAGGGCTCGATCGCCTGCTGTGCGATCATCGGTCCCGGTTGCATGTGGAAATTGCGCAGGCCATCGACCTTGATCACGATTACCCGCGTGCTGCCGATGCGGTGAGACGACTGATGTTCATCGACAAGTTCGGCGCCGAAGTGGCTGCGGCCCAGGACACACTCGGCGCTTGAGGATTTCCGGATGGCCCTGCTGCAAATTTCAGAACCCGGCATGTCGCCCGAGCCGCATCAGCGGCGTCTGGCGGTTGGTATCGACCTCGGGACAACGCATTCACTGGTTGCAGCGGTCAAGTCGGGAATGGCTGAGGCCCTGCGCGATGCCCAGGACTCGCCCTTGTTGCCCTCGGTTGTGCGCTATCGCGAGGCCGGCCAGATCGAGGTCGGGCAAGGCGCGCTCGATGGTGCGATCGAGGATCCCCTCAACACCATCGTCTCGGTCAAGCGTTTCATGGGCCGCGGCCTGATTGACGCTCGTCGACATCGTTCACCGTATACCTTCATCGATTCGCCCGGCATGGTGAAGCTTGCGACCGTCGCAGGTGAACGCAGCCCGGTTGAAGTCTCGGCCGAAATTCTTCGCACGCTGCGACTGCGTGCCGAGGCGGCGCTCGGCGGTGAACTGGTCGGGGCAGTGATCACGGTGCCAGCCTATTTTGATGATGCGCAGCGCCAGGCCACCAAGGATGCGGCGCGCCTCGCCGGTCTGGACGTGCTGCGTCTGCTCAACGAGCCCACTGCGGCAGCGATTGCGTACGGCCTGGATCATGGGTCTGAAGGCGTGTATGCGGTCTATGACCTTGGCGGTGGCACCTTCGATATTTCGATCCTGCGCCTGGCGCGCGGCGTGTTCGAGGTGATTGCGACCGGGGGCGATACCGCGCTTGGCGGTGATGATTTCGATCGCCGGCTTGCTGAATATTTTGTGCAAGACAACGCACTGGATGAGCTTTCGCCCCAGGATCTGCGTCGAGTCCTGATGGCCGCGCGACGGTGTAAAGAGCAGTTGAGCACCCAGGGCGAGGCAGTCATCGAAGCCTCGATCGCTGGTCGGGGTCTGCTCGTCACGTTGGTGAACGCCGGACAGTTCCGCGCGATGACTGCTGATCTGCTCGATCGCACACTTGATGCAGTACGCCGCGCGCTGCGCGACTCGGCCCTGTCGCTCAGTGATGTCGCTCGTGAGGTGGCGGGTGTGGTGCTGGTTGGCGGATCAACCCGCATGCCGCAGGTCGGCGAGGCGCTGGCGCAGCTCTTTGGCAAGGCGCCGCTCACCGATCTCGACCCTGATCAGGTGGTCGCCCTTGGCGCGGCGATGCAGGCCGATCTGCTTGCCGGCAATCATTCGGGGGCTGATCCGGACTGGCTGCTGCTCGACGTGACGCCCTTGTCGCTCGGCCTCGAAACCATGGGCGGCTTGGTCGAACGCATCATTGCGCGCAATTCGACGATCCCGGTTGCCCGGGCGCAGGAGTTCACCACCTTCAAGGAAGGCCAGACCGCCATGGCCTTGCATGTGGTGCAGGGTGAACGCGAACTGGTTGCAGACTGCCGCTCGCTGGCGCGCTTCGAGTTGCGCGGGATTCCGCCAATGGCGGCGGGCGCGGCGCGGATTCGCGTGATGTTTCAGGTCGATGCCGATGGGCTGCTGTCGGTCACCGCCCGCGAGCAGTCGCAGGGCATCGAGGCGTCAATCGAGGTCAAACCCTCGTACGGTCTGTCGGACGACGACATTGCCCGCATGCTGAAAGACTCCTTTGGCAGCGCCGATGTCGACATGAAGGCCCGCGCATTGCGAGAGCAGCAGGTCGACGCCGATCGGCTGCTTGAGGCCACGCAGGTGGCGCTCGAAGCCGATGCCGATCTGCTCGACGCCGCAGAACTCGACGATATCGGTCAGCAGATGCGGGCGCTCCGGGCTGCCGCACGCGGCGACGATTCGGGTCTGATCGCCTCAGTGCTCGATGCGCTGTCGCGCAGCACCGAATCCTTTGCAGCGCGGCGCATGGATCGGGCAGTGCGTCAGGCGCTGGCCGGCCGGCGTCTGGACGACATTGCATGAGCCTTCGCTCGTGCCGATACCGACAAGCATGATGCCGACCATCACTGTTCTTCCCCACGACAGCCTGGCGCCGCAGGGCGCGAGTTTTGAAGCCAGTTCAGGCGTCAGCCTGTGTCAGCAGTTGCTCGACCACGGTATCGACATCGAACATGCCTGCGGCATGGTGGCGGCGTGTACCACCTGCCATGTGATCGTGCGCGAAGGCTTCAATCGATTGCCGATGTCGAGCGACGAAGAAGACGACATGCTCGACAAAGCCTGGGGGCTGACGGCCAATTCGAGACTGTCATGCCAGATCAACCCGGTCGAGGTCGATCTGACCGTCGAACTGCCGCGCTACACCATCAATCACGCCAGGGAGTAGTGCGATGAAATGGACCGACACGCTGGATATCGCGATCGCGCTGATCGATGCGCATCCCGACATCGATCCGATCAGCATCCGCTTCACCGATCTTCATGCCTGGGTGATGGCGCTGCCCGATTTCGACGACTCTCCCGATCGTTCGGGTGAGAAAATCCTTGAGGCGATTCAGCAGGCCTGGATCGACGAACGGGACTGAGGCACCGGGTGAGCCGAGTGCTGTTCGCTCGGCGCAGTCTCGCCGTCGAGCGGCGAGAACGGGTCGAAGCCGGGCATCCCCACCAGTTCGCCCAGACCGGCGTCCATGCCCGCCTGATGCAGCAAGGTGCTGAGCCGTCCGCGCTGATGGGTCTGATGATTGAAGAAGTGCGACAGCAAGGGGCCGAGCTGATGCTGCTGCGGCAGGTCGCTCAGGTTCCGGTAGACCAGCACCCGGTCGAGATCCTTGAAGATCAGATCGCCGCACCAGGCGGTGATCAGCTGGTCGATCCGATCGCGCAGACGGGCAAGCTGCTCGAGATCGGCGCTCAAAAGCTCATCGAGCGAACCTGAGGCCGGCAGCCATTCGTTGGCCTCGAGCAATCGTTCGAAATGACCGGTACTGCCGAAGCGATGCAGCCACATTGCATCGCCCGCGATCTGGTGGTTCAGCCCGGCCACGATCGAGCCGAAGCGATCACCGGTTGCCGCCGTGAGTGAGGCCGGCGAGAGCTTTGCGGCCGAGGCATAGAGCTGACGGTTGGTCCAGCGGTTGTACTCGGCCATCAGCCTGACGTGTCGAATCGCGTCCATGCCCGAATGCCTCAGAGATCTCGTTTGAGTGCAGGGAACAGTATGACATCACGGATACTGGGGCTGTCTGTCAGCAACATGACAAGCCTGTCGATCCCAATGCCGCATCCGCCTGTGGGCGGCATCCCATATTCGAGTGCCCGCACATAGTCGGCGTCGTAGTACATCGCCTCCTCGTCGCCGGCCTCCTTGGCCTCGACCTGGGCGCGAAAGCGCGCGGCCTGGTCTTCCGGATCGTTGAGCTCTGAAAAGCCGTTGGCGATCTCACGCCCGGTCATGAAGAGCTCGAAGCGCTCGGTGATGCCAGGGCGGGTGTCGGAGGCCCGCGCCAGCGGCGAGACCTCGATCGGGTAATCGATGATGAAGGTGGGCGTCCAGAGTGATGACTCGGCGACTTCTTCGAAGAGCGCCAGTTGCAGCGCGCCGACGCCGGCCTGACGGTGTCGCGGGTCGTTGATGTCGACGCCGAGCTTGCGCAACTCGGCGCGCAGGAATTCGAGGTCCGAGAGCGGCGCGCCCTGATAGGCCGGCGCATGGGTGCCGATGGCCTCGGCAATCGTCATGCGGGCAAAGGGGACCGAGAGGTCGAGTTCGCGGCCCTGGTAGGTGAGGGTGGTGGTACCGCAGGCAGCGATCGCGGCCGCGCGAATCACCGCTTCGGTGAAGTCCATCAGCCACCTGTAGTCGGTATAGGCGGCATAGAACTCCATCATCGTGAATTCGGGGTTGTGTCGCGGGCTGATCCCTTCGTTGCGAAAATTGCGATTGATCTCGAAGACCCGCTCGAAGCCGCCGACCACCAGCCGCTTGAGATAGAGCTCGGGCGCAATACGCAGAAACATCTGCTGATCGAGCGCGTTGTGATGGGTGATGAAGGGCTTGGCAGCAGCGCCCCCGGGAATTGGCTGCAGCATCGGCGTCTCGACTTCGAGAAAGCCGTTGTCGGTCATGAAGCGGCGCACCGCAGTGATGGCCGAGCTGCGGGCGATGAAGGTCTTGCGGGCGCCCTCATTGGCGATCAGATCGACATGGCGATGGCGATAGCGCTGCTCCTGATCGGCCAGGCCATGAAACTTGTCGGGCAGCGGTCGCAGCGATTTGGCCAGCAATCGCAGCGAACTGACCCGCACCGACAGCTCGCCCTTCATCGTTCGAAAGAGCGTGCCTTCGGCGGCGACGATGTCGCCGAGGTCCCAGTGCTTGAAGGCCTCGTGCGCGGCGCTGCCCACACCTTCGTCGTTGATCCAGAGCTGCAGCCTCTCGGTGGCGTCCTGGAGGGTGGCAAAGCTCGCCTTGCCCTGGACCCGCTTGAGCATCATGCGACCGGCGACCGAGACCTTGACCGCAGCCGCCTCGAGCGCCTCGCGGTTGTGCTCGGCATGCGCGGCCAAGAGCGGGCCGGCGCGGTCGGCAGGCACGAAGTCATTCGGATAGGCGATGCCCGATTCGCGCAGGCGCGCGAGCTTGGACCGCCGCTCGGCAATGATCTGGTTTTCGTCTGCCGCCGGGGTGGCCGCATCGAGCTCGGCGGCGGTCGGGGTGGCGGTCACCGAGGGCGTGGCCGAGAGGTGTTTGCCGGCGGGCTTTGCATGGTCGGTCATGGCTCAGACACCCTGCTTGAGACTGGCGCTGATGAATGGGTCGAGGTCGCCATCGAGCACTGACTTGGTATTGCTGATTTCGACGTTGGTGCGCAGATCCTTGATCAGCGATTTGTCGAGGATGTAGGAGCGGATCTGATGGCCCCAGCCGATATCGGTCTTGGAGGCCTCGACCTTGTCCTGCTCGGCCTGGCGCTTGCGCACTTCGTGTTCGTAGAGCCGCGAGCGCAGCATGGTCATCGCTTCGTCCTTGTTGCGGTGCTGCGAGCGGTCGTTCTGGCACTGCACGACGATATTGGTCGGCAGGTGGGTGATGCGAACCGCTGATTCGGTCTTGTTGACGTGCTGGCCGCCGGCGCCCGAGGCGCGAAAGACGTCGATGCGCAGGTCGGCCGGATTGATATCGATCTGGATCGAATCATCGACCTCGGGATAGGCGTAGAGCGAGGCAAACGAGGTCTGACGCAAGTCGCCGGCACCGAAGGGCGATTTGCGCACCAGCCGGTGAACGCCGGTCTCGGTGCGCAGATGGCCATAGGCATATTCGCCGTCGATGCGCAGCGTGGCGCCCTTGATGCCGGCGGTCTCGCCGGGCGACTCTTCCAGGATCTCGGCCTTGAAGCCCTTGCGTTCGCAGTAGCGCAGGTATTGACGCAGCAGCATCTGTGCCCAGTCCTGGGCTTCGGTGCCGCCGGCACCCGCCTGAATTTCGACGAAGCAGTTGCTGGCATCGGCGGGTTGCGAAAACATCCGTCGGAACTCGAGGCCTTCGACCTTGTCGCGCAAGGCATGCACGTCGGTTTCGATCGACTGCAGGGTCGAGTCATCGGCTTCTTCGCGGGCCATCTCGAAGAGGTCGGCCCCGTCAGTCAGGCCCTGACCGATTGCGCTCAGGCTGTCGACGACGGTTTCGAGCGACTTCTTTTCGCGCCCGAGATCCTGGGCACGCTGCGGATCATTCCAGATGTCGGGCGACTCGAGTCGCTCGCTGACTTCTTCGAGGCGCTCGCGCTTCAGGTCGTAGTCAAAGATACCCCCGAAGCTCACCGAGTCGGTGGCGCAGGTCGTTGATCAGGGCATCAATCTGGTTGAGGCGTTCGGCATCCATCGGTCACTCGGCTTGAAGGTGGGCGCATCGGCTCAAGGAGCCTGCGGCAAGCCCTCGATTGTAGCCGAGGCACCGGGCGTGCCCGGCCTTGCGCGGGTGGTCGGCTGGCAGGTTGGCGGCCTTGGCGGCAGTGACTCGTCAGCCTGAATCGCCGACATGCTGCACGATCAGCGAGACGCCGTTGGCGCCCTGCCAGTCGTCGCGCTGCAGCTGATAGGCCAGGGTGGCTTGCGGGCCGAGCGGCTCGGTGTGCCCGAAGATGATGGCCGCGATGCGGCGTTTGCCGAGCATCAGGTCGAGCTTGAGGTGCCGGTCCTTGATCAGCCGCTGCGAGACCACCTTGAAGCGGTCCATGAAAAGCGGCGCGGCAAAGCCCTGACCCCAGACTTCGTTATCGAGTTCGGCAAGCGTCGCGACACTGAATTCGTCGGGCGAGAGCGCGCCATCAGTCTCGATGACCGGCGAAAAGCAGGCCGGGTCGGCGAGTTCGCGCACCGCGGCCTCGAAGGCGCGGCCGAAGTCATCGAGCCGGTCTTCGTTCAGGGTCAGCCCTGCGGCCATGGCATGACCGCCAAATCGCAGCAGCACGCCGGGTGAGCGCCGGTCGGCAAGGTCGAGCACATCGCGCAGGTGAACGCCTGCAATCGAACGACCTGACCCCTTGAGCAGCCCGGGTTGCCGGTCGTCGCGGGCCAGAGCGATCGTGGGCCGACCGAAACGCTCCTTGAGACGCGAGGCCACCAGACCGATGACGCCCTGATGCCAGTTCGGCTGATAGGCGATCAGGGTGCGGGCGGCCGGATCGGGGTCGCCGACGCCGGCAAGCGCCTCATCGCGCATGTCGGTTTCGATCTCGCGCCGCTCGCGGTTCATGGCGTCGAGCCGGGAGGCGAGCTGGGCGGCCTGCTCCTCGTCGTCGGCCAGCAGACATTCGACGCCGAGCGTGATGTCGGCAAGCCTGCCGGCAGCATTGATACGGGGGCCGAGCGCAAAGCCGAGGTCCTGGCTCAATGCGGTTCGCGGCTCCCGGCCGGCCAGCCGCAGGAGCGCAAGCAGCCCGGGGCGAGCGCGCCCGGCGCGCAGACGCTTGAGGCCGGCCGCCACCAGGAGCCGATTATTGCGATCGAGGCGCACCACGTCAGCGACCGTGCCGAGCGCGACCAGATCAAGAAGCTCGCCCAGATTGGGTTCGGTTCGCCCCTGCCAGGCACCGCGCTCACGCAGTTCGGCGCGGGTGGCGAGCAGCACATAAAACATGACGCCGACGCCGGCCAGATGCTTGCTCGGAAAACTGCAGCCGGGCTGGTTCGGATTGACCAGGACATTGGCATCGGGCAGGGCCGGGCCGGGCAGATGATGGTCGGTGACCAGCACCTGGAGGCCGGCCTCGCGGGCACGGGCCACGCCATCCAGGCTTGCCACGCCGTTGTCGACCGTGATCAGCACATCGGGCCGCCCCAGGCGCGGATGCTCGAGCGCGAGCTCGACGATTTCGGGTGTCAGGCCATAGCCGTGCTCGAAGCGGTTGGGCACCAGATAGTCGACCACTGCCCCCATTGCCCGAAGACCGAGCACACCGACCGCTACGCCGGTGGCGCCGTCGCAGTCGTAATCGCCCACCACAAGCAGCCGACGGCGCGCGGCAATCGCATCGGCCAGCAGCACGCCGGCATCGCCCGCGCCGAGCATCAGCGAGGGGGCGAGCAGGTCGGCCGGGGTACCGCCGATGTTCGCTGCCGACGTGATGCCGCGCCCGGCATAAAGGCGTGCCATCAGCGGCGAAACACCTGCGGCAGTCAGGCGGGCAAGTGCCACCGGGTCAAGCCGGCGGGTAGCAAGTCGGGAAGAGGGGCTCATCGTGCGGCGGCCCCGGCGAGCAAGGCTTCGGGCTTCGGGCCTTGCTGCCAGAAGCGCCATCGCGGCCGCAGGCCGATCACCATCTCACGCCACAGGCCGTCGCCTGCCAGGATCAGCGCGGCGCCGTGCTGCCAGGGCGCCTGCCCGCGGGCCATCGGCGCGAAAAAGGCCTGGTCGATCGATTGCCAGGCCTGCATCCAGCGTTGCGGATCGCCGCTGCACTGGGCCTCGAAGAGCCGGTCGTCGAGGGTGAGTGCCATCGAGGGCTCGATGCATGCGGGGGTGAGGTCGATGGCCTGCGGGTCGGGGTCGGCGCCGTCTGGCGAGGCGCCTGCGCTGCGCCGGGTGGCGATGCGACCGGCAGCTGCCGATTGCGCGGTCGATGTTGCTGATGTCGCCGATGTTGGTGCCGACATCGGCGCCCCTGTTTGCGCGTCGATCAGGTCCGGACAAGGGCCTTCGATCCAGACACTGTTGATCGGTCTGAGTCCCTGCGATTCACGCCGATCGTTGACCGGATGGCTGTACCAGCTCATCTGCACCTCATTGACGATGCGTCGCCAGCGCCGGGCATCGTCGCCGCTCGGCTGCCAGGCGTCGATGCTGCGCCCGAGCGCCGCGAGCATCGAGCGGGTCTGCAGTCGCAAGCCGCGTGAGGGGTCGGTCTGCACGAGATACCAGCGCAACGGATGGTCGGCGATCAGCGTCAGCCCTTCGTCGCGAAAGAGCTCATCAACAGACGCCGCGAGCGATCGGGATTCCTCAATGCCAAGCCCCAGTCGCGCCGGATCGGTCAGCACCAGATGGTCGCGCCCGATATGCAGATTGACCGGGTCAAGGCGCCAGCGGGCCTGCAAGGCACCGTCTGCCAGCGCCGAACACGCCGAGATCGGAACACCCGCAGGCAGGCCGAAGGCCTTTTGCAGCCAGTCTTCATGGCCGGGTTCGGGCAGGTGCGTGGCGCTTTGATCGCTTGCGCTGCCCAGGGCCGCTTTACGTGCGAGCGCAGCGAAGCCGGGCGCGCGTGCCGCCTGGGCCAGCCGATCCGATCCCAGCCAGGCGGGGTCGACCAGGCTGGCGGAAAGCAGCAGCGTGGGTCGACTTTCGGCAGTTCGAATGGGGTTCATGGCAGGGTGCGCAGACAGACGAGTCAGAGACGAAAAAGCGACAAAAAGCGACGAAAAAGTGCGATCGACAACAAAGCGAAGCGGGCAGACTGCGCAGGGCGCGGCGAGCGCGGTGCGCTTGCGGGGCGACGCCGCCTCGCGGCGTCAGGCCAGTGCTTCGAATATGGCACACTTCCTCGCCTTGTCCCGCGATCTCGATCGCGGTTTGCCTGTCCGGTTCGGTGGTCCGCAGGGCCTGCCGCGCCCACCAACCAACCCGGCCCGAGCCAACTTGAATCTGCCTTACGAGCTTTTCGTTGGCCTTCGTTACACCCGCAGCGGCCGGCGATCGGGCACCCGCAACGGTTTCATCTCGTTCATTTCGGCCTTGTCGGTGGCCGGAATCGCACTCGGGGTGGCGGCGCTCATCGTCGTGCTGTCGGTGATGAACGGCTTTCAGAAAGAAGTCCGCGACCGGATGCTGTCGGTGCTTTCCCATATCGAGGTGATTGCCACCGGCCCACCGATGCTCGACTGGAAGTCGGTGCTCGAGCAGAGCAAGCGCAATCCGCTGGTTGTCGATGGCGCGCCCTATGTGGCAGGGCAGGCGATGCTGACCCGCGACGACAGCGTGCGCGGCGTGCTGGTGCGGGGCATCGATCCCGCGCTCGAGCCACGGGTCTCCGAGCTTGCCGCACAGGTGATTCGAGGCAAGCTCGATGCGCTTGTGCCAGGCGAATTCGGCGTAGCGATCGGCGGCGTGCTGGCGCAGCAAATTCACGTCGATCTGGGCGACCGGATCGCGCTGATCGCACCGCAAGGCACGGTCACGCCAGCGGGCGTGGTGCCTCGGGTGAGGCAGTTCACGGTCGTGGCGATCTTTCAGTCGGGGCACTACGAATACGACAGTTCGCTCGTGCTGACCGCGCTCGAGGACGCGGCCAAGTTGTTTCGGGTGGAAGGCGTCTCCGGCTTGCGACTGCGCACCGCCGACATGCAGCAGGCGCCGATGGTCGCGGCCGAGCTCGGCCGAACGCTCGACCAGAGCCTGTATGCCCGTGACTGGTCGCGCGAAAACCGCAACTGGTTTGCAGCGGTACAGATCGAAAAGCGGATGATGTTCATCATCCTCACCCTGATCGTTGCGGTGGCCGCCTTCAATCTCGTCTCGATGCTGGTCATGACCGTGACCGACAAGCGCAGCGACATCGCGATTTTGCGCACCCTGGGCGCATCACCCCGGTCAATCATGGCGATCTTCGTGGTCCAGGGGGCGCTGGTCGGGCTGCTCGGTACGCTCTTTGGCGTGTCGCTCGGCGTGGTGCTCGCGCAGAACATCGGGCCGGTGGTGGCTGGCGTCGAGAAATTTTTCGGATTTCAGGTCTTGCCCGCCGGCGTCTATTTCATCAATTACCTGCCCAGTGACCTGCACTGGTCAGATGTCATCTCGATCGGCCTGACTTCCTGCGTGCTGGCCTTTGCCGCGACGATCTATCCGAGCCTGAGCGCATCGCGGGTGAAACCGGCTGAGGCGCTGCGCTATGAGTGATCAGCCGGTGCTCGCCTGCCAAAATCTGACGCGCCACTACAACCAGGGGGCCGATCAGCTGACGGTGCTGTCCGGCGTCGATCTGCAGATCCACGCCGGCGAGCGGGTGGCGATCGTGGGTGCTTCGGGGTCGGGCAAGAGCACGCTGCTCCATCTGCTGGGAGGTCTCGACAACGCCAGCAGCGGCGAAGTCTGGCTGGCAGGAAAGCGCCTTGACGAGATGTCGGAAGCGCAGCGTGGCGAGGCCCGCAATCGGCTGCTCGGGTTCGTCTACCAGTTTCATCACCTGCTGCCCGAGTTCAGTGCCCTGGACAATGTGATGATGCCTTTGCGAATCAGGCGCATGCCGGTCGCCCAGGCAAAGGAGAAGGCGCAAGCCATGCTGCGCCAGGTCGGACTGGGTGCACGTCTGACGCATCAGCCGGGTGAACTCTCCGGCGGCGAGCGCCAGCGCGTGGCGCTGGCCCGCGCGTTGGTGACCGAGCCGGTCTGCGTGCTGGCCGACGAACCCACCGGCAATCTCGATCGTGGCACCGCCCGCCAGATGTTCGAACTCATGGAGCAACTCAGTCGCGATCGCGCGACCGCCTTCGTGATCGTCACCCACGACCTCGAGCTGGCGCAGCGCGCCGATCGCATCCTCGCCCTACGCGAAGGGCGACTCACCTCGGCCTGATCGGCCGCCCGGATGCGCAGTGATGCTCATCGATACCCACTGCCACCTCGATGCTGCCGAGTTCGATGCCGACCGCGATGCAGTGGTCGATGCGGCCGTGGCGTCAGGTGTCGCCTGCATTGTCGTCCCGGCGGTGGGTGCCTTCAATTTCGAGGCGGTCGCTGCGCTCTCGGCGCGTCACCCCTGCGTGCGTTATGCGCTCGGCATTCATCCGCTTCATGTCGATCAGGCCGACGACGCCGAACTGACCGCTTTGCGCGAGGCGGTCGCCCGGTCGATCAATGATCCGCGGCTGGTCGCAATCGGCGAAATCGGACTCGATCACTTCGTGCCTGGCCTGGATCGGGTACGCCAGGAGCGCTTCTTTGTCGAGCAGCTTCGCATCGCCCGCGACTTCGAGCTGCCGGTGATCATGCATGTGCGCCGTGCCCAGGACACCGTGCTCAAGCACCTTCGCAGGCTTCGTCCGCGCAGCGGGATCGCCCATGCCTTCAATGGGAGTGTTCAGCAGGCAGCGACCTTCATCGATCTCGGTTGTGTGCTGGGCTTTGGCGGCGCGATGACCTTCACGCGTGCCTTGCAGATCCGCAGGCTGGCCGCGGCCTTCTCTCCCGATGCCTATGTGCTCGAAACCGACGCGCCCGATATTGCGCCATCCTGGATCAACCATCAGCGCAATGCGCCGCAGCAGATGCCGGCGATTGCGCAGGTTTTCGCCGAGCTGCGCGACGAGCCGATCGAATCGGTGCTGGCGGCCACTGGCGCCAATGCGATGCGCGTGCTTCCGCGCTTGTCTGAAACGCTGGCGGCCGAGGTGTTTGTGAACGATCGCTTGTCGCAACCAGAGTCTTAGGACCTCGGTCCAATTGCGACGCCCACCGCGCACCGATAAGGTCGGTGCCGATGGGTCATCGTTCTGTGCTCTCGATCTGGCTTGCGCCCGCAATCGTCCTGGCGGTGCTTGGGCTTCAGCTGTCGGCACGCCTGCCGGCCGATTCATGGCTGGTGGCGGGCGCGTTGATGGCGATGCTGTCTGCTCTGGCAGCATGCGCGCTCGCGCGCACCGTGCCGCGCGCCGCAGGGGTACTTGCGCTGATCACCCTCGCACTGCTTGCCTGGTCCTGCGCCGGATGGCGAGCGGCTGATCGTCTGGGTGAGCGACTGCCGGTGGCGCTCGAAGGTGTTGATCTCACCGTGCGTGGCATCGTCGACGAGTTGCCGGTTCGGCTTGCCCACGGTCAGCGTTTTGGTTTTCGAGTCGAAGCATGCGAGCCGACCGCCTCGTGTCAGGTATCGCCCCGCATTCAGATCGCCTGGCAGGCCACCTGGAGAGCGGCCCAGCGTGACGCATCAGCCGATGCCATCCCCGATGTGCTGCCCGGGCAGCGCTGGCAGTTCGTGGTTCGCCTCAAGCGCCCGCATGCGACTCACAACCCCGATGCCTTCGATCGCGAACTTCGCTGGCTCGAAGAAGGGGTGGGGGCGATCGGTTCGGTGCGCAGCGGCCAGCTGATCGACCCGCACGTCCGCGGCCTGATGGTCGCCATCGAGCGGGCACGCCTGGCGATCCGCTCTGCGATCCTGCAGGCTTGCGGGCGCGACCATGCCCGCGAGGCCGGTGTGCTGGCGGCACTCGCCATCGGCGATCAAGCCGCCATCGATCCCGATCTCTGGACCATGTTCAATCAGACCGGCGTCGGCCACCTGATGTCGATCTCGGGCCTGCACATCACCATGCTCGCCGGTTTGGGCGGCAGCCTGGCTTCATGGCTGTGGCGTCGCCGATGGGCGTCACGTCACGGGTTTGCCTGTCGTCTTCCGGTTCAGATTGTCAGGCTGATCGCCTCGGTCTCGGTTGCGTTTGCCTATGCCCTGCTGGCCGGATGGGGCATCCCGGCGCAAAGGACCTGCTTCATGCTGGCAATGGCCGCTTTGCTGCTGGGCAGCGGGCGCTGCGCCTCGATTGCGGCGGCGGTCGGTGCGTCGGCTGCCGTGATCACTCTGCTCGACCCCTGGGCGCCGCTTGCGGCCGGCTTCTGGCTGTCGTTCGGCGCGGTGCTGGCCATCGTCTGGGTCTGCGCCGGCACGCGCTTTGGACTGGGCCGCATCGCCACCTTCATCGACAGCGCGGTGCGCACGCAATGGGCCGCCACCATCGCGCTGCTGCCGCTGGGGGCCTGGTTTTTCGGATCGGTATCGCTCATCGGGCCGATCGCCAATGCCTACTCGATCCCGCTGGTAAGTATTGTCGTGACGCCCCTTGCGCTTGCCGGTGGTGCGATCGCGCTGCTGTCAACCGAGCTCGCGTCCTGGCTGCTCGTGCCAACCGCAATCCTCACGCGCTGGCTGCTTGCCAGTCTGCAGTGGCTGTCCGAGCTGCCCGGCGCCTTCATCGCCATGCCAAGGCCTGGCCTGCTGGCGCTGATCGTCTCGAGTGCCGGCTGCGCGATGCTGCTGGCGCCGGCTGGCGTGCCGCGCCGGGCGCTGGGTGCGATCGCACTGCTGCCGCTGCTGTGCGCGCCGCTCGCGCGTCCCGGCCCCGGCGAGCTCTGGATCACCGCGCTTGACGTCGGTCAGGGCATGGCGGTGGTCGTGCAGGTCGGCGCGCGGTCCCTGGTTTATGACACCGGGCCGAGCCTGGGACCCCAGGCTGATGGCGGTAACCGCGTGATCATGCCCTGGCTGCGTACCCAGGGGATCGGTCGCCCCGATGCGCTCGTGATCTCGCATCTCGACGATGACCATTCGGGCGGTGCAGCTTCGATCATCGCGGCGATGACGCCCGATTGGGTGGCCTCATCATTACCTGCCGATCACCGCATCCTTGCCGGCGCCCGCAAACCGCTGCGCTGTCGTCGTGGCGAGCGATGGCGATGGGATGACACCGAATTCGAATGGCTGCATCCGGCCGACCCGCCCGAGCCGGCTCGCGGCTCCCCGACCAATGCGGTGAGCTGTGTGCTCAGGGTGCGCAGCCCATCCGGGACGGTGCTGCTGGCCGGTGATATCGAAGCCCCGCAGGAGCGGCGGCTGCTCGATCTCTATAAAACCGACGATCTCGCAGCCGACGTGCTTCTGGTTCCGCATCATGGCAGCGCCACCTCATCGACTGAGCCATTCATCGACGCGGTATCGCCGCGCTGGGCGATCTTTCAGGTCGCTTACCGGAGTCGCTTCAGGCATCCCAATGCCAAGGTGCTCGAGCGCTATCAGCAGCGAGGTATCGGCATCCTGCGCAGCGATGCTGATGGCGCGGTTCAGATCCGATTCGCGCCAGGCCAGTCGCCTCAGATCACGCGCAGCCGACATGAGCCCGAGCGCTATTGGCGTGTGCCGCCTGCGTCCTCATGAGGTCGGGCTGCTACCATCCGCGCTTTCATCCGAGGCGATTCACCATGACCATTCAGCGATTTCACGTCGGCCCCCGCATGTCGGAAGCGGTCGTTCACAACCAGACCATCTATCTCGCCGGGCAGGTCGCCGAAGACGCCAGTCAGGATCCGGCCGGCCAGACCGCTCAAATTCTCGCGGCCATCGATCGACTGCTGGCCGAGTGCGGCAGCGACAAGACGCGCATCCTGTCCGCACAGATCTTTCTGGCTGATATCGCCGACTTCAAGGCCATGAATTCGGTCTGGGATGCCTGGGTGCCGGCTGGTCACACGCCGGCTCGGGCCACGATCGAGTCGAAGCTGGCCGCGCCGAAATATCGGGTCGAAATCAAGGTGATCGCGGCGGTTTGAGCGAGCATGCCGGTGCGGGTACCGGCATCAGAGCGGGCTTGCTGGTGCGCGCACCAGCGACGCTTATCGCCAGCCGACCCGGTCGATGATCTTGGCAGCAGTGATCTGCGCGCGACCGATCTGAGCGATCGCCAGATCGTCGGCCTTGAATTGACCGAGCGAGGCCAGCGTCGGATTGTCAGCAACCGCACTGGCCACCACCGGCCATTCATTGTTGCCGTTGGCGAGATACGACTGCGCCTGATCGCTCACCAGATACTCCATGAACTTGATGGCGGCCTCGCGATTGGGCGCATTTTTCGTGACACCACCGCCCGAAATATTCACATGGGCGCCCCATGAAGACTGGTTCGGCCAGATCCAGCCGATTTTGGCAATCGCGGCCTTATCCTCGGGTGCCTCTGATCGCATCATCCGCACCAGGTAATAGGTGTTGGTCAATGCCACGCCGCATTCGCCGCTGGCCACCGCCTTGATCTGATCGCTGTCGCCGCCGCGTGGCGGCCTGGCGAAATTGGCGACCACGCCTCGCGCCCATTGCTCGGTAGCCGCTTCGCCGAGGTGCTCCGACATTGCGCCGATCAGCGACAACATATAGGGATGGGCGCCTGAGCGCGTGCAGACCTTGCCTTTGAGCGGGGAGCCAGCGAGGTCTTGATAGGTGCGGATGTCGGACGGATTGACCGATGCGCGGTTGTAGACGATCAGCCGCGCGCGGGTCGAAATCGCGTACCACTCCGCACCCTGGCCGTCGTCCTTGCCGCGCAAAGTGGCAGGGATGCGGCTGTCGAGGACCTTTGATCGGATCGGCTGGAACAGGCCGTCGATCTGAGCGCGCCACAGGCGAGCGGCATCGACCAGCAGCAGCACGTCGGCTGGCGAATTGCGCCCCTCGCTGCGCAGTCGCTCGAGCAGGGCTTCGTCGCCGGCCTCGATACGATTGATGCGGATGCCGGTCTGTTTCGTAAAGTTGGAATAGAGCGCTTCGTCGGTCTGGTAGTGACGAGCGGAATAAAGGTTGAGCACTGGGTCGGCGGCGTGGGCAGCCATCGGGAAGAGAGCAGCGGTGAGCATCGCGGTCGCAATGCGTAAGGCGGTGAAGCGACGTGTTGACATGACAACGGATCCAGTCAGGCGAGAGAGAAGCGACTCTACGAGAGATTCTGGTCAAATGCAAATACGACGGATTCGCATTTGCGAGATGCCGAGGGGGGTGCCGCGCAAACTTCTGAACTAAGCACTGAGCAAAGCACTGCGACAGTTGATCACCTGCTGCGACGACTGCCTCAATTGACGATCAAGCTGTCCCGCGACCAGATCTCGGGGACTCGCGATGCAGGCTTGCCCGCCGGAGCCGTTGCAGCAGGTGTCGACGCAGGTGGCGACGCAGCTTCGATCGGGCGAAGCAGCCCGGAGCTGTCGGACTCGACGATCA
>CAIVAS010000104.1 GCA_903903975.1 uncultured Burkholderiales bacterium
ACCTGAAATTTCCGCAGGCCGCCGACACTTTCTCGTGTGCCCTGGGCATGCCGATCTCGGCACAGGACACGCCGCAACTGACCATGCTGCTGCGGCGTACCCTGACCGATGCCGGCCTGGCAACCTATCGCGCCAAGGACCACTACAAGCGCACCCGCCCCTTCGTCGCATTTTCCGAGCCGACCTGCACGCCGGCCGAAGAGGCCATGCTGTCCAAGGACGGCTCCTACCCTTCCGGCCACTCGGCTGTCGGCTGGGCCTTCGCGCTGGTGCTGACCGAAATCGCGCCGCAGCGCGCCAATCCCCTGCTGGCCCGCGGCTATGCCTATGGCCAGAGCCGGGTGATCTGCGGGGTGCACTGGCAAAGCGACGTTGATGCCGGCCGTGTGGTCGCCGCCGCGACCGTGGCAAGACTTCATGCCGATCCGGTCTTTCGCGCGCAGCTCGCTGCGGCAGGCGAGGAAGTGAGCCGTGGGCTTGCGAAAAACGCCAGTCCGCAAGCGTCGTGTGCGGCAGAAGACGCGGCCCTGGCCCGCTGATTTCCGCGAAAATACGACACCGTGCGCGGCATCGATTCAGCCGCGCATCGGTCGGCGGGCTCACTGTCTCGCCACTGCAAAGCTTGCGCGCTAGAATGTTGTGAATTAAGACACATCCTAGAGACGCTATGGACACAAATTTTGCCGCCTGCCGCCCAACTGCACCGCCCACCCTGGGCGTCCATGTCACGCGGCGTCTGCTCAGCATCACCCGCCAGGCGTGGCGCAAGGACCGCGAGGCGCAATGGGGCGTGACTGGCCGCGGCCTGAGCGACTTGACACTGCCTGCCTCAAAGACTAAGGTCGCCGCCAGTCTCACCGCCGATGCGGGAGAGATCGGCGCCTAGTCTTGCAACGCGACGGGTGCTGACGCCGAAGGTGTATCGCCCCAGAAACTCTCAGGCAAAAGGACCGCATCGGAACAGACTCTCTGGAGAGTAGGCACTCGCTTTGCGGCGAAGGCCTCGCCGAAGGTCAATCTCTCAGGCAAATGGACAGAGGGGGCGCAGCAGACGGTTCGGGCGTGATACGCCCGTGGCTTGTCTGCGTCGCCCTCAATCCACGCGCCTCGGAGTCCACCTTGACCAGCCCCGCAGATCTGAAATTCACCGATTCCCATGAATGGGTCCGTGACAACGGCGACGGCAGCTTCACCGTCGGCATCAGTGACCATGCCCAGGAAGCCCTCGGCGAACTGGTCTATGTCGAATTACCCGACATCGGTCGACATCTGGCCACAGGCGAAGCCTTCGCGGTGGTCGAGTCCACCAAGGCCGCCTCCGATGTCTATGCCCCGCTCGAAGGCGAGGTGCTCGAGGTCAACGACGCGCTGGCCACTGAGCCGCAATCCGTCAACAGCGCTCCCTATCAGGCAGGCTGGCTGATGCGCATCCGCCCGGCAGACCCGGCCGCGCTCGCCTCGCTGATGGCCGCCGCCGACTACGACAGCGGCCCCGGCGCCTGAGGAGCCTGCAATGATCCAGAGCGACACCCCCGACCAGAACCTGAGCGCCCTGACCGGCGCCGATGAATTCCATGCCCGCCATATCGGCCCGCAGGACGAGCAGCAGCGCCAGATGCTCGCGGCCATCGGCTATGCCTCCCGCCATGATCTGATCCGCGACACCATTCCGGCCAACATCCTTCGCGATCTGCCGCTGTCGATCATTGAGCCGACCACCGAAGCCGCGGCGCTGGCTGAACTTGCCGGCATCGCCGAGCGCAACCAGGTCTGGCGCAGCTACATCGGCGCCGGCTATCACGGCACGATCACGCCCGAACCGATCCGGCGCAACCTGCTCGAGAACCCTGGCTGGTACACCGCCTACACGCCCTATCAGGCCGAGGTCGCGCAGGGTCGCCTCGAGTCGCTCATGAATTTCCAGCAGATGATCATCGACCTGACCGGGCTGCCGGTGGCCAATGCCTCGCTGCTCGATGAGGCGAGTGCGGCGGCCGAAGCGATGGGCGTGCTCAGGCGCGCCTCGCGCCATACATCGAACCGCTTTCTGGTCGACGCAGCCGTGCATCCGCAGGTGATTGCGGTGATCCGCACCCGCGCCCGCTGGATGGGCATCGAGGTGGTGGTGGCCGACGCCCACGCCTTCGATGCCGCCACCGTCTTCGGTGCGCATGTGCAGTGCCCGGGTACCTTCGGGCGCCTGCGCGATGTCGCACCGCTGGCCGACGCGCTGCATGCCGCCGGCGGCAAGCTCTCGATCGGCGTCGATCCGCTGGCCGCCCTGCTGGTGCGATCGGCAGGCGCAATGGGTGCCGATATCGCGATCGGCTCGGCGCAGCGCTTTGGCGTGCCGCTTGGCAATGGCGGGCCGCACGCCGCCTTCATGGCGGTGCGCCAGGACCTGGTTCGGATGATGCCCGG